>NZ_DATIGV010000026.1:0-51901 GCF_035481345.1 Hydrogenophaga sp. | reverse complement strand
GGCGGCCACGTACTTCATGCCTTCGCGCACGATGGCCTGGGCCAGCACGGTGGCGGTGGTGGTGCCGTCACCGGCGTTGTCGCTGGTCTTGGAAGCGACTTCCTTGACCATCTGGGCGCCCATGTTCTGGAGCTTGTCCTTGAGTTCGATCTCTTTCGCGACCGAGACACCGTCCTTGGTGACGGTGGGGGCACCGAACGAGCGCTCGAGCACCACGTTGCGGCCCTTGGGGCCCAGGGTCACTTTGACTGCGTTGGCCAGGATGTTCACACCCTCGACCATGCGGGCGCGCGCTTCGCCGCCGAAAACCACGTCTTTAGCTGCCATGTTTGGCTCCTTCAATACGAATCAGGGGGAGGGATTACTTCGTGACGACCGCGAACAGGTCGTCTTCCTTCATGACCAGCAATTCCTTGCCGTCGAGCTTGACGGTCTGGCCGCTGTACTTGCCGAACAGGACGCGGTCGCCGACCTTGACGGTCAGTGCCTTGGTCTCGCCCTTGTCGTTGGTCTTGCCCGGGCCCACGGCGCGCACGATGCCCTGGTCGGGCTTTTCGGCGGCGGCGTCGGGAATCACGATGCCCGAAGCGGTGGTGGTTTCGCTGTCGACGCGCTCGACGATCACGCGGTCGGCAAGAGGCTGAAGGTTCATTGCATCTCCTGAATGGAAAAGAGGGCTAGGGAAAAGGGGGGTCCGGCACGGAGCCGGGACACGGGCGCGGATGTTAGCACTCAGCGCCAGCGAGTGCTAATGGTGGAGGCCGGGTCCGGGGTTTTCAAGGCGACGCCACACGGGCGCCCCTCAAAAGTGCGCCAGGTAACCGCCGTCCACTGCCACCACCTGCCCGGTGACGTAGCTGGCCGCATCCGAGGCCAGGAACACCGCGGCGGCAGCGATTTCCTCGGGGCGGCCCCAGCGGCCGATGGAGGTGCGCCGCTGCAGCCAGTCGGCCACGCCCGGGTCGTCCACCATGGCCGCGTTGGTTTCGGTGGCGAAGTAGCCCGGGGCGATGGCGTTGACCGTGACGCCGTGCGGCCCCAGTTCGGCCGCCAGCGCGCGGGTCATGGCCTCCAGTCCGCCCTTGCTGGTGGTGTAGGCCGCGTCGCCCGCGCGCGCCAGCGGGCCGGCGATGGAGGTGATGTTGATCAGCCGGCCATGGCCCTGGCGCCGCATGGGTTCGCTGGCTTCGCGACACAGATGCCAGGCGGCCACCAGGTTGGATTCGAGCATCTCGCGCAGGGCCTGGGCGGGCAGGGCCTGCAAGGGCTCGCGGCGGCGCTGGCCCACGGTATTGACCACGATGTCGAGCCGGCCGTCCTCGGCCAGCACGCGGGCGACGGCCGCGCTGGTGGCGGCGTGGTCGGTCACGTCGAAGGGCAGGGGGCGGGCGCGCGGGCCGATGGTCTCGGCCACGGCGCGCAGGGTGGCTTCGTCGCGGCCGCCGAGCCAGACGCGCGCGCCGTGCGCTCCCAGGGCCTGGGCGATGGCCCGTCCCAGGCCGCGCGCCGCGCCGGTGACAAGGGCGGTGCGCGCGCCGAGGTCGAACAGCGTGGCGGGAGAAGGCATGGCCGGGGATTATCCCGGCCATGCGCGACGGACCCTGGCCGCGCTCAGGCCGCCAGTGCGGCCATGGCCGATGCCGTGAACTCGGGCGCGTGCTCCGGGCCGTCGAAGGGCAGGGTGAAGTAGAAGGTGCAGCCGCGGCCCGGCGCGGTTTCGCACCAGATGCGGCCTTCGTGGCGTTCGATGATGCGCTGCGTCATCGCCAGGCCGGTGCCGTTGCCCTCGAAGTCCATCGAGTGGTGCTGGCGCTGGAACATGACGAACAGGTTGTGTGCCTTCTCCAGGTCGAAGCCTGCGCCGTTGTCGCTCACGTAGAACATGTGCCCGCCCACCGGGTTGGCCTTGCAGCCCACCTCGATGCGCGCTTTGGGGTGCTTGCGCGTGTACTTCACGGCGTTGTCGAGCAGGTTGCCCCAGGCCTGGGCCAGCAGCATGGCGTCGCCGCGCACCATGGGCAAGTCGGGGTCGATCACCCACTCGATCTGGCGCTGCGCGTTCTCCTGGCGCAGGTGCGCGACCACACCGTGCAGCAGCGGGCTCAGCGGCACGGGCTGCGATTCGATGGACACGCGGCCCAGTCGCGCGTACTCCAGCAGGCCCTCGATCATCTGGCTCATGCGCTTGGTCGACTTGCCGATCGACTGCAGGCACTGCTGGACCATGGCGTCCTCGGACTCGCCGAGCTGCTCGTTGAGCAGGCCGGTGAAGCTGGAGATGTGGCGCAGCGGCGCGCGCAGGTCGTGCGAGACCATGTGCGAAAAGACGTCGAGGTCCTTGTTCGCGGCCACGAGTTGGCGTGTGCGCTCGGCCACGCGCTTTTCCAGTTCGCGGTTGAGGTCGTTCATCACGTCCTCGAGGTTCTTGGCCGCGGTCATATCGCGCGTGATGCACGAGAGGCCGCGCAGTTCGCCCCGCTCGTTGCGCAGCGCGGTCACCACGGAGTGGGCCCAGAAGCGCGAGCCGTCCTCGCGCAGGCGCCAGCCGCGCGATTCCCATTGGCCGTGCGACTTGGCCAGGCGCAGCACCTGGGCCGGATCGACCTCGTCCTCGCCGGCGTTGTCGCTGCTCATCAGCACGGAGAAGCTCTGGCCCAGGATCTGCGGACGCGCGTGGCCGTGCAGGCGCTGCGCGCTCTCGGTCCATTCGGTGATGCGGCCGCCGTCGTCGACGAAATAGATGCAGTAGTCCTGCAGCGCGTCCACCATCAGGCGGTAGCGCTGTTCGCTTTCGTACAGCTCGGTGGTGCGCTCCTGCACACGCTCTTCCAGGTCGCGGTTGGCGTTGAGCACCAGCTCTTCGGTGCGGCGGCGCTCGCTGATGTCGTGCAGTTCGATGAACAGGCCCTTGACCTCGTTGCCTTGCTGGTCGGGGATGTAGTGGATCTCGAAGTAGCAGCGCTGGCCCGCGGCGTCCAGGCGCTCGGCTTCGAAGGTCTGGCGCTGGCCGCTGAGGGCGGCCGCCACGCGCGGCAGGATCTCGGGCAGCACGTCGGGGCGCACCACCTCGCTCAGGTGCGAGCCCACCATCTGCTCGGGCCTTTTGCCGTAGCGCGCCGCGTGCGCCAGGTTGGCGAAGCGGCACACCAGGTCCTTGTCGTAGTAGGCCAGGCGCGCGGGGATGCGGTCGGTCACCCCACGCAGCAGGGCTTCGGTGGGGGACGCGGCGGTGGCCGTCGCCGCCACGGGTTCGGGCGCGGGCACCACCAGGCTGCTGCTGTGCAGGAAGTGGCCGTCGGCGTCGAGCACGGCCGAGGAGGTGAGGCGCGCGCGGAACACGCTGCCGTCGGCGCGGCGCAGGCTAAGGTCGAGCGTCTGGGGTTCACCGGTCTGGCGCAGCAGGTCCAGGTGCAGGCGCACCTGCTGCTGGCTGCCGTGGTCGGCGGGCTCGAACACGCCCGACAGGGCGTGGGCCGGCGCGTCGGCGTGGCCGAGCCAGCGCAGCAGCGTGCCGTTGGCGCGCAGGCAGTGCAGCTCGGCGTCCAGCGCGATCAAGCCGCAGGGGGCATGGTCGAACAGGCCGGCAGCGCTGTCGCAGGCAGGGCCGGTGAGGGGCAGGTCGATCTCCATGGAGGCTCCGGTACGGTTGACTCGGCGAAAGGGTTCCTTGCCGGTAGATATCGGATGCCAAACGGAAAAATTCAGCCAGTCCGCTCAGCAACAGCGGGGTGTTTCCGGCGCATTTCTCCACGAAAAAGCCCCGCGGGCTCTCGCCGGCGGGGCTTGGTGTGAAGTGTTTTGGCTTACTTCAGGCCGGCCGCTGCACGCAGCGTGGCGGCTTTGTCGGTTTTTTCCCAGGTGAACTCGGGCTCTTCCCGGCCGAAGTGGCCGTAGGCGGCGGTCTTGCCGTAGATCGGGCGCAGCAGGTCGAGCATCTGGATGATGCCTTTCGGGCGCAGGTCGAAATGCTCCTGCACGAGTTGGGCGATCTGCTCGTCGGGGATCACGCCCGTGCCTTCCGTGTAGACCGTGATGTTCATGGGACGCGCCACGCCGATGGCGTACGCGACCTGGATCTGGCACTGGCGCGCCAGGCCGGCCTTGACGATGTTCTTGGCCACGTAGCGCGCGGCGTAGGCGGCCGAGCGGTCCACCTTGGACGGGTCCTTGCCCGAGAAGGCGCCACCGCCGTGCGGGCAGGCACCGCCGTAGGTGTCCACGATGATCTTGCGGCCGGTCAGGCCACAGTCGCCCTGCGGGCCGCCGATGACGAAACGGCCGGTGGGGTTGATCAGGTACTTGGTGTCCTTGAGCCACTCCTTGGGCAGCACCGGCTTGATGATCTCCTCGATGATGGCTTCGTTGAAGCTGGCCTTCATCTTGGTGGGCGTCTCGCTCTGGTCGGGCGAGTGCTGGGTGGAGAGCACCACGGTGTCGATGCTGTGCGGCTTGCCATCGACATAGCGCATGGTCACCTGGCTCTTGGCGTCGGGGCGCAGGAAGGGCAGGCGGCCGTCCTTGCGCAGCTGGGCCTGGCGCTCGACCAGGCGGTGCGCGTAGTAGATGGGCGCGGGCATGAGCTCGGGCGTCTCGTCGCAGGCGTAGCCGAACATCAGGCCCTGGTCGCCAGCGCCGGTGTTCAGGTGGTCGTCGGAGGCGTGGTCCACGCCCTGGGCGATGTCGTTGGACTGCTTGTCGTAGCAGACCATGACCGCGCAGCCCTTGTAGTCGATGCCGTATTCGGTGTTGTCGTAGCCGATGCGCTTGATGGTGTCGCGCGCGACCTGGATGTAGTCGACGTGGGCGTTGGTGGTGATCTCGCCGGCCAGCACCACGAGACCGGTGTTGGTCAGGGTCTCCGCGGCCACGCGGCTGCGCGGGTCCTGTTCGAAGATCGCATCGAGGATGGCGTCGGAGATCTGGTCCGCCACCTTGTCGGGGTGGCCTTCGGACACGGATTCGGACGTGAAGAGGAAATCGCTCGCCATTTAAACTCCTGAGGTTGCTTGATCGGCGTTGCCGGTCTCTCAAAAGTCGGCGAACGCTTTAGCGGTATTTGTGAATCGCCCCGCAATCAGTTCATCAACTCGGCGATCGCCCGATTCTAGTGCAGCCGCCGACGCCGCCACCCCTTCCTTGGCCACGCTGATCCGTCTTTTCTTCACACTCGGCAGCCGTTTGCCCTTGCCCGTGCTGCACGGCGCGGGGGTGCTGCTGGGCTGGCTGAGCTTCCTGCTGTCGCCGCGCTACCGGCGCCGCCTGCTGGCCAATGCCCGGCTGGCCGCCCTGCCGGGCGGCGTGGCCTGGCGCTCGGTGGCCGAGTCGGGCAAGCTCGTGACCGAACTGCCCCGGCTCTGGCTGGGGGCGCCGGTGCCGGTGCGCTGGGACGGTGCCGAGCACATCGAGACCGCCATGGCGGCCGGGCGTGGCCTGCTCTTCCTCACGCCGCACCTGGGCTGTTTCGAGATCACGGCCCAGGCCTACGCCGCGCGCTTCGGCGGCCAGCGGCCCATGACCGTGCTGTTTCGCCCCTCGCGCCAGCCCTGGCTGCGCGAACTGGTGGACCACTCGCGCGAGCGGCCCGGTCTGCGCACGGCGCCCACCACGCTGTCGGGCGTGCGCCAGTTGGTGCAGGCGCTCAAGTCGGGCGAGGCCGTGGGCTTGCTGCCCGATCAGGTGCCGCCCAAGGGTCTGGGCGTCTGGGCGCCGTTCTTCGGGCGCGACGCCTACACCATGACCCTGTCGGCCCGGCTGGCGCGCTCGGCCGACACCCAGGTGCTGCTGAGCTGGGGTGAGCGCCTGCCCTGGGGCCAGGGTTACGTGGTGCACGTGCGGCCGCTGGCCGAACCGCTGCCGGCCGATCCTCAGGCAGCGGCCCGCGCCGTCAACGCGGCCATGGAATCCCTGGTGCGAGAATCGCCCGCCCAGTACCTGTGGTCGTACGACCGCTACAAGCAGCCGCGCTGATGCCGTCTTCCACCCCGTCCCCCGCACCCGCGCCAGACACCGTGCCGAGGGCCAGCCTGAGCAACCGGCTGGGGCTGGGCCTCATGCGCCTGCTGGCTCGTTTGCCCTTGTCGTGGGTGCGCGCCCTGGGCTGGGCGCTGGGCACCGCGCTGCACGCGGTGGCCACGCGGCGGCGGCGCATCGCGCGCACCAACTGGGCCGCCTGCTTTCCCGATCACTCCGAGGCCGAGCGCGACGCCGCCATCCGGCGCCACTTTGTCTATTTCGCCCAGGCCTGGCTGGACCGCAGCTGGCTCTGGGAGGCGCCGGGCCACGTGGTCAAGCAGCGCCTGCTGCTGCGCGGCGACCTGGGCGTGCTCGAGGGCCAGGCACCCACCGTGATCTTCGCGCCGCATTTCGTGGGCATGGACGCGGGCTGGACGGCGCTGACCGCGCACCTGCCGCGTCGCTTCTGCGGCCTGTACGCCGAGCAGCTCAACGCCGACGTGGACCGCTGGATGGCCGAAGGCCGGCAGCGCTTCGGCCATCCGCACGTGGTGGGCAAGCGCCAGGGCTTGCGCGCGCTGGCCACGGCCCTGCGCGAGGGCCTGCCGCTGTACCTGTTGCCCGACATGGACCATGGCGAGCGCGACGCCGTTTTCGTGCCCTTCTTCGGCGTGCCGGCGGCCACGCTCACCTCGCTGCCGCGCCTGGCGCGCCTGGGCGGGGCGCAGGTGGTGCCGGTGACGGCGCGGCTGGTGCCCGATGGTTACGAGGTCACGGTGCACTCACCCTGGGTGGACTACCCCACTGGCGACGTGACCGCCGACACCGCCGAGATGAACCGCCGGCTGGAGGGCTTCATCGCCGACATGCCCGAGCAGTACTACTGGGTGCACAAGCGCTTCAAGACGCGCCCGCCAGGCGCGCCTCCTTTCTACCTGTTCTAGTGGAGAGGCGCCGTCAGGCGCTCAATCCAGTGCGTCCGGTTCGGCCTCGCCGGGATCGAGGCCGTTGCCTTTCTCGCCGCCACCGTCGTCGGTCGGCTCATGGCTCCAGCGCCACAGCAGCGTGGCCACCTCGTCCAGTCCCTGCTTCTTCAGCGCCGAGAACAGCCGCGCCTCGCCGCCGGCCGACTGCAGCTTGGCGATCGCCAGGGCCTTGTTGGCCTCGGTGCGGGTGAGCTTGTCGGCCTTGGTGAGCAGCAGCAGGAACTTCAGCCCCTGCTCCACCCGCGGGCGGATGGCTTCCAGCAGTGTCTCGTCGAGTTCGGTCAGGCCCAGGCGCGGGTCCACCAGCAGCACCACGGCTGCCAGGTTGGGCCGCGTGAGCAGGTAGTTGGCCATGACGCGCTGCCAGCGCAGCTTGGCTTCGCGCGGCACGGCGGCGTAGCCGTAGCCCGGCAGGTCGGCCAGCACCGCGTCGGTGATGCCTTGTTTGCCCAGCGAGAACAGGTTGATGGCCTGCGTGCGTCCGGGCGTCTTGGAGGCGAAGGCCAGGCGTTTTTGCTGGGTGAGGGTGTTGATTGCCGTGGACTTGCCCGCGTTCGAGCGCCCGACAAAGGCGATCTCGGGCACCTCCAGGGCCGGCAGGTGCTCCAGTTGCGGTGCGGTGGTGAGGAAGCGGGCGGTGTGCAGCCAGCCGTGCGCGAGGCGGGGATCGCGGCCAGGGTCCGCAGTAGGGTCGTGGGTCATTGGGAACCAGGTTGGGGGTGCATTGTAAAATCCGGCGGTTTTGTCCAGCCGAACATCGATTCGGCCCCCACGTATCCGTCGACCGCAACGACAGCCCGACATGAAATTGCATGCCTCCCTCCTGGTCGCTGCCGCGGCCGCCGCCCTGTCCCTGAGCGCGAACGCGCAGTCGGCCAAGCCCGACCTGGCCAAGGGCGCCGCCTCCTACGGCGCCGTGTGCGTGGCCTGCCACGCCGCCGACGGCAACTCGACCACGCCGGCCAACCCCAAGCTGGCGCAGCAGCACCCCGAGTACCTCGTCAAGCAACTGCAGGAATACAAGTCCGGCAAACGCAAGAACGCCATCATGCAAGGCATGGCGGCCTCGTTGTCCGACGACGACATGCGCAACATTGCGTACTGGCTGGCCTCGCAGAAAGCCAAGGAAGGCTTCGCCTCCGACGCCGATCTGGTGAAGCTGGGCGAGCGCATCTACCGTGGCGGCCTGGCCGACCGCGGCATCGCCGCCTGCGCGGGCTGCCACAGCCCCAACGGCGCGGGCATTCCTTCGCAGTTCCCGCAGCTCGCCGGCCAGCACGCCGACTACACCGACACGCAGTTGCGCCACTTCCGCGACGGCACGCGCGCCAACAGCGCCCAGATGACTGGCGTGGCCGCCAAGATGACCGACCGCGAAATCAAGGCGGTGTCCGACTACATCGCCGGCCTGCGCTGAGCGCCGCGCGGCCCGTCCGCGCCCTCGGCCCGATCGGGATATAAGCGCCAGTTGATGTTTGGCCCCACAATGCGGCCCGCCCTCTGGTGAATTGAACCGCCGGCCTCGAATCCCATCTGAACAGGGCGCTTTCCGCTTCGGGACGCGCCTTTTTTTCTGCCCCCACGCTCCGTCATGACCGTCTCCACCCAAGGTTTGCAATTGCGCTCCGTCTCGCGGCGGTTGAGCGACTGGGTCGAGTTGCTGTCGTCGATGCGCTTTGCTATTGCCCTCCTGGTCGTCCTGTGCATTGCGGCGGTCATCGGTACGGTGGTCAAGCAGAGCGAGCCCTTCAACAACTATGTCAATCAGTTCGGCCCTTTCTGGGCTGATGTGTTCTTGGCGGCCAAGCTGTACACCATTTACAGCTCATGGTGGTTTCTGCTGTTCATGGCCTGTTTGGTGACGAGCACCAGCCTGTGCATCGCCCGCAACACGCCCAAGATCCTGGTCGACCTCAAGGCCTACAAGGAAAACATCCGCGAGCAAAGCCTCAACGCCTTTCCGCACAAGGCACAAGGCGAGCTGGCCGAGGCCCCCGAGGCCGCGGCGAACCGCATGGGCCAAGCCCTGCTGGGCGCGGGCTGGAAGGTAAAGCTGCAGTCGCGCGAAACGCCCCAGGGCGTGGGCTGGATGGTGGCCGCCAAGACCGGCGCGGCCAACAAGTGGGGCTACATCGCAGCGCACAGTGCCATCGTGTTGATCTGCGTAGGGAGCGTGCTCGACGGCGACCTGATGGTGCGCGCCCAGACCTGGTTCAACGGCAAGCAGATCTACGAAGGCGGCGGCCTGATCGCCGACGTGCCGGCCCAGCACCGCCTGTCCACCAGCAACCCCACCTTCCGCGGCAATCTGCTGGTCACCGAAGGCACGGCGTCCAGCACGGCGATCCTCACGCAACCCGGTGGTGTTCTGCTGCAGGAGCTGCCGTTCTCGGTGGAACTCAAGAAGTTCATCGTCGAGTACTACGACACCGGCATGCCGCGCCTCTTCGCCAGCGAGATCGTGATCCACGACCGCGAGACCGGCGAGCAGAAAGAGGCGCGCGTGGAGGTGAACCACCCGGCCTTTCACCGCGGCGTCGCCATTTACCAGTCCAGCTTCGACGATGGCGGCTCCCGGGTGAAGCTCAAGGCCGTGCCCATCAATGGCCACGCGCGGCCGTTCGAGGTGGAAGGCAACATCGGCGGCTCCACCGAGCTCAGCAACGGCGATGAGAAGCTCGGTCTCGAGTTCACCAGCCTGCGCGTCATCAACGTGGAGAACTTCTCCGCCACCGGCGGCGGGGCCGACGTGCGCAAGGTCGACCTGCGCGAGTCCATCGAAAGCCGTCTGGGCGCCGCGCACAAGACCGTGACCGAGAAGACCCTGCGCAACGTGGGTCCCAGCGTGACCTACAAGCTGCGCGACGCGGCGGGTCAGGCCGTGGAGTACCACAACTACATGCTGCCGGTCGAGCTCGACGGCCAGCGCGTGTACCTGCTGGGCCTGCGCGACACGCCGCAGGAAAGTTTCCGCTACCTGCGCGTGCCGGCCGACGAGAACGACAGCCTCGATGGCTTCGTGCGGCTGCGCGCTGCGCTCGACGACCCGGCGATGCGCGCCGAGGCCGTACGCCGCTACGCCGCGCAGTCGGTGGAGCCGGGGCGTGCCGACCTGGAGCAAGCCCTGGTGGCCTCGGCCTCGCGGGCGCTGGCGCTGTTCGCGGGTGCGGAGCGCGTGACCGCGGTGGCCGATGCGGCCAACGGCGCGAATGGCGCTGCCGGTGGCAACCCCAAGGGCGGCCTGCAAGCCGTGGCCGCGTTCCTGCAGGCCAACGTGCCCGACACCGAGCGCGAGCGCGCCGGCGATGTGCTGGTGCGCATCCTCAACGGCACCCTGTTCGAGCTGCTCCAGCTCAGCCGAGAGAAGGCGGGGCTGGCGCCGCTGCCGCGCGACGAACCTGCCCAGCGCTTCATGACCCAGGCCGTGATCAGCCTGTCGGACACCTTCTTCTACCCGGCGCCCCTCACCTTCCAGCTCGCCGACTTCACGCACGTGCAGGCCAGCGTGTTCCAGGTGGCGCGCGCGCCGGGCAAGACCGTCGTCTACCTCGGCTGCCTGTTGCTCATCATCGGCGTCTTTGCCATGCTCTATGTCCGCGAGCGCCGCCTGTGGGTCTGGCTGGCGCCGGCCGGGCAGGGCGCGCAGGCCAGCATGGCCCTGTCCACCAACCGCAAGACGCTGGACGCCGACCGCGAGTTCGACCAGCTCAAGACCCGATTGCTCTCCAGGTGACCGCATGAACACCACCACCGCTTCCCAGACCATCGAGCTCAAGAAGACCCGGGCCGGCGCCGACGCGGCCCCGGGCTATTTCGCGCGCCGCGACCGCTGGGACTGGCTGTTCGCCGCCTTCGTGCTGGCCGGCGCCGTCTGGGCCTTCATGCGGTACGGCGGCGCGATGGACGTGTACGAGAAATGGATCCTCGCCGGCGCCGTGCCCAGCGTGGTGTGGCTGGGCTGGTTCTGGCGCCCGCTGCGCCTGCTGGCGGCGGCGGTCGCGGTGTTCGCGCTGCTGGCCATCTGGCTGTACCAGGCACCCGGTGGCGGCGCCGATCTGGCGCGCGGCGATCAGGTCTTCCTGCTCAAGTACTTCATCTCCAGCCAGTCGGCCATCCTGTGGATGAGCGTGCTGTTCTTCATGAGCACGGCCTTCTACTGGTTGGGCATGTTCACGCGCGCGGGCGATACCTTCGAGGCCCTGGGCTCGCGCCTGGCCTGGGTGGCGGTGGGCCTGGCGCTCATCGGCTCCCTCGTTCGCTGGTACGAGAGCCACCAGATCGGCCCCGGCATCGGCCACATCCCGGTCAGCAACCTCTACGAGGTGTTCGTGCTGTTCTGCTGGCTCACGGCGGCCTTCTACCTGTATTACGAAGACCAGTACGGCACGCGCCGCATGGGCGCCTTCGCCATGCTCATCGTGAGCGCGGCCGTGGGTTTCCTGCTCTGGTACACCGTGGTGCGCGAAGCGCACGAGATCCAGCCCCTGGTGCCCGCGCTTCAGAGCTGGTGGATGAAGCTGCACGTGCCGGCCAACTTCATCGGCTATGGCACCTTCGCCATCGCCGCCATGCTGGCCTTCGCCTACCTCATCAAGCAGAGCGCGGGCGAGACGCGCTGGTACAAGCTGGCGCCGCTGTGGTTGCTGGGCGTGGTGCTGTGCTTCGAGCCGCTGGTCTTCCGCCAGGGCGCCACCGAGCGGGGTGGCGTGTACTGGTTCGTTTACTTCGGCGTGTCGGCGCTCATCGTGGGCGGCATTCTGTCGGTGCGTGGGCGCATCGCGGCGCGCCTGCCGGCATTCGAGGTGCTCGACGACGTGATGTACAAGGCCATCGCGGTCGGCTTCGCCTTCTTCACCATCGCCACCGTGCTGGGCGCCCTGTGGGCGGCCGAGGCCTGGGGCGGCTACTGGAGCTGGGACCCGAAGGAAACCTGGGCGCTGATCGTCTGGCTCAACTACGCGGCGTGGTTGCACATGCGGCTGATGAAGGGCCTGCGCGGCACCGTGGCCGCCTGGTGGGCGCTGGTGGGTCTGGTGATCACCACCTTCGCCTTCCTGGGTGTCAACATGTTCCTCTCGGGTTTGCACAGCTACGGCGAACTCTGATTCCGGAACCGCGTAAGGTTTCGGCGGATCACACGACTGACGGGTCAGCGGGCGCGGCATCCTTCGCGCCCGCGCTCTTTCGGGGAACACGGCCATGATCATCCGAACCGACCGGGACGGTTTCGTCCACCCGCGCAGCAGCGAGATCACCTCGCGCAGCGCCTATCTGCAGCGCCGGCAGTGGCTGGCTGGCCTGGCCGCCGCGGGCGTGGCCTGGGCCTCGCGCGACGCCTGGGCCCAAGGTGCGTCGCGCCCCGGCAAGCTGGCGCCGCTGCCGGGCAAGGCGTCCACGGTGGCGGGCGCCAACACGATGGAGAAGGCCACCAGCTACGAGGACGCCACCAGCTACAACAACTTCTACGAATTCGGCACCGACAAGAGCGACCCGGTGGCCAACGCCGGCAAGCTCAAGCCGCGCCCGTGGACGGTGGAGGTCGAGGGCCTGGTGAACAAGCCGGGCCGCTTCGACATCGACGCGCTGCTCAAGCTGGCCCCCATGGAAGAGCGCATCTATCGCCTGCGCTGCGTCGAGGGCTGGTCGATGGTGATTCCCTGGCAGGGCTATTCGCTGGCCGAACTCATCAAGCGCGTGGAGCCGCAGGGCAGCGCCAAGTACGTGGAATTCGTGACCTTGGCCGACCGGCAGCAGATGCCCGGTCTGCGCTCCAATGTGCTGGACTGGCCCTATCTGGAGGGCCTGCGCATGGACGAGGCGCAGCACCCGCTCACCTTGCTGGCCTTCGGCATGTACGGCGAAGTGCTGCCCAACCAGAACGGTGCGCCCCTGCGCCTGATGGTGCCCTGGAAGTACGGTTTCAAGAGCGGCAAGTCCCTTGTGAAGATCCGCTTCGTCGAGCAGGCGCCGCGAACCTCGTGGAACCTGGCGGCGCCACAGGAATACGGCTTCTTCTCCAACGTCAACCCGACGGTGGCGCACCCGCGCTGGAGCCAAGCCACCGAGCGACGCATCGGCGAAGGCAGTGGCCTGTTTGCCAAGCGCCGCGAGACGCAGATGTTCAACGGCTACGAAGTCCAGGTGGGCCAGCTCTACGCGGGCATGGACCTGCGCAAGTTCTACTGAACATGATGAGCCCCCACGCGCCGCCGCTGCGCGGGTCGTTGCCCCCGAGTGGGCTGATGCGGCTTGGGGCGGCCCTGCGCCGGATCCCATGAGCCGAGCCGCGGTTCAGCGGGCCTTGTTGCACCCGCTGGCCAAACCCCTGGTGTTCACGGTCTGGCTGCTGCCGTTCGCCTGGCTGGTCTGGGCCGCGGTGGCCGACCGCCTCGGCGCGAACCCCGCCGAGGCGCTGATCCGTTCCCTGGGCGACTGGACCTTGCGCGCCCTGGTGCTCGTGTTGCTGGTGACGCCGCTGCGCGTGGCGCTGGGTTGGCCGGCGCTGGCGCGCTTTCGGCGCATGCTGGGCCTGTTCGTGTTCTTCTACGCCACGCTGCACTGGCTAGCCTACGTCTGGTTCGACATGGGCTTCGACTGGGCCGAGGTGGTCGCCGACATCCCCAAGCGCCCCTTCATCCTGGTGGGCACGCTGGCCTGGCTGATGCTGCTCGCGCTGGCCGCGACCTCGTTCAACCGCGCCATCCGCGCGCTGGGAGCGTCGCGCTGGCAGCGCCTGCACCGGCTGGTATACGCGGTGGCCGGGCTCGCGGTGCTGCACTTCTTCTGGATGCGCGCGGGCAAGAACGACTTCAATGAAGTGGCCGTGTACGCGGCCATCCTGGCCACGCTGCTGGGCTGGCGCGTCTGGCGACGCTGGCGTGCGCCTCAGGGCAGCGGCGTTTCCAGCCGCATCTGATCGGCGGCCGTTTCGCGCTGGCGGATCACCGTGGCCTGGGCGCCGTCGACCAGCACCTCGGCCGCGCGCCCGCGCGTGTTGTAGTTGCTGGCCATGCTCATGCAATAGGCGCCCGCGGACAGCACCGCGAGTACGTCGCCCGGTTGCACCGCCAGCTCACGGTCGCGGCCCAGCCAGTCGCCGCTTTCGCAGACCGGACCCACGACGTCCCAGGTGAGCGGGGGGGCGTCGGCGCGTGGGCGAACCGGTTCGATGCGGTGGTAGGCCTGGTACATCGCGGGACGCGGCAGGTCGTTCATGGCCGCGTCCACGATCAGGAAGTTCTTGTGCTCGCCGGGCTTCTGGTAGAGCACCTCGGTGAGGCACACGCCCGCGTTGCCCACGATGGAGCGGCCCGGCTCGATCATGATCTGGCGGTCGCCGAAGCCGCGCGCATCCAGACGCTGCAGCAGCTTCGCCCACAGTTCGTCGGCGGCGGGTGGCGTGTCGCCGCGATAGTCGATGCCCAGGCCACCGCCGAAGTCGATGTGCTTGAGGCGCAGGCCCGTGCGTTCGATGGCCTCGACCAGATCGAGCACGCGTTCGAGCGCGTCCAGGTAAGGCCCGGCCTGCGTGATCTGCGAGCCGATGTGGCAATCGATGCCGACCACTTCGAGGCCCGCGCAGGCGGCCGCCTGGCGGTAGGTGTCGATCACCTCGCCGTGCGCGATGCCGAACTTGTTGTCTTTCAGGCCGGTGGAGATGTAGGGGTGTGTCTGCGCGTCCACGTCGGGGTTGACGCGGATGCTCACGCGCGCGCGCTGGCCGGTGGCGCGTGCGACCTCATCGAGCACGGCCAGTTCGGCGCGACTCTCAACGTTGAAGCAGCCGATGCCGACTTCGAGCGCTTGGCGCATTTCGGCGCGCGTCTTTCCCACGCCAGAGAAGATGATGCGTTCCGGCGGACAGCCGGCCGCGAGCGCGCGCGCCAACTCGCCGCCCGAGACGATGTCGAGTCCGCAACCCGAGCGCACCAGCGTCTGCAGAATGGCCAGCGATGAGTTGGCCTTCATGGCGTAGCAAATGAGGTGCGGGCGGCCCGCCAGGCCTCGCTGGTACGCGCCAAGGGCCTGCAGCATGGCGGCCTTGCTGTAAACGAAGAGCGGGGTGCCGTGGGCCCGGGCCAGGGCGTCGAGGCTCAGGTCCTCGACATGCAGTTCACCGTGGCGTTGCGTCAGGTAGGCGGGCAGGGGCATTGGCGGGCTTGGGTGTGGACTCGGGGGTGTTGGCGGGTGGCAGGTACAGCGGGCCCCGCTGGCCGCACGCCACCAAGCCCGACAGAACCAGCGACAAGGCCATGACCCGAGCGGGGCCGAAGCAGGAACCTAGAATGCGCAGCCACCCAAACATCCTGCGCATTGTAATGACCGACCTCGAATACCAGGATCGCGCCGAGGCCCTGTTGCGCGCCATCGAGCTGAACTGCGACCGCATCAACGAAGACACCGACGCGGACATCGACAACCAGCGTGTGGGCGGCATGATCACCCTGACCTTCGCGAACCGGAGCCAGATCGTCATCAACCTGCAGAAGCCCTTGCACGAGGTATGGATGGCCGCGCGCGCTGGAGGCTTTCACTACAAGCACGACGGGCGCGCCTGGATGGACACCAAGGGCAATGGTGAATTCTTCGCCAACCTCTCGCGCTACGCGAGTGAGCAGTCGGGCGAGGCGCTGAGCTTCAGTTCCTGAACAGGTCGAGGATGCTGCGCCGGTTCTCCACCGGCGGCAGCGGCGCCGGCACAGGCACACCGTTGGGATCGACCGGCGTGCCACCGGGGGCGCCTGGCCACGGATCGGCCAGGCCCAGGCCGTGCACTCCATTGCCGGGGCCGTACTCTTCGTAGTACCACTCGCCGCCGATGTTGACCACGCCCGGCGGCGCGCTGTAGGTGGTGACGGGCACGTCCTTGAGCATCTCCTGCATGAAGGAAATCCACATCGGCAGGGCCAGGCCGCCACCGGTTTCGCGGCTGCCAAGGTTGCGCGGCGTGTCGTAGCCCACCCAGGCCGCGGCCGCGAGCGTCGGCTGGTAGCCCACGAACCAGGCGTCCACCGCGTCGTTGGTGGTGCCGGTCTTGCCGTACAGGTCGGGCCGCTTGAGGGTGGCCTGCGCGCGCGCGGCCGTGCCTGAGCGGGTGATCTCCTGCAAGAGGCTGTTCATGATGAAGGCGTTGCGCGGCTCGATCGCGCGCGGCGCGTTGTCCAGCGTGGTCTGCGGGGCCTCGAACAGCACGCGGCCACGTGAATCCGTCACGCGCGTGATGAGCACGGGCGACACACGGTGCCCGCCGTTGGCGAACACCGAATAGGCCGTGACCATCTGCAGCGGCGTGACGGCACCGGCGCCCAGGGCCATGGTGAGGAAAGGCGGGTGCTTCTCCGCGTCGAAGCCGAAGCGCGTCACCCAACTCTGGGCGTTCTGCGTGCCCACCAGTTGCAGCACGCGAATGGACACCATGTTCTTCGACTTCGCCAGCGCGCGCCGCACGGACATCGGGCCATCGAACTGCCCGTCGTAATTCTTGGGCTCCCAGGGTTTGCCACCGGTTTCCGCGGCGGAATAGAAGAGCGGTGCGTCGTTGACCACCGTCATCGGCGTGAGGCCCTTTTCCAGGGCGGCGGAATAGACGAAGGGCTTGAAGCTCGATCCCGGTTGCCGCCAAGCCTGCGTGGCGTGGTTGAACTTGTTCTTGTTGAAATCAAAGCCACCGATGATCGCCGCGATGCGGCCGTTGCGCGGATCCAGGGCCACGAAGGCGGACTCCACCTCGGGCAGCTGCGTCACGCGCCAGGACTTGTCGCCCACCTTCACTATGCGCACCACTGCGCCCGGACGCAGCTTGATGTTGGGCCCGGCCTTGTCCGACAGCCCGCTCTGCACCGGCTTGAGGCCTTCACCGGTGATTTCGATCGGCTCGCCGTCCTGGCGCATCACCACGACCTTGCGCGCACTCGCCTCCAGGACCACCGCCGACAGCAGATCGCCGTTGTCGGGACGTTCCGCGAGGGCTTCGTCGATGGCCGTGTCGCGCTCCTGAGGGTTGTCTGGCAGATCGATGAACAGTTCGGGACCGCGGTAGAACTGCCGGCGTTCATAGTCCAGCACGCCCTGGCGCACCGCGCGGTACGCAGCCTCCTGCGCGCGCGGATCGATGGTCGTCGACACCACGAGTCCTCGCGTGTAGGCGGCTTCTCCGTACTGGGCCACGATCGCCTGGCGCACCATTTCCGCGGCAAACTCCGCGTGCAGGCCTTCGTCCTGTGCGCCGCGGTGCAGCTTGATCTCCTGCGCCTTGGCCTGTTCCGCCTGCTCGGGCGTGATGAAGCCGTTCTCCACCATGCGATCGATGATGTACAGCTGGCGCGCGCGGGCGCGCTTGGGATTGCGCACCGGGTTGTAGGCCGAGGGCGCCTGCGGCAGGCCCGCCAGCATCGCGGCTTCGGCGATGGTCACGTTCTGCAGCGGCTTGCCGAAGTAGATCTGCGACGCCGAGGCGAAGCCGTAGGCCCGCCGACCCAGGAAGATCTGGTTCATGTAGATCTCGAGGATCTGCTCCTTGGTGAGCATGTGCTCCAGCTTGAACGTGAGCAGCACCTCGTAGATCTTGCGCGTGTAGCTCTTCTCCGCCGACAGGTACACGTTGCGCGCCACCTGCATGGTGATGGTCGACGCCCCCTGGCTCTTGGCTTCCCGCAGGTTGGCCAACGCAGCCCGCACCATGCCGCGGTAGTCCACGCCGCTGTGCTCGAAGAAACGTGCGTCCTCGATGGCCAGCACCGCGTTCTTCATCACATCGGGGATCTGGTCGATCGTCAGCAGGTTGCGTCGCTCTTCGCCGAATTCGCCGATGAGTTGCCCATCCACCGCGAGCACGCGCAGGGGAAGTTTGGGGCGGTAGTCGGCCAGACCGGTGACGTCGGGCAGGTTGGGATAAGCCACCGCCAAAGCGATGCCGACCGCCACCAACAAGGCTGCAACACCCGCAGCCGCCAGTCCGGCTACAGCCACCACCAAGCGACCGATCCAGATGAGTGTGCGAGGAGCCGCAGATACTGCCTTCGCAGTGCCTGCTTGAGAGGACTTGGATTCTTGGGGCATGCGAACTGGAACTGAAACGTCCCGCATTTTAGAAGTCGGTCTGGACGCCGACATTGAATCACCGGAGCGGGTGGATGTGGGTATCGGATCCGGTCTGTCGAAGGGCGTTCCGTCCGACATACCGGGTCCTTGTCCCGTCGGCTTTTGACAACGTTTCGAATTGTGCGTTTGGCAATAAATCTTTGCCGCTCAATGGGCTTACTGCTAGCATTGAAGTGATTTCTTAAGTCTGGCGGGGCACCGCGCCACGCGATTTGGGGGCCATCTTGATCTCAATGGGATCGCTTTTCAGCCGAGAACCAGCGCCCTTGCTGGGCATTGACGTGAGCACGTCGAGCGTCAAGCTCGTGGAGCTCAGTCGCAACCGCGCGGGTGAATTCGTGCTGGAGCGGTGTGCCATGGAGCCGCTGGAGCGCGGCTGGATCACCGATGGCAACATCGAAAAGTTCGATGAGGTGGCCGATGCCGTGCGGCGCGTGGTCCGCAAGAGCGGCAGCAAGACCAGGAACGTGGCCCTGGCCCTTCCCGCCTCGGCGGTGATCACCAAAAAGATCGTCCTCCCTGGTGGCATGAGCGACAAGGAGCTCGAAGCCCAGGTCGAGTCCGAAGCGAACCAGTACATCCCGTTTTCGCTTGACGAGGTGAGCCTCGACTTCTGCGTGGTCGGTCCCAGCGCCACCTCCGTGGGCGATGTCGAGGTGCTCATCGCAGCCTCTCGCAAGGAAAAGGTGTCCGACCGCCAGGGTCTGGCGGAAGCCGCGGGTCTCAAGCCGGTGGTCATGGATGTCGAGTCCTATGCATCGCGCCTGGCTGCGGGCCGTGTCATCGAGACCCTGCCGAATCAGGGTGTCGATGCATTGGTGGCCCTGTTTGAAATCGGGTCAATGACCACCAGCCTTCAGGTCATTCGCAACGACGAGGTGCTGTATGAGCGCGATCAGGCGTTTGGCGGCGGCCAGCTGACCCAGCTCATCATTCGCCAATACGGCTTTTCTCCCGATGAGGCCGAAGCCAAGAAGCGGTCCGGGGATCTGCCGGAGGACTACCAGAGCGCTGTGCTGGAGCCCTTCATCGAGAGCATGTCCCAGGAAGTCGGACGCGCCCTGCAGTTCTTCTTCACGAGCACGCCGTACAACAAGATCGACCACATCCTGTTGGCGGGCGGCAGTGCCGCCCTGTTGGGCTTGACCGAGGCGGTGACGCACCAGACGTCGTTCGCCTGCATGTTGATCAATCCGTTCGACGCCATGGAACTGGGGTCCTCGATTCAGGCGCGAAAGATCTCCCGTGAAGCGCCGGCGTATCTGACGTCCACCGGCTTGGCGCTGCGGAGGTTCTACCAATGATCCTCATCAACCTGCTGCCTCACCGCGAGGCAGCGCGCAAGCGCCAGAAGGAGCGGTTCTTCACGCAGTTGGCGCTGTCGGCCATGTTGGGCGGCATCATCGGCGGGGCCGTCTTCACGTGGTACCAGGGGCAGATCTCGGCCCAGCAAGAGCGCAACCAGTTCCTCACGCAAGAGATCGCCAAGCTCGATGCGGAAATCAAGGACATTGCAACGCTGCAGCAGCAGATTGCTTCGCTGCGGGCTCGTCAGACGGCGGTGGAAGACCTTCAGGCGGGTCGGAACCTCCCCGTGTACCTGCTCGAGGAACTTGTCAATCAATTGCCTGAAGGTGTTTTCCTGCGTTCCATGAAGCAGGAGAACATGAGCGTGCTGCTCACGGGTACCGCGCAATCGCAAGAGCGCGTGTCCGAACTGCTGCGCAACCTGTCGAACAACAGTCCGGCCCTGACGCGCCCTGAACTGGTGGAGATCGTGTCCGCCAACGCTGCAGTCAGCGGCACCGACGCGCGCCGCGTGGCCAACTTCACCATGCGCGTGACCTTGCGCAAGCCGGCGGCTAAGCCCGCTGCTTCCGCCGCGCCAGCCACCGCACCGGCGGCGGGCAAGGTTTGACCCAGGGTGGCGTGATGGCAAAGAAGTCAAACATCAATATCGACCTCAAGGGTGTGCAGGACAAGCTGCGCGCCCAGTTCACCGGCCTTGATCCCAACGACCCGTCTTTGTGGCCGGCATTGCCCCGCAACCTGCTGTTCGTGGCGGTCTGCGTCGGTGTCCTGGCCGCGCTGTGGTTCTTCTGGCTCAAGGGAGTCGACGAAGAACTGGTGGCGGAGAAGGCCCGTGAAGAACAACTGCGCACCACATATCGCAGCAAGCTGGTGCAGGCAGTCAACCTGGACGCCCTGCGCAAACAGCTCGAGCAGGTGCAGCAATACGTGACGCAACTGGAAAAGCAACTGCCCAGCAAGGCCGAGATGGACGCCTTGCTCTCCGACATCAACCAGGCGGGCCTGGGGCGCAGTTTGCAGTTCGAGTTGTTCCGCCCGGGCCAGATCGTGGTTCGCGAGTACTACGCGGAATTGCCCATCACCATTCGCGTTACGGGCAAGTACCACGACGTCGGCCTGTTCGCCGCTGACGTCGCCAACCTGTCCCGGATCGTGACCCTGAACAACCTCAGCCTCACGCCCATTGCCGGCCGTGAAGGCTACCTGACGATGGACGGCGTGGCCAAGACCTTCCGCTACCTCGACCCAGAGGAAGTTGCTGCCCAGCAGAAGGCGAAAGGGGCGAAGAAGTGAAGCGCTTGGCACCTTGCTCCCTGTTGGCCCTGGCCGCTGTGCTTGCGGGCTGCACGTCGTCCGGGCAGGACGAGCTGCAGTCATGGATGCAGACCGAACGCAATTCGATCAAACCGTCTGTGCAGCCGATTCCTGAACCCACGCGGTTTGAGCCTCAGCCCTACAGCGTAGAACGCGAGACCCCGCCCTTCAGCACGGAGAAGCTGGCCAGCCTGCTGCGCGGAACCCAAACGGCCACCGCCGCCAACGCCGCGCTGATCGAGCCGGAGCTGGCCCGTCGGCGTCAGCCGCTGGAAGCCTTCCCCCTGGACTCCATGACCATGGTGGGCAGCCTTGACCGCTCCGGCCAATTGGTGGCGCTTATCAAGGTGGATCGTCTGCTGTACCAGGTCCGTCAGGGGCAGTACCTGGGCCAGAACTTCGGACGCGTGACCCGCATCACCGAAACCGAGATTGCCTTGCGCGAAATCGTTCAAGACCCGTCGGGTGAATGGATCGAGCGCCCCACGGCGCTGCAGTTAGTAGAGGACGCTAAATGAACAAGCCAGAACAGGCGACCGCTGGAACAGCGTGGGGGCGGAGGATTGTCAAGGGGGGGCTGGTGCTCGGCCTCGTCTTGTCGGCATGCTGGGCTCAGGCACAAACCGCCATCCAGTCGGTGACCGGTGGCATCCAGAGTGGTGCCGAGGTGATCCGGATCAATCTGTCGGAGCCCTTGAAGGCGACGCCATCGAGTTTCTCCGTGCAATCGCCCGCGCGCATCGCGCTTGATTTCCCGGGCGTGGCCAATGCCATGGGCCGCAGCACGGTCGACATCAACGAAGGGAACCTGCGCTCGGCCACGGTGGTGCAGGCCGGTGACCGCACGCGCGTGGTGATCAACCTCAAGCAACCCGCGCAGTTCCAGACGCGCGTGGAGGGCAGCAGCCTGCTCGTGGTGCTGGAGCGGCCCGAGGCGGTCACGGCACAAACCAACCCATCCACCCACTTTGCAGAGAGCCGCAATCTGGACGTCAGCGCCTTGCGCGACATCGACTTCCGCCGCGGGACCGGCAACACGGGCCGTGTGGTGGTCGAACTGCCCAACAACCAGGTTGGCGTCGACATCCGGCAACAGGGCTCCGGACTGGTCGTCGAGTTCCTGAAGAGCTCCTTGCCCGAAGGGCTGCGCCGCCGACTGGATGTGACCGACTTTGGCACACCGGTGCAATCGGTGACGACCACGCAGACCGGTGACCGGGTGCGCATGGTGGTGTCTTCCGTGGGCAACTGGGAGCACTCCGCGTACCAGAGCGACAACCAGTTCGTGCTCGAGGTGCGTGAGCAACGCATCGATCCGAACAAGCTCAGCCAGGGCCCGGGCTACACGGGTGAGAAGTTGTCGCTGAACTTCCAGAACATCGAGGTTCGTGCGCTGCTGCAGGTCATTGCCGACTTCACGAACTTCAACATCGTGACGTCCGACTCCGTCTCTGGCTCGGTGACCTTGCGCCTGAAGGACGTGCCTTGGGACCAGGCGCTGGACATCATCATGCAGGCCAAGGGCCTGGGCTTGCGCAAGTCGGGCAACGTGCTCTGGATCGCGCCGCGCGATGAGATCGCGGCGCGAGAAAAGCAGGAGCTGGAAGCGCGCGCCACGGTGGAGAGCCTGGAGCAGGTTCGCACGCAGTCGTTCCAGATGAACTACGCCAAAGCGGCCGATATCGCCGCGCAGCTGACGTCGGGAACGGGGTCTTCCGGTGGTTCGTCGAGCGGCTCTGGCAATGCGCGCATCCTGTCTCCTCGAGGCAGTGTGATCGCCGAGCCGCGCACCAACCAATTGTTCGTCACGGACATTCCTTCGCGTCTCGAGCAAGTGCAGCAGCTGATCACGAAGCTCGACATTCCGATTCGCCAGGTGCTGATCGAAGCGCGCATCGTGGAAGCCGATGACGACTTCAGCAAGTCCATTGGTGTGCGTCTGGGTGGTGGCGTACGGGACTTCAGTGCGGGTTCCGCCAACGGCAACCCGGTGCGCGGCAACTTCGGGAGCAACTACTCGGCCGTGACGACCGGTCCGGCGCTGACATCGTCGCCGTTCGTGAACCTGCCGGCCTTGCCACCGTCCGGCCAGGCGGCGTCCTATGCGTTGTCGCTGTTCAGCCCGAACGCCTCGCGTTTCCTGGCGCTGGAGATTTCGGCCCTCGAATCCGATGGCAAGGGCCGCGTCGTGTCCAGTCCCCGAGTGGTCACAGCGGACCAGGTCAAGGCGCTCATCGAACAGGGCACGGAATTCCCGTACCAGACGGCCACGTCCAGCGGTGCGACGGCCATCGCGTTCCGCAAGGCCAACCTCAAGCTCGAGGTGACGCCGCAGATCACCCCCGAAGGCAACATCATTCTCGACCTCGACGTGAACAAGGACACCCGGGGCGAGACCACGGCCGAAGGTATCGCGATCGACACCAAGCACGTGCAGACCCAGGTGCTCGTCGAAAACGGCGGCACAGTGGTGATCGGTGGCATCTTCGAGCGCACCGAGCGCAACGAGATCCAGAAGGTGCCGCTGCTGGGTGACCTCCCTGGCGTGGGCAACCTGTTCAAGTCGCGCAACCAGCTGGATCAGCGTTCCGAGCTGTTGATCTTCATCACCCCGCGCGTCCTGGGGCGCACCGCCATCAACTAATTGAACGCCTCGCAGTCGGTCTTTCTGGTCGGGCTGCCTGGATCGGGCAAATCCACCGTCGGGCGCCAACTGTCCCGGCGCCTGGGTTTGCCCTTTGTCGATTCCGATCAGGTGATCGAGCAACGCATCGGGTCGAGCATCCGCGCGTTCTTCGACCGTGAGGGGGAGGAGGCGTTCCGGGACCTCGAATCGCAGGTCATTGACGAAGTCACGGGTGGCCCCTTGGCAGTGGTTGCCACCGGTGGCGGTGCTGTGCTGCGCCCGGAAAACCGTGCCTGCCTGCACGATCGCGGGCGCGTCGTCTATCTGCGCTCCACGCCGGAAGACCTGGCCCGCCGCCTGCGCAACGATCGCCATCGCCCCCTGCTGCAAGTGGCCGATCCCTTGGTCAGGCTCAAGGATCTGTACGCCCAACGGCACCCCCTGTATGCCGAGACGGCGCACTTCGCCATCGACACGGGCCGCCCTTCCGTGGCGACACTGGTCAACATGATCCTCATGCAACTGGAACTGGCTGGTTGGGTGGCGAACGTCCCGCAACACGACCCGCCACCGACGTCTTGACCGCTGCGTCGGCGCCCGGCAGAGGCCGGCATACACTCGAGACATGTTGCCCGCCACCCGGATCACCGAGACACAACGCGTTCGCATCGACCTGGGCGACCGCAGTTACGACATCGACATCGGCGCCGACCTGATCGGCCGCAGCGAAACCTTCGCCGACCTGCCCCGCGCGAGCACGGGCGTGATCGTCACCAACGAGGTGGTGGCGCCCTTGTACCTGCCGGCGTTGCGTGGCGCGCTGCAGGCTCGCCACGCGCGCGTGCTGGACGTGGTGCTGCCCGACGGCGAATCCCACAAACAGTGGCTCACCCTGCAAACCATCTTCGATCACTTGCTGGAGGCCGGCTGCGACCGCAAGACCGTGCTGTACGCGCTCGGCGGCGGCGTGGTGGGTGACATGACCGGTTTCGCGGCCGCGTGCTACATGCGGGGCGTGTCCTTCGTGCAGGTGCCCACCACCCTCTTGGCGCAAGTGGACTCGTCGGTGGGTGGCAAGACGGGCATCAACCACCCCCTTGGCAAAAACATGATCGGCGCCTTCCACCAGCCGCTGAAGGTGGTGTGCGACCTGGACGTGCTGCGTTCGCTGCCCGATCGCGAATTCAGTGCCGGCATGGCCGAGATCATCAAGTACGGGCCGATTGCCGACATGGCTTTCCTCGACTGGATCGAAGCCAACATCGACGCACTCATGGCGCGCGATCCGGCGTGTCTGGCGCACGCCGTGCGCCGGAGCTGCGAGATCAAGGCACAGGTGGTGGGCGCCGATGAACGCGAGTCGGGTGTGCGCGCCATCCTGAACTTCGGCCACACCTTCGGCCATGCGATCGAGGCCGGCATGGGGTATGGCGCCTGGCTGCACGGTGAGGCGGTGGGCTGCGGCATGGTGATGGCCGCGCGGCTGTCGCAGGCCCTGGGCCTGGTGGACGAGGCCTTCGTGAAGCGGTTGACCACCCTGGTGAAGCGGGCCGGGCTTCCGATCGTCGCGCCGGTGCTCGACCCTTCGCGGAACGCCGATCGCTACCTGGAACTCATGCGCGTCGACAAGAAGGCCGAGGCCGGCGAGATCCGTTTCGTGCTGATCGATCCGCCGGGTAGTGCCTCGCTCAGGCCGGCCAGCGACGCCCTGGTGGCCGACGTGATCGCGCGCAGTTGCCGACCGGCATGAGCGCCGCCGGGCCGCTCCCCACGCGCGCGTCCTCGCGGTGTGTTGCACGGAGGGCCGTCCCGTGAACCTCGCACTCGCGCCCTACGCGAGCGACCCGGCGCGCAGCCGCGGACGACGCTACCCGGAACCGCCCGCGCCCACTCGCACCGAGTACCAGCGCGACCGCGACCGGGTCATTCATTCCACCGCGTTTCGCCGGCTGGTCTACAAGACGCAGGTGTTCCTCAACCACGAGGGCGATCTGTTTCGCACCCGTCTCACGCACTCGCTGGAGGTCGCCCAGCTCGGCCGCAGCATCGCACGGTCGCTGTGTCTCAACGAAGACCTGGTCGAAGCGGTGGCGCTGGCGCACGACCTTGGGCACACCCCCTTCGGTCACGCGGGTCAGGACGCACTGCACGCGGCCTTGCAGGCGCTGGGTCCCGATGGCCGAGCGCCCGATGGCTGGGGCTTCGAGCACAACCTGCAGAGCCTGCGCGTGGTGGATGAACTCGAGGAGCGATACCCCGCGTTCGATGGCTTGAACCTGTCCTTCGAGACGCGCGAAGGCATCCTCAAGCACTGCTCGCGGCGCAACGCCGAGCGGCTGGAGCGCCTCGAACCCGGTGGTGTGGCCGCGCGCTTTCTGCGCGGTGGCTCGCCCTCGCTGGAGGCGCAGTTGTGCAACCTCGCTGACGAAATCGCCTACAACGCGCACGACATCGACGACGGCGTGCGCTCCGGCCTGCTCACGCTGGAGCAACTCGAATCCGTGGAACTGTTCGACCACTACCGTCGCCAGGCCCTGCAGGAACACCCGCACCTGCAGGGGAGGCGGCTGCTGTTCGAAAGCATCCGGCGCATGCTCAGCGATCAGGTGTACGACGTGATCTCGGCCACGCGCGAGCGCCTGGAACGCTCGGGCGTGCAAAGCGCCGACGAGGCGCGCGCCTTGCCGGCGCTTGTGGCGTTCTCGGATTCGATGCGCGAGCGCAGCCAGGCGCTCAAGACCTTCCTATTCCGCAACCTCTACCGCCACCCGCAGGTGGTCGAAACCACCGGCCGCGCGCGTCGGGTGATCCAGGACCTGTTCGATCGCTACCTCGCCGAGCCCGGTGAAATGCCCGACGCCCACGGGCAGCGCCGCCACCTGGAGCGCGCCGTGGCGGACTACATCGCCGGCATGACCGACCGCTTCGCCATCCGCGAGCACGAGCGCCTGTTCGGCGCGGTTCTCTTTCCATGACATCCCGGCCGTCCTCTTCATCCGCCGCCGTCCGCGCCGCCGCACTGGTGGTGGCCGTGGGCGTCACCTGCGCCTTGCACATCGGCAAGCTGCCCGTGGCCATTCCCGCCTTGCAGTCCGGCCTGGGGGTGGGCCTGGTGCAAGCGGGCTTCCTGCTCTCGCTGGTGCAACTGGCGGGCATGACCCTGGGCCTGTTCGTGGGCCTGGCGGCCGACCGCCTCGGGCCGCGGCGGGTGATGCTGTTCGGCCTGATCGGCCTGGCCCTGGGCAGCGCCTGGGGTGCGATGGCGGTGTCGCCCGCCGACCTGCTGGCGTCGCGGGCCCTGGAGGGCCTGGGTTTCCTGCTCGCCGTGCTGCCGGCGCCGGGCCTCATCCGGCGCCACGTGGCCGATCCGCGCCTGCTCGCCAAGGCCCTGGGCTGGTGGGGGGCCTACATGCCCCTGGGCACCGCGCTGGCGCTGCTGCTGGGGGCGCCGGTGATCGAATGGCTGGGGTGGCGCGCCGTGTGGCTGGGCCTGACGGCGTGCTCGCTGCTGGCGCTGGTGGGCCTGTGGCGGGGCTTGCCGCCCGACGCGGTGCTGGCGGGGCAGGGCGCCTCGATCGCTCCTCGCCTGCGCCGCACACTCGCGGCGCCCGGTCCCTGGCTGGTCGCCCTGGCGTTCTTCCTCTACTCGGGGCAATGGCTGGCGGTCGTGGGGTTCCTGCCCACTATCCTGGCGCAAGCGGGGTTCGGCGGCATGACGGCCGGCGTGCTGAGCGCGGGCGCCGCCGCGGTGAACATGGCGGGCAACATCGGCGCTGGCCGCTGGATCGCGCGGGGCGGGCGCCCCCGGGTCGTCATGGGCTTCGCCTACCTGGCCATGGGCGTCGGGGCGATGCTGGCCTTCGGTCTGCAGGATGCGCCGGTGGTGCAGTACCTCGCCATCCTGGCGTTCTCCGGTCTCGGCGGGCTCATTCCCGGCACCCTGTTCGGCCTGGCGATCCGCTTGGCTCCGGGGGAGGACACCCTCTCCACGACCGTGGGTTGGATGCAGCAGTTCTCGGCCCTCGGCCAGTTCGCGGGTCCCCCCTTCGTGGCCTGGGTGGCCACGCAAATGGGTGGCTGGCAGCTCACCTGGGTCGTCACCGGTGCCGCCTCGCTGCTGGGCCTTTGGGTCGCCCACCGCATCCAGCGCACCTTGCCGGCCTGATGCTTTAATTGGGGTCAGATTCCATTTCCTGGTTCCCCCCCATGGCCCGACTGCCGCGCCTGACCGTTCCTGGTTACCCGCACCACATCATCCAGCGCGGCAACAACCGCCAGGCCATCGTGCGCGACGACGAGGACCGCGAAACCCTGCTCGAACTGATCACCACCCGGGCGCGCCAACACGGCGTGGCACTGCACGCCTGGGTGTTGATGGACAACCACTTCCACCTGCTGGCCACACCTGAAACCGCCGAGGGCGTGCCACGGTGGATGCAGGACGTCGGGCGCAGCTACGTGCGCCGCTTCAACGACCGCCACCAGCGCACCGGCACCCTGTGGGAGGGCCGCTACAAGTCCACCCTCATCCAGACCGAGCGCTACTTCCTGGCGTGCATGGCCTACATCGAGCTCAATCCGGTGCGTGCCGGCATGGTGGCCGAGCCGCGCCAGT
Organism: Hydrogenophaga sp.; assembly: GCF_035481345.1. Classification (GTDB taxonomy): domain Bacteria; phylum Pseudomonadota; class Gammaproteobacteria; order Burkholderiales; family Burkholderiaceae_C; genus Hydrogenophaga. The sequence continues at coordinate 23,997 of NZ_DATIGV010000026.1, read as the reverse complement.
ACCCCTGGTCGAGCCACCTGCACCACATTGGTCAGCGCGTGGACCGGTACCTGAGCGCCCACCCGGTCTACTGGGCCCTGGGCAACACCCCCTTCGCCCGCGAAGCCGCCTACGCCGACTGGGTGCGATCGGGCCTCAGCGCGCAACAGCAGAAGGCCATCACCGATGCCGCCCTGCACGGCTGGGCCCTGGGGGACGAAGATTTCGCCGGAGAGCTGCAGAAGCAGACCAGCCGTCGCGTGTCGCGCGCCGCCAAGGGGCGCCCCGCCGCAGCGACGGCGGATAAGGCCGTCTCCTGAACGGCCCAGCATGGCCAACGGGACCCCCAATACCGAGTCTTTAAATATGTCCCCATTTAAATGTTGATCAAACAAATCAGTAATTAAATGGAATCTGACCCCATTTAAAATGCTTGGCACGCATGGTGCAATGCAATAAGCTCGCGATCCCGACGGATTCGCCCCACAGACGAGAAGGATGAGCGCCATGAACACGGCCGCCGAAAAAGAGCACCTGCAACAGCACGGTCTGTACGACCCGGCGAACGAGCACGACGCCTGTGGTGTCGGCTTCGTGGCCCATATCAAGGGCGAGAAGAGCCACGCGATCGTCGAGCAGGCGCTCAAGATCCTCGAGAACCTCGACCACCGCGGCGCAGTGGGCGCCGACAAGCTCATGGGCGATGGCGCGGGCCTGCTGATCCAGATGCCCGACGCGCTGTACCGCGAGGAAATGGCCGCGCAGGGCGTGACACTCCCGCCCGCCGGCGAGTACGGCGTGGGCATGATCTTCATGCCCAAGGAGCACGCCAGCCGCCTCGCCTGCGAGCAGGAAATGGAGCGCGCCATCGCCGCTGAAGGCCAGGTGCTGCTGGGCTGGCGCGAGGTGCCGGTGAACATGGAGATGCCCATGTCGCCCACGGTGCGCGCCAAGGAACCCATCATCCGCCAGGTCTTCATCGGCCGCGGCAACGACGTCATCGTGCAGGATGCGCTGGAGCGCAAGCTCTACGTGATCCGCAAGACCGCCAGCGCGGCCATCCAGCGCCTCAAGCTCACGCACTCCAAGGAGTACTACGTGGTGAGCATGAGCAGCCGCACCGTGGTCTACAAGGGCCTGCTGCTGGCCGATCAGGTGGGCACCTACTTCAAGGACCTGCAGGACCCGCGCTGCGTCTCGGCCCTGGGCCTGGTGCACCAGCGCTTTTCCACCAACACCTTCCCCGAGTGGCCGCTGGCCCACCCCTACCGCTACGTCGCGCACAACGGCGAGATCAACACGGTCAAGGGCAACTACAACTGGATGAAGGCGCGCGAGGGCGTGATGAGCTCGCCCGTGCTGGGCGCCGACCTGCAGAAGCTCTATCCGATCAGCTTCGCGCACCAGTCCGACACCGCCACCTTCGACAACTGCCTCGAGTTGCTCACCATGGCGGGCTACCCGTTGTCGCAGGCCGTGATGATGATGATCCCGGAGCCCTGGGAACAGCACACCACCATGGACCCGCGCCGCCGCGCCTTCTATGAATACCATGCGGCCATGCTGGAGCCCTGGGACGGTCCGGCCTCCATCGTGTTCACCGACGGCCGCCAGATCGGCGCCACGCTGGACCGCAACGGCCTGCGCCCCTCGCGCTACTGCGTCACCGACGACGACCTGGTCATCATGGCCTCGGAATCGGGCGTGCTGCCCGTGCCCGAGAACAAGATCGTGCGCAAGTGGCGCCTGCAGCCCGGCAAGATGTTCCTGATCGACCTGGAGCAGGGCCGCATGATCGATGACGAGGAGCTCAAGGCCAACCTCGCCAACAGCAAGCCCTACAAGCAGTGGATCGACAACCTGCGCATCCGCCTGGACGACGTGGAGCACCCGGTGGCCGGCGAGGCCGCGCAGGAACTGCCCGTGGCCCAGACCGAACCGCAGTCGGCCGGTGTGGAGCGCGTCTCGCCCGAACTGCTGGACCGTCAGCAGGCCTTCGGCTACACGCAGGAGGACATCAAGTTCCTCATGAGCCCCATGGCCACCAACGGCGAGGAGGGCATCGGCTCCATGGGCAACGACAGCCCGCTGGCGGTGCTGTCGGACAAGAACAAGCCGCTCTACAACTACTTCAAGCAGTTGTTCGCGCAGGTCACGAACCCGCCGATCGACCCGATCCGCGAAGCCATCGTGATGTCGCTGGTGTCCTTCATCGGCCCCAAGCCCAACCTGCTCGATATCAACCAGGTCAACCCGCCGATGCGCCTGGAGGTGAGCCAGCCCGTGCTGGACTTTGCCGACATGGCCAAGCTGCGCAACATCGAAGCAGTGACGCAGGGCAAGTTCCGCAGCGTCACGCTGGACATCACCTACCCCGCGGCTTGGGGCCGCGAGGGCGTGGAAGCCAAGCTGGCCTCGCTGTGCGCGGCCGCGGTGGACGCGATCAAGGGCGGCAAGAACATCCTCATCATCAGCGACCGCGGTGTGGGCCCGGCGCAGGTGGCCATCCCCGCGCTGCTGGCGCTCTCAGCCATCCACCAGCACCTGGTGCGTGAAGGCCTGCGCACCAGCGCCGGCCTGGTGGTGGAGACCGGCACCGCGCGCGAGGTGCACCATTTCGCCGTGCTGGCCGGCTACGGCGCCGAGGCCGTGCACCCCTACCTGGCGATGGAGACCCTGGTCGCCATCCACAAGGACCTGCCTGGCGCGCTCAGCGCCGACAAGGCCATCTACAACTACACCAAGGCGATCGGCAAGGGCCTGTCCAAGATCATGTCCAAGATGGGCGTGAGCACGTACATGAGCTACTGCGGCGCCCAGCTGTTCGAGGCCATCGGCCTCAACAGCGACACCGTGGCCAAGTACTTCACCGGCACCGCCAGCCGCGTGGAAGGCATCGGCGTCTTCGAGATCGCCGAGGAAGCCATCCGCATGCACAAGGCCGCCTTCGGCGACGACCCGGTGCTGGCCAGCATGCTGGACGCCGGCGGCGAATACGCCTGGCGCACGCGCGGCGAAGAGCACATGTGGTCGCCCGACGCCATCGCCAAGCTGCAGCACAGCACGCGCGCCAACAACTGGAACACGTACAAGGAATACGCCCAGATCATCAACGACCAGAGCCGTCGCCAGATGACGCTGCGCGGCCTGTTCGAGTTCAAGCTCGACCCGAGCAAGGCGATCCCCATCGACGAGGTGGAGCCCGCCAAGGAGATCGTCAAGCGCTTCGCCACCGGCGCCATGTCGCTGGGCTCCATCAGCACCGAGGCACACGCCACGCTGGCCGTGGCCATGAACCGCATCGGCGGCAAGAGCAACACCGGCGAGGGCGGTGAGGATGAGCGCCGCTACCGCAACGAGCTCAAGGGCATCAAGATCACCAAGGGCGAGACGCTGAAATCCATCATCGGCGAGGACGTGGTCGAGGTCGACCTGCCGCTGGAAGACGGCGACAGCCTGCGCTCGAAGATCAAGCAGGTGGCCTCGGGCCGCTTCGGCGTCACGGCCGAGTACCTGCAGAGCGCCGACCAGGTGCAGATCAAGATGGCGCAGGGCGCCAAGCCCGGCGAGGGCGGCCAGTTGCCCGGCGGCAAGGTGTCCACCTACATCGGCAAGCTGCGCTACTCCGTGCCGGGTGTGGGCCTCATCAGCCCGCCGCCGCACCACGACATCTACTCCATCGAGGACCTGGCCCAGCTCATCCACGACCTGAAGAACGTGGCGCCGCACGCCAGCATCAGCGTCAAGCTCGTGTCGGAAGTGGGCGTGGGCACCATCGCCGCGGGCGTGGCCAAGTGCAAGGCCGACCACGTGGTGATCGCTGGTCACGACGGCGGCACCGGCGCCTCGCCCTGGTCGTCCATCAAGCACGCGGGCAGCCCCTGGGAAATCGGCCTGGCCGAGACCCAGCAGACCCTGGTGCTCAACCGCCTGCGCAGCCGCATCCGTGTGCAGGCCGACGGACAGATGAAGACCGGTCGCGATGTGGTCATCGGCGCCATGCTGGGTGCCGACGAGTTCGGCTTCGCCACCGCGCCGCTGGTGGTGGAGGGCTGCATCATGATGCGCAAGTGCCACCTCAACACCTGCCCGGTGGGCGTGGCCACGCAGGACCCGGTGCTGCGCAAGAAGTTCTCGGGCAAGCCCGAGCACGTCGTCAACTACTTCTTCTTCGTCGCCGAAGAGGCGCGCCAGATCATGGCGCAGCTGGGCATCCGCACCTTCGACGAACTGGTCGGCCGCGCCGACTTGCTCGACACGCGCGCCGGCATCGCGCACTGGAAGGCGCGGGGCCTGGACTTCAGCCGCCTGTTGGCCCTGCCCGCCGTGCCGGCCGAAGTGCCGCGCAAGCACACCGAGCAGCAGGAACACGGCCTGGAGAAGGCGCTGGACAAGGTGCTGATCGAGAAATGCCGACCCGCCATCGAGAAAGGCGAACGTGTGCAGTTCATCGAGGTCGCTCGCAACGTGAACCGCTCCGTGGGCGCCATGCTCTCCGGCGAGCTCACCAAGCATCACCCCGAAGGCCTGCCGGACGACTCCATCCGCATCCAGCTCGAGGGCACGGGCGGCCAGTCCTTCGGCGCTTTCCTGGCCAAGGGCATCACGATGTACCTGATCGGTGACGCCAACGACTACACCGGCAAGGGCCTGTCGGGTGGCCGCGTGGTGGTGCGCCCCAGCATCGACTTCCGCGGCGAGGCCACGCGCAACATCATCGTGGGCAACACCGTGCTCTATGGCGCGACGACGGGCGAGGCCTACTTCTCCGGCGTGGCCGGCGAGCGCTTCGCGGTGCGCCTGTCGGGCGCCACCGCGGTGGTGGAGGGCACTGGGGACCACGGTTGCGAGTACATGACCGGCGGCACTGTGGTGGTGCTGGGCAAGACCGGCCGCAACTTCGCCGCCGGCATGAGCGGCGGCGTGGCCTACGTCTACGACGAGGATGGCCGCTTCGCCGAGCGCTGCAACACGGCCATGGTGAGCCTGGAGGGCGTGCCCACGGCCAAGGAACAGGAGGCTGCATCCGCCCCTGGCACCTGGCACCGCGGCCAGACCGACGAAGCCCTGCTCAAGAAGCTGCTGGAAGACCACAACCGCTGGACCGGCAGCAAGCGCGCGCGCGAACTGCTGGACAACTGGGCCACGGCGCGTGGCAAGTTCGTCAAGGTGTTCCCGAACGAATACAAGCGCGCGCTGGGCGAGATGGCCGCGAAGCAGACGGCCGCCGCCGCGACCACCAAGGCGCAGGGCGCGGCCAAGAAGGCCACCGTGCCAGCCAAGTAAGTCCACGAGATACCGCCCCACGAGAGACAGGACAGCACCATGGGAAAAGTCACCGGCTTCATGGAATACGAGCGCATCGAGGAGGGCTACGCGCCCGTGCCCGATCGCCTGAAGCACTACAAGGAATTCGTCGTCGGTCTCGATGACCAGCAGGCCAAGGTCCAGGGCGCGCGCTGCATGGACTGCGGCACGCCGTTCTGCAACAGCGGCTGCCCGGTCAACAACATCATCCCGGACTTCAACGACCTCGTTTACCAGGGCGACTGGAAGAACGCGATCACGGTCCTGCACAGCACCAACAACTTCCCCGAGTTCACCGGCCGCATCTGCCCCGCGCCCTGCGAGGCCGCCTGCGTGCTCAACGTGAACGACGACCCGGTGGGCATCAAGTCCATCGAACACGCCATCATCGACCGCGCCTGGGCCGAAGGCTGGGTGCCGGCGCAACCGGCCAAGCACAGGACCGGCAAGAAGGTGGCGGTGGTGGGCTCCGGCCCCGCGGGGCTGGCGGCCGCGCAACAACTGGCGCGCGCCGGTCACGACGTGACCGTGTTCGAGAAGAACGACCGCGTCGGTGGTCTGCTGCGCTACGGCATCCCCGACTTCAAGATGGAGAAGTCGCACATCGACCGCCGCGTCGAGCAGATGCAGGCCGAGGGCGTGGTATTCCGCACCGGCGTGCTGGTGGGCGCCATGCCCGCCGGCAGCAAGGTCACCAACTGGGCCAAGGAAACCGTCAGCGCCGAGCAGCTCCAGGCCGAGTTCGACGCCGTGCTGCTCACCGGCGGCTCGGAGCAGAGCCGCGACCTGCCCGTGCCCGGCCGCGAGCTCGACGGCATCCACTTCGCCATGGAGTTCCTGCCGCAACAGAACAAGGTCAACGCGGGCGACAAGATCAAAGGGCAACTGCGCGCCGACGGCAAGCACGTCATCGTCATCGGCGGTGGCGACACCGGCTCCGACTGCGTGGGCACCAGCAACCGCCACGGCGCGCTCAGCGTCACCCAGTTCGAGGTGATGCCCCAGCCGCCCGAGCAGGAGAACAAGCCCCTGGTCTGGCCCTACTGGCCGCTCAAGCTGCGCACCAGCTCCAGCCACGAAGAAGGCTGCACGCGCGAGTTCGCGGTGTCCACCAAGGAATTCATCGGCAAGAACGGCAAGGTCACGGGCCTGAAGACCGTGCACGTGGAATTCAAGGACGGCAAGTTCGTCGAGGTGCCTGGCACCGAGAAGGAGTACCAGGCCGATCTGGTGCTGCTCGCCATGGGCTTCACCAACCCCGTGGCCACGGTGCTCGAGGCCTTCGGTGTCGACAAGGACGCCCGCGGCAACGCCAAGGCCACGACCGATTTCACCGGCGGCTACGCGACCAACGTGCCCAAGGTGTTCGCCGCGGGCGACATGCGCCGGGGCCAGTCGCTGGTGGTCTGGGCCATCCGCGAAGGGCGCCAGGCCGCGCGTTCGGTGGACGAATTCCTCATGGGGTATTCCGACCTGCCGCGCTGAACACTCGATTACCAAAACGTAAGGGTGCGACGGGATTCCGCTCAGTCGGGATCCCGTATCATGCGGCGGCCGGGTCCATGCCCGGCTTTTGCTTGATGAGCACCACCCCGCCCACCCCCCTCGTCGAACTGCGCGATCTCACCTTCGGCTACGGCCCGCGGGTGATCCTCGACAACATCTCGCTGACCGTGCCGCGTGGCAAGGTCACGGCGCTCATGGGCGCCTCGGGCGGTGGCAAGACCACGGTGCTGCGCCTCATTGGCGGCCAGATCCGCGCCCAGCGCGGCCAGACCCTGTTCGACGGTACCGACGTCACCACCATGGACCAGCGCGCGCTCTATGCCGCGCGCCGGCGCATGGGCATGCTGTTCCAGTTTGGTGCGTTGTTCACCGACATGAGCGTGTTCGACAACGTGGCCTTTCCGCTGCGCGAACACACGAAATTGCCCGAAGCCCTGGTGCGCGACATCGTGCTGCTCAAGCTCAATGCCGTGGGCCTGCGCGGCGCGCGCGACCTCATGCCCAGCGAGCTCTCCGGCGGCATGGCGCGGCGCGTGGCGCTGGCGCGCGCCATCGCGCTCGACCCCGAACTCGTCATGTACGACGAGCCCTTCGCCGGCCTCGACCCGATCTCGCTCGGCACCGCCGCGCGCCTGATCCGCGAACTCAATGGCGCCCTGGGCCTCACCAGCATCGTGGTCTCGCACGACCTGAACGAGACCTTCGGCATCGCCGACCAGGTGATCGTGCTGGCCAACGGCAAGATCGCCGCGCAGGGCACGCCCGATGAGGTGCGCCACAGCACCGACCCGCTCGTGGCGCAGTTCGTCAACGCCCGGCCCGATGGCCCGGTGCACTTTCACCACCCGGCACCCACGCTGGCCGAGGACTTCGGCGAGGGAGCCACCTGATGCTCAAGGCCCTGCATCCCGCCACCGTCGGCCGCGCCGTGCGCCAGCAGATCACTGCGCTGGGTTATGGCGCGCGCCTGTTCCTGCGTTTGCTCGCCCTGGGCGGCAGCGCCTTGCGCCGTTTCGGACTGGTCCGCGACCAGGTCCATTTCCTGGGCAACCACTCGCTGTCCATCATTGGCGTCTCGGGCCTTTTCGTGGGTTTCGTGCTGGGTCTGCAGGGCTACTACACGCTGCGCATCTATGGCGCCACCGAAGCCCTGGGTTTGCTGGTGGCCCTCTCGCTCGTGCGCGAACTCGGCCCGGTGGTGAGCGCCTTGCTGTTCGCGGGCCGGGCGGGCACCTCGCTGACCGCTGAAATCGGCCTCATGAAGGCGGGCGAACAGCTCAGTGCCATGGAAATGATGGCCGTGGATCCCGTGCGCCGCGTGCTGGCGCCGCGCTTCTGGGCCGGCGTCATCGCCATGCCCTTGCTGGCGGCGGTGTTCAGCGCGGTCGGCGTCATCGGCGGCTGGGTGGTCGGTGTCGGCCTCATCGGCCTGGACGGCGGCGCCTTCTGGAGCCAGATGCAAGGCGGCGTGGACGTCTGGGCGGACGTCGGTAATGGCGTCATCAAGAGCGCCGTCTTCGGCTTCGCCGTCACCTTCATTGCCCTGTTGCAGGGCTACCTGGCGCAACCCACGCCGGAAGGCGTCTCTCGTGCCACGACCCGCACGGTGGTGATGGCATCGCTCACCGTGCTGGGTCTCGATTTCGTGCTCACTGCCATGATGTTCAGCATCTGAGGGCCCATCGGAGAAACACCATGACCTCCTCCAAAAACGACTTCTGGGTCGGCCTGTTCGTGCTCATCGGCGGCGCGGCCATCCTGTTCCTCGCGCTGCAATCGGCCAACCTCTTGCAGATCAGCTTCGAGCCCACCTACCGCGTCACGGCCCGCTTCGACAACGCGGGCGGTCTCAAGGCCGGCGCGGCCGTGCGCTCGGCCGGCGTGGTGGTGGGTCGGGTCGAAACCATCGGCTTCGACGACAAGACCTTCCAGGCCAGCGTCGCGCTCACGCTGGAAAAGCGCTACGCCTTCCCGCGCGACAGCTCCATGAAGATCCTCACCAGCGGCCTGCTGGGCGAGCAGTACGTGGGCATCGAGCCGGGCGGCGACCCGGAAAACCTGGCCGATGGCGCACTGGTGACGCAGACGCAGTCGGCCCTGGTGCTGGAGAACCTGATCGGCCAGTTCCTGTTCAGCCGCGCGGCCGACGGCGCCGAAAAGAAGCCCGAAGCGGGCACCGAATAAGCCCCGATCCCCAGGGAGTTCGCAGAATGACCACCCCACGATTCATCTTCCGTCCCGCGCTGGCGGCGGCCGCGGCCCTGGTGCTGCTGGCCGGCTGCGCCACCGGCCCCGACGCCAACCCCAAGGACCCGCTGGAGCCCTTCAACCGCGGCGTCTACCGCTTCAACGACGCGGTCGACCGGGCGGTGCTCAAGCCGGTGGCCACGGCCTACGTCGACGTCACGCCCAGCCCGGTGCGCACCGGCGTCAACAACTTCTTCGGCAACCTGGGTGACCTGTGGTCCGCCGTCAACGCCGGCCTGCAGCTGCGCCCGCGTGAGACCGCCGACAACCTGATGCGCTTCGGTGTCAACACCGTGCTGGGCTTTGGTGGCCTGCTGGACATCGCCAGCGAGGCCGGCATTCAGCGCACCCGCATCGACTTCGGCCAGACCCTGGGCCGCTGGGGTGTGCCCTCGGGGGCCTATCTGGTGCTGCCGTTCTTCGGCCCGTCCACCGTGCGCGACGCCGGCGGCCTGGTGGCCGACAGCGCCGCCGACCCGGTGGCCCACGTGGACCACGTGCCCAGCCGCAACTCGCTGTACGCCCTGCGCGTGGTCGACACGCGCGCCGGCCTGCTGCGCGCCGGTCAGATCTTTGACGACGCCGCGCTCGATCCCTACAGCCTCATGCGCGATTTCTACCTGGGCCGCCGTCAGCGCCAGATCGACGACATGATCGACAAGGGCATCGGCCTGGGCGACGGAGACGGCGCCGAATAAGGCGATAGTGGGCGCTCGCTGCGATACGCCTCGTCACCATCGCCGGGGAACCGGTCACATTCGCCGCGCCTCGCACCGCCACAATGCCGTCACTCGGGCCACAAGCCCTTGAAAGGACTCACACATGATGAAATTGCACCGACGTTCCTGGCTGGCCGGCATCGCGCTGGCGTTCACCGCCATCACCCTGCCCGCGAGCGCGGCCGAGGCCCCCGACGCCATGGTCAAGCGCCTGTCCACCGAGGTGCTGGAGCTGATCAAGGCCGACCCGGCCATCAAGGCCGGCAACATCGACCGCATCATGGCCGTGGTGGACGAGAAGATCATGCCCAACGTGAACTTCACCCGCATGACGTCCTCCGCCGTGGGCCGCCACTGGCGCCAGGCCACGCCCGAGCAGCAGCAGCGCCTGCAGGCCGAGTTCAAAGCCCTGCTGGTGCGCACCTACTCCGGCGCCCTGGGCGAGGTCCGCGACCAGACCCTGAGCTTCAAACCCCTGCGCATGCAGCCGACCGACACCGAGGTGGTGGTGCGCTCCGAGGTGCGTGGCCGTGGCGAGCCCATCCAGCTCGACTACCGCATGGAAAAGACCAACGACAGCTGGAAGATCTACGACCTCAACGTGCTGGGCCTGTGGCTGGTGGAGACCTACCGCACCCAGTTCGCGCAGGAAATCAACGCCAAGGGCATCGACGGCCTGATCGAATCCCTGGCCCAGCGCAACAAGAGTGGCGGCGGCACCGCCAAGACCAACTGATGAGCGAAGCAAGGCTGCCGGCGCGGCTGACCACGTCGGAGGCCCCGGCCGTGCTGCAGGAACTGCGTCGGGCCTTGACCGCGCAAGCGGCGGGTGCCTTCCTCGTCGATGCCGGTGACTTGCGAAGCTTCGATTCGTCCGCCGTGGCGCTGTTGCTGGAGTTGCGGCGCGACGCGCAGCGCGCCGGACGCACCCTGAACGTGACGAACTGGCCGCCTCGCCTGCGGGAACTGGTGGCGGCCTACGGCGTGCAGGAACTGCTGCCTGCCTGAAGGCCGCCCCCACGCGGCCCGGGCGCGCGCCCCTTGGCCAGCGCGGGTGAAGGGCCAGCCGTAGAATCCCCGGTTCTTTGCCCGCCACGGATGTCCCGTGCCACGGGCCCCAGTCCCGCGGTGTAGCTGCGCATGCCAGCCGTCTCATTCCAGAACGTCTCCAAGACCTACGCCACCTCGCGTGGCGACCTGCACGCCCTGCGTTCGGTCAGCTTTGACATCGAACCGGGTGAGTTCTTCGGACTGCTCGGCCCCAACGGGGCGGGCAAGACCACGCTCATCAGCATCCTGGCCGGCCTGGCGCGCGCCACCGAAGGCCGCATCACCGTCCACGGCCACGACGTGCACGCCGACTACCAGGCCGCGCGCCGCCAGTTGGGCGTGGTGCCACAGGAGCTGGTGTTCGACCCCTTCTTCAACGTGCGCGAGGCCCTGCGCATCCAGTCGGGCTACTTCGGCATCCGCCGCAACGACGACTGGATCGACGAGCTGCTCACCGGCCTGGGCCTGGCCGACAAGGCCTCGGCCAACATGCGCCAGCTCTCGGGCGGCATGAAGCGGCGCGTGCTGATCGCCCAGGCCCTGGTGCACAAGCCGCCGGTCATCGTGCTCGACGAGCCCACGGCCGGCGTGGATGTGGAGCTGCGCCAGACCCTGTGGCAATTCGTCTCGGGCCTGAACAAGCGCCTGGGCAGCACGGTGCTGCTCACCACCCACTACCTGGAAGAGGCCGAGGCCCTGTGCAGCCGCATCGCCATGCTCAAGCTGGGGCAGGTGGTGGCGCTCGAATCCACCTCGGCGCTGCTGGCGCGCGCGGCCTCCAACGTGCTGCGCTTCAAGACCGACACGCCCCTGCCGGCCGATATCGCGGCGCAGGCGCGCATCACCGGCCGCGTGGTGCAACTGCCCGCGCTGGACGCGCGTGCGGTGGAACATGTGCTCTCGCGCCTGCGCGAGGCCGGTGTCATGCCCGAGGACATTGAGGTCCGCAAGGCCGACCTGGAGGACGTTTTCCTCGATCTCACGGGCAGCGGCGCGCCGGTGGTGCCCTCGGCCTCGTCCACGAAAGTCTCCGCATGACCGGCTGGCAGACCCTGTTCTACAAAGAGGTGCTGCGCTTCTGGAAGGTGGGCTTCCAGACCGTGGCCGCGCCCGTCATCACCGCGCTGCTGTACCTGGCCGTGTTCGCTCACGTGCTCGAAGGCCGCGCCCAGGTGTACGGCGACGTGAGCTACACCGCGTTCCTCGTTCCCGGCCTGGTGATGATGAGCGTGCTGCAGAACGCCTTCGCCAACAGCAGTTCCTCGCTCATCCAGAGCAAGATCATGGGCAACCTGGTGTTCCTGCTGCTCACGCCGCTGTCGCACCGCGCCTGGTTCGTGGCCTACGTGGGCTCGTCCATCGTGCGCGGCGTCGCGGTGGGCCTGGGCGTGCTCGTCGTGGCCTGGCTGTTCGCGCAACCCAGCGTCGTGGCGCCGCTGTGGATCCTGGTGTTCGGCGTGCTGGGTGCCGCGCTGCTGGGCGCGCTGGGGCTGATCGCAGGCCTCTGGGCCGAGAAGTTCGACCAGATGGCCGCGTTCCAGAACTTCATCATCATGCCCATGACCTTCCTGTCGGGCGTGTTCTATTCCATCCATTCGCTGCCCGAGTTCTGGCAGCGCGTGAGCCACCTCAACCCCTTCTTCTACATGATCGACGGCTTTCGCTACGGCTTCTTCGGCCAGAGCGACGTCTCGCCCTGGTTGAGCCTGGCCCTGGTGGGCGGCGCGCTGCTGGCGGTCAGTGCCCTGGCCCTGCACCTGTTGAAGATCGGCTACAAGGTCCGCCACTGAAACCCATGACCGCCGAACAACTGCAATCCCTCATCGCCGCCGGCCTGGCCTGCGAGCACGTCGAGGTGACGGGCGATGGCCGCCACTGGTCCGCCGTCATCGTGTCGCCGGCTTTCGAAGGCAAGCGCCTGATCCAGCGCCATCAGGCCGTCTACGCCACGCTGGGCAACCGCATGCAGACCGACGAGGTGCACGCCCTGTCGATGCAGACCCTGACCCCCGCCGAATGGGCGGCACAACACTGACACCATGGACAAACTGCTGATCCGCGGGGGCCGCACGCTCAGCGGCGAGGTGCCGATCTCCGGCGCCAAGAACGCCGCGCTGCCGGAACTGTGCGCCGCCTTGCTGACCGATGAGGCCGTGACGCTGACCAACGTGCCGCGCCTGCGCGACGTGGCGACCATGCGGCAACTGCTCAACAACATGGGCGTGCGCACCGACACCCTGGGCGAGCGCGGCGGCATCCGCCTGCAGGCGCCCGACGGCCTGCGGGCCGAGGCCCCGTACGACCTGGTGAAGACCATGCGCGCGTCGGTGCTGGTGCTGGGGCCGCTGCTGGCGCGCTTCGGGCGCGCGCGCGTCTCGCTGCCGGGTGGCTGCGCCATCGGCTCGCGACCGGTGGACCAGCACATCAAGGGCATGCAGGCCATGGGCGCCGAGATCTCGGTCGAGCACGGCTACATGGAGGCGCGCCTGCCGCAGGGGCGGCGCCTGCACGGCGCGCGCATCGCCACCGACATGGTGACCGTCACCGGCACCGAGAACTTCCTGATGGCCGCGGCCCTGGCGCAGGGCGAGACCCTGCTGGAGAACGCCGCGCAGGAGCCCGAGGTCACCGACCTGGCCGAGATGCTCATCCGCATGGGCGCGAAGATCGAGGGGCACGGCACCAGCCGCATCCACGTGCAGGGCGTCGACCGCCTGAAGGGCTGCGAGCACCAGGTGGTGGCCGACCGCATCGAAGCCGGCACCTTCCTGTGCGCCGTGGCCGCCACCGGCGGCGACGTGCTGCTGCGCTGCGGCCGCGCCGACCACCTGGACGCGGTGATCGACAAGCTCACCGAGGCGGGCGCAGAGATCGAGGCGGGCGCCAACGCGGCCGGCCCCTTCATCCGCATCCGCGCCTCGGGCCGCATGAAGGCGCAGAGTTTCCGCACCACCGAGTACCCCGGCTTTCCCACCGACATGCAGGCGCAGTTCATGACCGTCAACTGCATCGCCGAGGGCGCGAGCAAGGTGACGGAGACCATCTTCGAGAACCGCTTCATGCACGTGAACGAACTGGTGCGCCTGGGCGCGCGCATCCAGACCGAGGGCAAGGTGGCGATGGTGGAGGGTGTGGAGCGCCTGTCCGGCGCCACCGTGATGGCCACCGACCTGCGCGCCTCGGCCAGCTTGGTGATTGCCGGCCTGGTGGCCGAGGGCGAGACCATCGTCGACCGCATCTACCACCTGGACCGTGGTTACGATCAGATGGAAGTGAAGCTGCGCGCCATCGGCGCGGACATCGAAAGAATCAAGTGATCACGCTCGCGCTGTCCAAAGGCCGCATCTTCGACGAGACCCTGCCGCTGCTGCGCGCGGCCGGCATCGAGGTGCTGGAAGACCCCGAGAAGTCACGCAAGCTCATCCTGCCCACCAACCACAGCGACGTGCGCGTGGTGCTGGTGCGCGCCACCGACGTGCCCACCTACGTGGAAAACGGCGGCGCCGACCTCGGCGTGACCGGCAAGGACACCTTGATCGAGCATGGCGGCCAGGGCCTGTACCAGCCGCTGGACCTGAACATCGCGCGCTGCCGCGTCAGCGTGGCCGTGCGCGCCGACTTCGACTACGCCTCGGCCGTGCGCCAGGGCTCGCGCCTGCGCGTGGCCACCAAGTACACCACCATCGCGCGCGAGTTCTTCGCCAGCAAGGGCGTGCACGTGGACCTGATCAAGCTCTACGGCAGCATGGAACTGGCCCCGCTCACCGGCCTGGCCGACGCCATCGTGGACCTCGTGTCCACCGGCAACACGCTCAAGGCCAACCACCTCGTCGAGGTCGAGCGCATCATGGACATCAGCTCGCGCCTGGTGGTGAACCAGGCGGCCCTCAAACTCAAACAGGCGCGCCTGCGCCCGCTCATCGACGCCTTCGCCGGCGCCATTGTTCCCACCCCCGCATGAACGCCCAGCCCCTTCGCCTGTCCACCGCCCAGTCCGATTTCGAGGCGCGCTTCGCCGAGCGCCTGCATTGGTCGAGCGAGACGGATCACGCGATCGAGCAGCGGGTGGCCGACATCCTGGCCGACGTGCAGCGGCGCGGCGACGCGGCGGTGCTGGAATACACCGCGCGCTTCGACGGCCTGCGGGCCGCGAGTGTGGGCGAGCTCGAGCTCACCCAGGCCGATTTCAAGGCCGCCTTCGACGCCTTGCCCGTGGCGCAACGCGAGGCCCTGCAGGCCGCCACCGCGCGCGTGCGCCGCTACCACGAGGCGCAGAAGAAGGCCAACGGCGAAAGCTGGAGTTACCGCGACGAAGACGGCACCTTGCTGGGCCAGAAGGTCACGCCCCTGGATCGTGTGGGCATCTACGTGCCCGGTGGCAAGGCGGCTTATCCGTCCAGCCTCATCATGAACGCCGTGCCCGCGCACGTGGCCGGTGTGCCCGAGATCGTGATGGTGGTGCCCACGCCCGTGCGCGGCAGCGTGGCGACCGGTGGCGCGGAAGGTGGCAACGGTGCCGCCACGGGCACGCGCGGCGAGCGCAACGAACTCGTGCTCGCGGCGGCCTACGTGGCCGGCGTCACGCGCGCCTTCACCATCGGCGGTGCCCAGGCCGTGGCCGCGCTGGCCTACGGCACGGCCACCGTGCCCAAGGTCGACAAGATCACCGGCCCCGGCAACGCCTACGTGGCCAGCGCCAAGAAGCGCGTCTTCGGTACCGTGGGCATCGACATGATCGCGGGGCCCAGCGAGATCCTGGTGCTGGCCGACGGCAGCACGCCGGCCGACTGGGTGGCCATGGACCTGTTCAGTCAGGCCGAGCACGACGAGCTGGCGCAGAGCATCCTCTTGTGCCCGGACGCGGCCTACATCGACGCCGTGCAGGCCGCCATCGAGCGCCTCCTGCCCACCATGCCGCGCGCGGCCATCATTGCCAAGAGCCTCAACGACCGTGGCGCGCTCATCCTCACGCGCGACATGGAGGAGGCCTGCGCCATCAGCAACCGCATCGCGCCCGAGCACCTGGAAGTGTCCAGCGCCGACCCGCACCGCTGGGAGCCACTGCTCAAGCACGCGGGCGCCATCTTCCTGGGTGCTTACACCAGCGAAAGCCTGGGCGACTACTGCGCCGGCCCCAACCACGTGCTGCCCACCAGCGGCACCGCGCGCTTTTCCTCGCCGCTGGGCGTCTACGACTTCCAGAAGCGCAGCAGCCTGATCGAGGTGAGCGAGCGGGGCGCGCAGGCCCTGGGCACCGTGGCCGCCGAACTGGCCTATGGCGAAGGCCTGCAGGCCCACGCGCGCGCGGCCGAACTGCGGCTGCCCACCGTGCCGCCGATGCGGGGAGCGCCGCGATGAACAGCGCCCTCCTGCCCCAAGCGCTGGCGCGCATCCGACAGGACATCCAGTCCATGCAGGCCTACGCCATCCAGGACTCGGCCGGCATGCTCAAGCTCGACGCGATGGAAAACCCCTTCGCGCTGCCGCCCGAGCTGCAGGCCGAGCTGGGCCGGCGCCTGGGCGCCGTGGCCATCAACCGCTACCCCGGCGCGCGCGTGGACGAACTCAAGCACGCCCTGGAGCGGTTCGTCGACCTGGCCGCCGGGCAGGCGCTGATGCTGGGCAACGGCTCCGACGAGCTCATCTCGCTGCTGGCCATGGCCTGCGACCTGCCTGGCGCCAGCGTGCTGGCGCCCGTGCCCGGCTTCGTGATGTACGCCATGAGCGCGCAGTTGCAGGGCCTGGCCTTCCATGGCGTGCCACTCACCGCCGGCTTCGAACTCGACGAGGCCGCCATGCGCGCGGCGATGCGCGCGCACCGGCCGTCCATCACCTACCTGGCCTACCCGAACAACCCCACGGCCAACCGCTTCGACGTGGACGTCATGCGCCGCCTCATCGCCGAGGCCGCCAGCTTCGGCGGGCTGGTGGTGGTCGATGAGGCCTACCAGCCCTTCTCCAGCCACACCTGGCTCGACGAGATGCGCGCCCGGCCCGAGGCCAACGCCCACGTGCTGCTCATGCGCACGCTCTCCAAGTTCGGCCTGGCTGGCGTGCGCATCGGCTACCTGGTGGGCCGGGCGGCTCTGGTGAACGAGGTGGACAAGCTGCGCCCGCCCTACAACGTGAGCGCGCTCAACGCCGAGTGCGCGCTGTTCGCGCTGGAGCACGCCGAGGTGTTCGCGCAACAGGCGGCCGTGATCCGTGAGCAACGCGAGGCGCTGATGGCCGCGCTGGCGCGGCTGCCGGGCGTCACGCCCTTCCCGAGCGAGGCCAACATGGTGCTCGCGCGTGTGCCCGATGCGCAGCGCGCCTTCGACGGTCTCAAGGCCCAGGGCGTGCTCGTGAAGAATGTTTCTAAAATGCATCCGCTGCTGGCCCAATGCCTGCGGCTCACCGTGGGCACGCCCGACGAGAACGCCCGGCTCATCCAGGCCTTGCAGACCGCCCTATGACTTCGATCCCGCCCGTTTTCCCCGTCCCGGGCCCCCATGACCGCGCGGCCCAGGTGCAGCGCAACACCAACGAGACCCAGATCGGTGTGCGCATCAACCTCGACGGCGCCGGTGTGGCCGTGCTGTCCACCGGCATCGGCTTCTTCGACCACATGCTCGACCAGATCGCCCGCCACGGCCTGATCGACCTGGAGATCATCGCCAAGGGCGACCTGCACATCGACGGCCACCACACCGTGGAAGACGTGGGCATCACCCTGGGCCAGGCCTTCGCGCAGGCCGTGGGCGACAAGAAAGGCATCCGCCGCTACGGCCACGCCTACGTGCCGCTCGACGAGGCGCTCTCGCGCGTGGTGATCGACTTCTCCGGCCGCCCGGGTCTGCACATGCGCGTGCCCTTCAAGGCCGGCATGATCGGCGCGTTCGACACCCAGCTAACCTACGAATTCTTCCAGGGCTTCGTCAACCACGCCGGCGTCACGCTGCACGTGGACAACCTGCACGGCGAAAACGCGCACCACCAGGCCGAGACCGTGTTCAAGGCCTTCGCGCGCGCCGTGCGCTTCGCCCTCGAGCGCGATCCGCGCCTGGGCGATGCGATCCCCTCCACCAAAGGTTCGCTCTGAACCCTCCGTTTTCCGCGTGATGAAAGCCAGGACGGTCGCCGTCGTCGACTACGAGAGCGGAAACCTGCGCTCGGTTTCGCAGGCGGTGCTGCACGCCGCTCAGGGCAGCGGCGTGCAGGTCATCGTGACCCAGCGCCCGGAGGACGTGATGGCCGCCGAGCGCGTGGTGCTGCCCGGCCAGGGCCACATGGGCGACTGCATGCGCGCGCTGGCCGCCTCGGGCCTGAAGGACGCCGTGCTGCACGCCGCCGCCAACAAGCCCTTGTTCGGCGTCTGCGTGGGCATGCAGATGCTGCTGGACCGCAGCGACGAAGGGCCCACCGACGGCCTGGGCCTGATCCCTGGTCAGGTGGTGCGCTTCGAACTCGAGGGGCGGCGCCAACCCGACGGCAGCCGCTACAAAGTGCCGCAGATGGGCTGGAACCGCGTGTTCCACGACCTGGGCCGCGATGCGCACCCTTTGTGGGCGGGCATCGACGACGGCGCGTACTTCTACTTCGTGCACAGTTACTACGCGCGGCCCGAGAGGCCCGAGCACGTGGCGGGCGTGGCGGACTACGGTGGCCGCTTTGCAGCCGCGATCGCGCGCGATAACATTTTTGCGACCCAATTCCACCCCGAGAAGAGCGCCGACCAGGGTCTCGCGCTCTACCGCAACTTCCTCCACTGGAACCCCTGAGCCGCGCGCCAGCGCCCGCCCACGACCATGCTGCTGATTCCCGCCATCGACCTCAAGGACGGCCACTGCGTTCGCCTCAAACAGGGCGACATGGACCAATCCACGGTGTTCAGTGAGGACCCGGCCGCCATGGCGCGCAACTGGGTCGACAAGGGCGCGCGCCGCGTGCACCTGGTGGACCTGAACGGTGCCTTCGCGGGCAAGCCGAAGAACGAGCAGGCCATCCGCGCCATCCTCAAGGAGATCGGCAGCGAGGTGGACGTGCAGCTCGGCGGCGGCATCCGCGACCTCGACACCATCGAGCGCTACCTCGACGCCGGCCTGCGCTACGTGATCATCGGCACCGCGGCCGTGAAGAACCCCGGCTTCCTGCAGGACGCCTGCACGGCGTTCGGCGGCCACATCATCGTGGGCCTGGACGCCAAGGACGGCAAGGTCGCCACCGATGGCTGGAGCAAGCTCACCGGGCACGAGGTGGTGGACCTCGGCAAGAAATTCGAGGACTACGGCGTCGAGTCCATCGTCTACACCGACATCGGCCGCGACGGCATGCTCAGCGGCATCAACATCGATGCCACGGTCAAGCTCGCGCAGTCGCTGTCCATCCCGGTCATCGCCTCGGGCGGCCTCTCCAACCTCGACGACATCCGCAAACTCTGCGCCGTGGAGGATGAGGGCGTGGAGGGCGTGATCTGCGGGCGCTCCATCTACAGCGGCGACCTCGATTTCGAAGCCGCGCAGAAGCTCGCGGACGAGCTCAACGGATGAACATGCACCCCCACGCTTATCACTTCATGTATTCGCTGCCCCCCGAGGGGGTGCGGCCTTGCTTGGGGCGGCCCGGCGCCGCGGCCTGATGCTGGCCAAACGGATCATCCCCTGCCTCGACGTCACCGGTGGCCGTGTCGTGAAAGGCGTCAACTTCGTCGAGCTGCGCGACGCGGGCGATCCGGTGGAAATCGCGGCCCGCTACAACGAGCAGGGCGCCGACGAGCTCACCTTCCTCGACATCACCGCCACCAGCGACGGCCGCGACCTGATCCTGCCCATCATCGAGTCCGTGGCCTCGCAGGTCTTCATTCCGCTCACCGTCGGCGGCGGCGTGCGCACCGTGGACGACGTGCGCCGCCTGCTCAACGCGGGCGCCGACAAGACCAGCTTCAACTCGGCGGCCATCGCCAACCCCCAGGTCATCCGCGACGCGTCCGACAAGTACGGCGCCCAATGCATCGTGGTGGCCATCGACGCCAAGCGCCGCGCCAATGGCGCGGGCTGGGACGTCTACAGCCATGGCGGGCGCCAGAACACCGGGCTGGACGCCGTGGCCTGGGCGAAGCAGATGGCCGACTTCGGCGCCGGCGAGATCCTGCTCACCAGCATGGACCGCGACGGCACCAAGTCGGGCTTTGACCTCGCGCTCACGCGGGCCGTGAGCGACGCGGTGGACGTGCCGGTGATTGCCTCGGGCGGCGTGGGCAATCTGGATCACCTGGCCGATGGGGTGCAGGAAGGCGGTGCCGACGCGGTGCTGGCCGCCAGCATCTTTCACTATGGCGAATACACCGTCGCGCAGGCCAAGGCCCGCATGGCCGCGCGCGGCATTCCGGTGAGGCTGTGATGGACTGGCTGGACGCCGTGAAATGGGACGATCAGGGGCTGGTGCCCGTGATTGCGCAGGAAGCCGCCACCGGCGACGTGCTGATGTTCGCCTGGATGAACCGCGAGGCCCTGCAGAAGACCGCCGAACTGGGCCGCGCCGTGTACTACAGTCGCTCGCGAGGCAGGCTCTGGTTCAAGGGCGAGGAATCCGGCCACGTGCAGACCGTGCACGACATCCGCCTGGACTGCGACAACGACGTGGTGCTGCTCAAGGTCACGCAACTCGGGCACGATCCGGGCATCGCCTGCCACACGGGCCGGCACAGTTGTTTCTTCCAGCGCCACGAGAATGGCCAATGGGTCACCGTGGAACCGGTCTTGAAAGACCCGGAATCCATCTACAAATAAACGCATGAGCGACGCACGGCCGCCCGAAGTCGCTCGCACCGCAGCGCGTTGCGCGGAGGTATCCCATTGAGCAGCACCGACGACCTGGCCCGCCTGGCGGCCGTGATCGAGAGCCGCAAGCCCGCGAACGGCGGTGACCCCGTGAAGAGCTACGTCGCGCGCCTGTTGCACAAGGGACCCGATGCCTTCCTCAAGAAGATCGGCGAGGAAGCGACCGAGGCCGTGATGGCCGCCAAGGACCTGGAGCACGGGGGCGCCGACCGCCAGAAGCTGGTGAACGAGACCGCCGACCTGTGGTTCCACAGCATGATCGCGCTGGCCCACTTCGGCCTGACGCCGGCCGATGTGGTGGCCGAGCTGGTGCGCCGCGAAGGCCTGAGCGGGCTGGAAGAGAAGGCGCTGCGCAAGGTGCGCGAACGCGAAGCGAAGGAATGACGCAAGGAGTTCTGCCATGAGCGACGTGATCGACGTGGAAACGACCGACAACGAAAAGGCCCAGTCGCTCAAGAGCGTGGGCTGGCTTAGTTACATCCTGCACCTCATCGTGGCGGTGGGCGCGGTGTTGCCGTCGGCGCAGCCCGGCATCGCGCTGCTCATCGTGGCGCTGATCATCGACCTGGTGAAGCGCGACGAGGCCGCCGGCACCTGGCAGGCCAGCCACTTCTCCTGGCGCATCCGCTCGGTCATCTGGGCGGCCATCCTGTACGTGGTGACCATTCCGCTGTGGTTGCTGCTCTTCGTGCCGGGCTGGATCGCCTGGTGCCTGATCTCCATCTGGTTCCTCTACCGCATCGTCCGGGGCATGGTGAACATGAACGCCAACCGCCCCATGCCGCAATAAGACCCTCATGAGCGCTCAGCACGACCCGAACTGCGTCTTCTGCAAGATCGTCGCGGGCCAGATCCCGTCCCGCAAGGTGTACGAGGACGAGGACCTGTTCGTCTTCCACGACATCCATCCCTGGGCGCCGGTGCACTTCCTCATGGTGCCCAAGGTGCACATTCCCTCCATGGCCCAGGTGGGGCCGGAACACGAGCGCCTGATGGGCCGCCTGCTCACCCTGGCCCCGAAACTGGCGCTGGAGCAGGGCTGCAACCCCTATCCCGAAGGCGGATTTCGCATCGTGTGCAACACGGGCCAGGAGGGTGGGCAGGAGGTCCATCACCTGCACGTGCACGTGATCGGCGGTCCCCGTCCCTGGGCCAAGGGTTGATCCATCCGGCCGCTGTTGGCATACGCGGGACGACCGGTTGAACCCTGGGCCGCGGCTTAGAATCCGAGCATTGCGCGCGCGCTCACCCCACCTCTCTGGAGATTGACATGGGTACGTTTTCCATCTGGCACTGGCTCATCGTGCTGCTCATCGTGGTCATGGTGTTCGGCACCAAGAAACTCAAGAACATCGGTTCCGACCTCGGTGGCGCCGTCAAGGGTTTCAAGGACGGCATGAAGGAGGGCGGTCAGAACGCCCCGTCCGATGCCACCGGCACCCCCGCCCCCCAGGTCACGCAGAACAGCTCGGCCGACAAGGGCACCATCGACGTCGAAGCCAAGCAGAAAAGCTGACGTGAATCACCCCCGCCGCGCTGCGCGCGTCCCGTGCGCGTCCCGCGACCTTGGCTGATCCATGATCGATCTCGGCATTTCCAAACTGGCCCTCATCGGGGCGGTGGCGCTCGTCGTCATCGGCCCCGAGAAACTGCCGCGCGTGGCGCGCACGGTGGGTGCCCTGCTGGGCAAGGCCCAGCGCTACGTGGCCGACGTCAAGGCCGAGGTCAACCGGTCCATGGAGCTCGAAGAGCTCAAGAAGATGAAGGACTCGGTGGAGACCGCGGCGCGCGACGTGCAGTCCTCCGTGCAGGACACCACCAGCGAGTTCGAGAAATCCTGGTCCGACGCCACCGCCGGCCTTGAGGGCGACACGCTGCGCGAGCCGACCGAGGCGGACGTGATGCAGTCCATCGGCCAGCCGGTGTACCCGGTCTACACGCATCCCAAGAAGAACTTCCGCCTCAAGCAGAAGGCGGTGCCGCAGTGGTTCAAGGCGCGCACGGGCGTGCGCACCCGCACCCAGTCGGGGGCCGCGCGCGTGGCCCGCTTCCGCCCGCGCCCGTCCAACCCGTCTCGCTGATGTCCACCAAGCCCGACTCCGACGACGAGCTCGCCGGTACCGAACAGCCCTTCGTGCAGCACCTGATGGAGCTGCGCGACCGCCTGCTCTACAGCGTCATCGGCCTGGCGGTGTGCATGGCCCTGCTGGCGTTCTGGCCCGGCCCCAGTGGCCTGATCGACCTCATCGCCATTCCCATCCGCGCCCACATGCCGCCCGACGCGCGGCTGATCGCCGTGGGCGTGTTCTCGCCGTTCTTCGTGCCGCTGAAGGTGCTGGCCATGGCCGCGGTGCTGCTGTCGCTGCCGTGGTGGATGTACCAACTGTGGTCGTTCATCGCGCCGGGGCTCTACAGCCACGAAAAGCGCTTCGCAGTGCCGCTCATCTTCCTGGGCAGCCTGCTGGCTTACGCGGGCATTGCGTTCGTGCAGTTCTTCGTGCTCGACAAGATGTTCGGCTTCATCCAGAAGTTCACACCCGCCAGCGTGGCCGCCACGCCCGACATCGCGTCCTACGTGGAAGCCATCCTGGGCCTCTACCTGGCCTTCGGCCTGGCCTTCCAGGTGCCCATCGTGGTGGTGCTGCTGGTCAAGATGGGCATGGTGTCGGTGCAGAAGCTCAAGGACTTCCGCGGCTACTTCATCGTGATCTCGTTCATCATCGCCGCGGTCGTGACGCCGCCCGACGTGATCTCGCAGCTGGCGCTGGCGGTGCCCATGTGCGTGCTCTACGAGGCCGGCATCTGGGGGGCGCAGATCTTCATCAAGCGCACCCAGGCCGAGGACGAAGAGGGCGAAGGCGAAAAGACCGCGTCCTGAACCGGCCCGCCAGCGGCCGGGTTCAGCGGCGGTTGGCGGCCTGCTGGGTGAGGTTGCGGCGACCTGGCGTCACGTCGATCTGCATCGACGCGTCGCGCCGCAACACGTCCAGGCGGGCCTTTTCACCGGGCGGCAGCGCCGCCACGGCCGCCAGCAACTGCGGCACGTTCCTGACCTCCTGGCCCTTGACCGCCGTGATGACGTCGCCCGGGCGGATGCCCGCCTGAGCCGCGGGACCGTTCTGCAGCACGCCGGTGATGATGACGCCGCTGCGCGCGCCCACGCCGAAGCTTTCGGCCAGTTCGGGCGTCAGGTCCTGCGGCTCGACGCCGATCCAGCCGCGCGTGACCCGGCCTTCCTTGACGATGGCCTCCATCACGCTGCGCGCGGTGGACGTGGGGATGGCGAAGCCGATGCCCATGGAGCCGCCCGAACGCGAGTAGATGGCGGTGTTGATGCCCATCAGGTGGCCCTGCACGTCCACCAGGGCGCC
>NZ_DATIGV010000025.1:0-3570 GCF_035481345.1 Hydrogenophaga sp. | reverse complement strand
CCCATGAACGCCAGCAACACCACCGAACTCATGCACACCCTGGGCCAGCAGGCCCTGGCGGCGTCGCGGCTCATGGCCAAGGCCAGCGTCGCGGCCAAGGCGCAGGCGCTGCGCCGCCTGGCCGCCCTGCTGCGCGAGGCCGGTGAACCGCTGGCGCTGGAGAACGCGAAGGACCTGGAGCGCGCCCGCGCCAACGGCCTGGCCGAGCCCCTGGTGGACCGTCTCAAGCTCACGCCCAAGGTCATCGAGACGGCAGCGCAGGGCTGCGAGCAGCTCGCCGCCATGCCCGACATCATCGGCGAGGTGATGGGCATGAAGCAGATGCCCAGCGGCATCCGCGTGGGCCAGATGCGCGTGCCCATCGGCGTGTTCGGCATGATCTACGAGAGCCGCCCGAACGTGACGATCGAGGCCGCCTCGCTGGCCATCAAGAGCGGCAACGCCGCCATCCTGCGCGGCGGCTCGGAGGCCATCGACTCCAACCGCGCCCTGGCCGCCCTGGTGCAGCGCGCACTGGTCGACGCCGGCTTGCCGGGCGACGCGGTGCAACTGGTGCCCACCACCGACCGCGCCGCCGTGGGTCAGCTCATTGCCATGCCGCAGTACGTGGACGTGATCATCCCGCGCGGCGGCAAGGGCCTCATCGAGCGCATCAGCGCCGAGGCCAAGGTGCCCGTCATCAAGCACCTGGACGGCAACTGCCACACCTACGTCGACGCGCCCTGCGACATCGCGCTCGCGGTGAAGGTGACCGACAACGCCAAGACGCAGAAGTACAGCCCCTGCAACGCCACCGAAAGCCTGTTGGTGGCGCGCGGCGTGGCGCAGGACTTCCTGCCCAGGATCGGCGCGATCTTCGCGGCCAAGGGCGTGGAGATGCGCGTCTGCCCCGAGAGCCGGGCCATCCTGGCCGGCGTGAGCGGCGCCAAGCTGGTCGACGCCACCGAGCAGGACTGGTACGAGGAATACCTCGCGCCCATCATCAGCATCAAGCTGGTGGACGGCGTGGACGAGGCTATTCGCCACATCAACCGCTACAGCAGCCACCACACCGACGCGATCATCACCACCGACCACGTGCACGCCCAGCGCTTCCTGCGCGAGGTGGACTCGGCCAGCGTGATGGTGAACGCGAGCACCCGCTTCGCCGATGGCTTCGAGTTCGGCCTGGGCGCCGAAATCGGCATCAGCACCGACAAGTTCCACGCGCGCGGCCCGGTGGGCGTCGAAGGCCTCACCTCGCTCAAGTACGTGGTGCTGGGTGAGGGCGAGGTGCGCGGCTGAGGCCGCTCGACCAAACGGCCCAAGCGCAATGACCGGGAGACTCGAGGAACCTGGACAGCGGTGGCACCACTGAGCGTCAAAATGCGGTACCGGGGAGAGCATCAACCGAGCGCTCAGCATGTTCAAGTCGTCGGGCCGGCTTTCCTCCTCAGGTGCTCAGCACGCTCAGCACACGCGCTGCTCACCCCGCGCTCGCGCAGCATCGGAGCCGTTTTGCGTCTACGAGACGGTGCTCTCGGAGACGTGCAAGCGCTTCCCTAAAGCCTGGTCCACCGCCCTTCGGACAGCGTTGTCGGACTATTTCGAGGGCGAGACTCGGCTCCTCAATCTCAGCGCCTTGCCTCGAGGCTGCCTGTTCGCTGCCAAGGACGTGCTCGACGCCTTCTGCCAGGCCTGCGATGCCCTGGACCTCCAACCGCTGGAGCTTCACCTGTCCCCTGCCCTCAGATACATGCCTGAGTGGGTGAACCAGTGCCCATTGCTGCGAACGATCGTGGTGCCGAAGTTTGCTGGCCGAGAGCTCAACTTCACGGCCTTACCTCACTTGAGCACGCTTACGCTCACCGGCATTCCCGAAAACGCCAGGCATCGGCTGACGCTGCATTTGCAAAAGGGTTGCTTCGTCGACGGCGTGCTGGCGAACGGCAACAAGGCCGAATGGACATCGACGCTCGATCCGGTGACCGGGCACGTATCGATGACCTTGAGCGGCAGCGCCTGGGAAAACCCCAGTGGGCAGGTGGCGTGGAACGAGACCGAGGCCTGGGCTGCAGCGAATAACCCCGGTCTCATTCAAAGACTGAAGCTGTTCGAAGGGGTGGACGAGATAAAAAAAGAGGCGGACAAGATAAAAGATTCAGGCGTGGTCCGCACGGCAAAAATTGTCTGCCGGCACATTGCGCTGGCGATTACCCAGGCTTGGGCAGCAGCAAAGGCAAAGGGCGAAAAGCCCCATTGGGTGAACACTCCATCGGCGATCGCCCGGGAAGTGTCTCCGGTACTGGAGGGTGCGCATGACGATATCGTCGCCCGCCCCGCGAACGCGGCCCCGGTGGCGCTGAGTGAGTGGCCCCGCTTCATGAAAGAAGCGGTCAAGACCATGAAAGCTAAGGGCGAAGATCGCCGCTACGCCCTGTTGATCACCGCCAACCACACGCTGCCGCTGATGCTGGACCGCAGCGGCCCCCATACCCGGCTCATCTTCGCGGACCCGAACCTCGAGCACCAAACCGAACTCCGTGCGCCCTTCCCCTTCGAGCGAGTGCTCTACGAGGACGATCCGCAGCTGTACTTGAAAACATCTCCTACCCAGATCCTCTTGCCCCCTGACGGCCCGTCGTCCCCGCGGCAAGCCGTGACCATCAACCCCAACGACCAGGCGGGCCATGTGATGGTGATCTGGCTGCGCGATCCGCTGGATCTGGAGGGCGCTACGGTGGACAACCCGCGCGACGCAGAAGTCGACACATCGTACGTGGGCCAGACGCCGACACCCGGCCTGCTGCACGATATGGTGCGGTTGGGCGCGAAGCCTGACGCGCTGTCGAAGACGCTCTCGACGGCAATAGAGTCGTGCGGCCGGCACGACACGCCTTCGAGATCTTTCCTTGAGCTGTTCGCGTCGTTCTCCAAGGGCCTTGAGGGCTACGAGGGACACGACCCCTTGCTCGCCACCGCCTTCAAACGCAACCAGAGGCATTTGGTCAAGCCGCTGGGGGACGCACTCGTCAGCGCTTGCGAGCGGCTGGCGCTCTCGGACGAAGACATGTTTGTGTGTTTGACGGCGGCCGGCGGGTCCAGCCCGTCGCCCTTGTCGTTCATTCTCAACAGCGACGCGGGGGATGCACTGCCCTCATTCGGCGAGCTGCTGCTGACGCTGTGGAAAAGGAAGGCGCTGTCAAACGACACGCTCCGCGACGTCCTGCGCGTTGACATCAGCAACAGCAACAGCAACTTGTCCGAGGCCGCGATCCAACGGTTCAAAACCTTGGTGGATACGCTCGTCGAGGAGGGGGCACTGGCACGGGAACAGGCCGACTCGCTGCGCCTGCAGGCAGACAAAGGCCCAAGGACGCGGGTAAAGAACAGTTTCTGATTCCGACCTGCCGCTAGCCTGGTCGCCCCTGGGGCAATCCGCGGCGTGGGGGTCATGACTCGGCCATTTGGCGACGGGGACTGAAACCGCTACGCTGTCGCCGGTCCATGGGAACCGGAGACAGACATGGCGATCAGGGTGGTGCGGCTCGGCAGCCCGCGAGCGAAGAACGAAGGCCTGCGCATCGGCAC
>NZ_DATIGV010000024.1:0-38453 GCF_035481345.1 Hydrogenophaga sp. | reverse complement strand
GATGCAGGGAGCGTTCTTCTTGCCCTGCTCGAAGAGGTCGCGGACGCGGCTGGCGCCGACGCCGACGAACATCTCGACGAAGTCAGAGCCGGAGATCGAGAAGAACGGGACTTTGGCCTCGCCGGCGATGCCCTTGGCCAGCAGCGTCTTGCCGGTGCCGGGAGGGCCGACCAGCAGCAGGCCGCGCGGGATGCGGCCGCCGAGCTTCTGGAACTTCTGCGGGTCCTTCAGGAAGTCGACGAGCTCCTTCACCTCTTCCTTGGCTTCGTCGCAGCCGGCGACATCAGCGAAGGTGATGGAGTTGTTGCTCTCGTCGAGCATGCGCGCGCGGCTCTTGCCGAAGCTGAAGGCGCCGCCCTTGCCGCCGCCCTGCATCTGCCGCATGAAGTAGATCCACACGCCGATCAGCAGCAGCATGGGACCCCAGCTCACCAGCAGGGTCATCAGCAGCGAGCCCTCTTCGCGCGGGCGCACGTCGAACTTGACGTCGTAATTGATGAGGTCGCCGACCAGGCCCCGGTCGAGGTAGGTGGCGGTGGTGCGCACGCGCCGATCGTCCTGGGTGACGGCCACGATCTCGGTGCCGCCCTGGCCTTCCTGGATGGTGGCGCTCTTGATCTGGCGGGCCTTGACCTGGTCAAGGAACTCGGAGTACCCGATGTACCCCGCGCCTGCGCTCGTGCGGCCGTCGAACTGCTTGAAGACCGTGAAGAGCACCATGGCGATGACCATCCACACGGCGATTTTCGAGAACCACTGGTTGTTCAACTGCTGCTCCTGGGTGCGCACGCGCGCAAGTGCACGCATATGCAAGGCATTCTAGGACTTTCAAGTCCCCCTGCCGTTTGTCGGTGACGTGGAAATGTCAATGGAAAGCTTAGGTTTTCCCCATCCGCACCGCCGATCCGGTAAGGGATGACAGACGGTTCAGGCTTTCAGACCCAGGCCGACCAGGAAGGTTTCGGACGATTTGTCCCGGCTGGCCTTGGGCTTGATGGGCTTGACTACCCGGAAGGTCTGGCGGAACAGGGCCACCATGGGTTCGTAGGCGCCGCCATGAAAGAGCTTGACCACCAGCGCGCCATCGCGCTTGAGGTGGGCGCGGGCGAAATCCACCGCCAGTTCGATCAGGTGCTCGATGCGCGCGGCGTCGGCATCGGCGACGCCCGAGAGGTTGGGCGCCATGTCGGAGACCACCACGTCGAGCTGGGCCACGCCGCGTTCGGCCAGGGCGGCTTCCAGGGCGGCCAGCACCTCGGGCTCGCGGAAATCGCCCTGGATGAACTGCACGCCCTCGACCGGCTCCATGGGCAGCAGGTCGAGCGCCACGATGGTGCCGTTGAGCTGACCGGCGGCCGCGCCCTGCGGACTCAGGCGGCGGCGCAGGTACTGGCTCCAGGCGCCCGGGGCGCTGCCCAGGTCCACCACGGCCATGCCCGGCTTGATCAGGCCCAGGCTTTCGTCGATTTCCTTGAGCTTGTAGGCGGCCCGCGCGCGGTAGCCCTCTCTCTGGGCCTGGCGCACATAGGGATCGTTCACGTGCTCGTTGAGCCAGGCCTTGTTGACCTTCTTGCTCTGGGTGCGGACCTTGATGCCCATTCGCTGCTGGTAGGTGAATCGTCGAGGGGTGCCGCGGAACCGGCTTTGCCGGGCCGCAGGCGCCGCCCCCTTGAGGGGGTCGCGCGCAGCGCGGCGGGGGTGGTCGATAATTCTCCCATGCCCTCCATTACCCTCACGCCCGCCCAACGCAAGGTCCACCGCGCCGAGGCCCACCACCTCGACCCCGTGGTCCACATCGGCAACGACGGCCTGACGCCCGCCGTCCGCAAGGAAGCCGATGCCGCGCTCAAGGCGCACGGCCTCATCAAGATCCGCGTGCTCAACGACGACCGCTCAGCGCGCGAGACCATGCTGGCCGAACTGGCCGACGCGCTCGACGCCGCGCCGATCCAGCACATCGGCAAGCTGCTGGTGCTCTGGCGCCCCCTCCCCGAGAAGGCGCGCGCCGCCGACGAGGACCGCAAGCCCGGCCCGCGGGAGGTGAAGGTGCTCAAGTTCGGCAAGCGCCCGGGACAGAAGCCCGAGGTCAAGGTGGTGAAGGTGCTGGGCAACCAGCGCATCACGCCCGGCGGCAAGCTCAAACGCGCCAAGGTTCGCAAAACCAGTATCAAAAAGAACGCCGGCTGAGGCCCCGCCGAACGCTCGCGCGCCTCGCCGGCTTGAACTCCCGCCCCTTGCCACCCATCTGAGCCGCCATGAACGTCCGTCAAGACCCCGCCCAGCTCAACCCCCTGCTCGACTTCTCTGGCCTGCCGCGCTTCGACGCCATCGCGCCGGAATCCGTCGGCCCGGCCATCGACGAACTGCTGGCACAGGCCAGTGCCGCGCTCGACACCGTGACGGCCGCGGACTTTCCCGCCGAATGGGCGGCCATGGCCACCACGCTGGACGTGTCCACCGAGCGCCTGTCGCGCGCCTGGGGCGCCGTGAGCCACCTCAACAGCGTGGCCGACACCCCGGCGCTGCGCGCCGCCTACAACGGGGCCCTGCCCAAGGTCACCGAGTTCTGGACCCGCCTGGGCGCCGACGAACGGCTCTACGCCAAGTACAAGGCCATGGACCCAGCCTCGCTCGACGCCGAACAGGCCCGCGCGCACCACAACGCGCTGCGCGGTTTCGTGCTGGGCGGTGCCGAGCTGCAGGGCGCGGCCAAGGAGCGCTTCGCCGCCATCCAGGAGCGCGCCGCCGAGCTGGCGCAGAAATTCAGCGAGAACGCCCTCGATTCCACCGACGCCTTTGCCCTGTACGTGGGCACCGACGAACTGGCCGGTGTGCCCGATGACGTGGTGCAGGCCACGGCCGCTGCGGCGCGCGCCGAGGGCCGCTCCGACCACAAGCTCAGCCTGAAGATGCCGGTGTACCTGCCGGTGATGCAGTTCGCCCGCTCAGGCGCGCTGCGCGAGCGGCTCTACCGCGCCTACGTCACCCGCGCCAGCGACCAGGCGCCGGCCGAGCTGGTCCGCTTCGACAACACCGCCCTCATGGTGGAGCTGCTGGCCCTGCGCCACGAAGAGGCGCGCCTGCTGGGCTACCGGCACTTCGCCGACGTCTCCCTGGTGCCGAAGATGGCCGAATCGCCCGAGCAGGTGATCACCTTCCTGCGCGACCTGGCGAAGAAGGCCCGCCCCTTCGCCGAGCAGGACCTGGCCGACCTGCGCGCCTTCGCCGCCGAGCACCTGGGCATCCAGGACCCGCAGGCCTGGGACTGGCCCTACATCGGCGAAAAGCTCAAGGAAGCGCGCTACGCCTTCAGCGAGCAGGAGGTCAAGCCCTACTTCACGGCGCCCAAGGTGCTGGCCGGCCTGTTCCAGATCGTGGAAACGCTGTTCGAGGTGGCGATCCGCCGCGACAGCGCACCCGTGTGGCACCCCGGTGTGGAGTTCTACCGCATCGAGCGCGGCGGCCAGCTCGTGGGCCAGTTCTACCTGGACCCTGGCGCGCGCACCGGCAAGCGCGGTGGCGCCTGGATGGACGACGTGCGCGCCCGCTGGCTGCGCCCCGACTCGCGCGCGCTGCAGACCCCGGTGGCCCACCTGGTGTGCAACTTCGCCGACGGCGTGGGCGGCAAGCCCGCGCTGCTCACGCACGACGACGTGACCACCCTGTTCCACGAATTCGGCCATGGCCTGCACCACATGCTCACGCAGGTGAACGAGCGCGACGTCTCGGGCATCAGCGGCGTGGAGTGGGACGCGGTGGAACTGCCCAGCCAGTTCATGGAGAACTTCTGCTGGGAATGGGACGTGCTCAAGCACATGACGGCCCACGTGGACACCGGCCAGCCGCTGCCGCGCGCGCTGTTCGACAAGATGCTGGCGGCGAAGAACTTCCAGAGCGGCCTGCAGACCCTGCGCCAGGTGGAGTTCGCCCTGTTCGACATGCTGCTGCACGGCGAGCCCACGCCGCCAGCGGACGGCGCGGCCATTCTGACCCTGCTCAACCGCGTGCGCGCCGAGGTGGCGGTGCTGATGCCACCGGCCTACAACCGCACGCCGCACACCTTCAGCCACATCTTCGCGGGCGGCTACGCGGCCGGCTACTACAGCTACAAGTGGGCCGAGGTGCTCAGCGCCGACGCCTATGCCGCCTTCGAGGAGGCCGCGGCGCGCGATGGCCACAGCACGCTCGACGTTGCGACGGGCCGGCGCTACCGTCAGTCGATTCTGGAGGCCGGCGGCAGCCGCCCTGCGATGGAATCGTTCAAGGCCTTCCGCGGTCGCGAACCGTCGATCGACGCCCTGCTGCGACACCAGGGCATGGCCTGAGCCACCGCACCCGCAGCCGACAAGGACATGGACGACAACCGAGTGAGCCACATGAAGAGGATCATCGCCGCCACCCTCGCCACCGCCGGCCTGCTGGCCGCGCTGCCCGCCACGGCCCAGGGCGTCTACCGCATCGTTGGCCCCGACGGCCGCGTGACCTTCTCGGACCAGCCACCGCCCGCCGCCAACGCGCGCCCGCAGGCCGGCACCGGCAGCAGCGGCTCGGCCACGGGCGGCGCCCAGTTGCCCTTCGAGTTGCGCCAGACCGCGTCGCGGTACCCGGTGGTGCTGTACACCAGCGAGAACTGCGCGCCCTGCAACAGCGGACGCAACCTGCTCGGCTCGCGCGGCATTCCGTACACCGAGAAAACCATCGCCACCTCGGAAGACGCCGAGGCCCTGCGCCGCCTGAGTGGCGATGCCTCCCTGCCCTTCCTCACCATCGGCGGACAGAAGCTGCGCGGCTACCAGGAAACCGAGTGGACGCAGTACCTCGACGCGGCCGGCTACCCGAAACAGTCCGCGCTGCCGCCGGGCTATCGCCAGCCGGCGCCCGCGCCGCTGGTGGCCATCAAACCGGTGCCGGGCGCGCCTTCGGCCACGGGTGGCGCCCCCGCCGCCAATGCGCCGGGCACCGCCGCACCGCCGGCCGAGGTCCCGGTGCAGCCGCCGGTGGACAACCCGGCCGGTATCCGCTTCTGAGGTTGCTGAGCCGCGCGCTCAGAAGTTCAGCGTCTTCACGCCGCCCGAGGTGCCCAGCAGGCACACGGCGGCCTTCTGGTGGGCGAACACGCCCACCGTCACCACCCCCGGCCACTGATTGACCTCGCTCTCGAAGGCGAGCGGGTCGCTGATGCGCAGGCCGGTCACGTCCAGGATGTGCTGGCCGTTGTCCGTCACCAGCGGCTGGCCGTCCTTCAGGCGCACGCGCGCCTGGCCACCCAGCGCGGCGAACTGGCGCACCAGCCGCGCCGTGGCCATGGGGATCACCTCCACCGGCAGCGGAAAGGCGCCCAGCGTCTGCACCAGCTTCGATTCGTCGGCGATGCAGACGAAGCGGCGCGACTGGGCCGCGACGATCTTCTCTCGCGTGAGCGCGGCGCCACCGCCCTTGACCATGTGGCCCTGTCCGTCGATCTCGTCGGCACCATCGATGTAGACCGAGAGCTCGCCCACCTCGTTGGCCTCGAGCACCGGGATGCCGATGGCCTTGAGCCGGGCCGTGGAGGCCTCGGAGCTGGACACCGCGCCGGGCACCTGGCCCTTCATCGTGGCCAGGGCCTCGATGAACTTGTTCACCGTGGAGCCCGTGCCCACGCCGACCACCTCGCCGGGTGTCACGTAGTGCAGGGCGGCCTGGCCCACCAGCGTTTTGAGTTCGTCCTGGGTCATTTGCGAGAATCCGGGGTTGGTCGAAAAACGGCGGATTATCCGATGTCATTCCTTCCCTACGGCGCGGCGCGCCCCTTCCTCTTCGGCCTGGACCCGGAGGCCGCGCACGAACTGACGCTGGGCGCCATCGCCCGCGTGCAGCGCTCCCCCCTCACCTGCCTGTACAGCCAGCCGCGCGTGAGCGACCCCTTCACGCTCGCCGGCCTGCAGTTCCCCAACCGCGTGGGCCTGGCCGCCGGCCTCGACAAGAACGCCCGCTGCATCGACGGCCTGGCCGCCATGGGCTTCGGCTTCGTGGAGGTGGGCACGGTCACGCCCAAGGGGCAGCCCGGCAACCCCAAGCCGCGCATGTTCCGCATCCCGGAGCGCCAGGCCCTCATCAACCGCCTGGGCTTCAACAACGAGGGCCTGGACGCCTTCCTGGCCAACGTGCAGCGCGCGCGCTTTCGCCAGCACGGCGGCGCCACGCCCATGCGCCTGGGTCTGAACATCGGCAAGAACGCCAGCACGCCGATCGCACGCGCCACCGAGGACTACCTCGCCTGCCTGGACGGCGTCTACCCGCACGCCGACTACGTTACCGTCAACATCTCCAGCCCCAACACGCAGAACCTGCGCAGCCTGCAAAGCGACGCCGCGCTGGACGCGCTGCTGGGCGCGGTGATGGAGCGGCGCGAGCAACTGGCGCAGCGCCACCAGCGACGCATCCCGGTGTTCGTGAAGATCGCGCCCGACCTGGACCAATCGCAGATCGGCGTGATCGCCGAGACCCTGCGACGCCACGGCTGCCGCGCCGACGGCCAGGCCAGCGGCGAACTGGGCGTGATCGCGACCAACACCACGCTCTCGCGCGAGGCCGTGAAAGGCCTGCGCCATGCGGAGGAAGCCGGTGGTCTGTCGGGCGCGCCGGTGCTGGAGGCCAGCAACCGCGTGATCCGCGCCCTGCGCACGGCCCTGGGCGCCTCCTTCCCCATCATTGGCGTGGGCGGTGTGCTGAGCGCGCGCGACGCGCTGAGCAAGATTGAAGCGGGCGCAGACCTGGTGCAGATCTACACGGGCCTGATCTACCAGGGCCCGGCGCTGGTGTACGAATCGGCCAAGGCCATCGCCGCGCTCAGGAAGTGAGCGCCTCGCGCACCTGTTCGCCGATCGCCAGGCAGCTCGTGAGCCCCGGCGATTCGATGCCGAACAGGTTGACCAGCCCCGGCAGGCCGTGCTGCGCCGGGCCCTGGATCAGGAAGTCGGCCGCCGGTTCGCCGGGGCCGCTGATCTTCGGCCGCACGCCGGCGTAGCCGGGCTGCAGCGCGCCCTCGGGCAGCGCGGGCCAGTAGCGGCGCACGGCCGCGTAGAAGCCCTCGCCGCGCGCGGGATCGACGAGCAGGTCATCGGCCCGCTCCACCCACTGCACGTCGGGGCCGAACTTGGCCTGCCCGCCCAGGTCGATGGTGAGGTGAACACCCAGGCCCGCCAGGTGCTGGTCGGGCTCGGGCGCGGGGTAGATCAGCCGCTGGAACGGCGAGCGGCCGGTGAGCGTGAAGTAGCTGCCCTTGGCGAAGTGCGGTGTCGGCACGCTGCGCTCGGGCAGCGCGGCGATGCCGCCCGCCAGTTCGCAGGCGTGCAGGCCGGCGCTGTTGACCAGCGTGCGGGCCAGCAATTGCGTGCCGTCCTCGCACGCCACCAGCCAGCCCTCGCCGTGGCGCTCGATCCCGCACACCGCGCTGTGGCACACCACCATGCCACCGGCGGCCTCCAGCTCGCCCTGCAGCGACAGCATGAGTGCGTGGCTGTCGATGATGCCGGTGGACGGCGAGAGCACCGCACCCAGGCACTCCAGCGCGGGCTCCAGCGCGCGCGCTTCGTCGCGCGACAACACCAGCAGGTCGTGCACGCCATTGGCCGCCGCGCGCGCCACGATGCCCGGGAGCGCCGCGAGCTGCGAGGGCGTGTTGGCCACGATCAGCTTGCCGCATCGCAGGTGGGCGATGCCGCGCTCGGCCGCGTAGGCGTACAGCGCGTCCTTGCCCTGCACGCACAGCCGCGCCTTCAAGGAACCGGCCGGGTAGTAGATGCCGGCGTGAATGACCTCGCTGTTGCGCGAGCTGGTGCCGGTGCCGATGCCCGCCTCCCGCTCCAGCACGAGGACCTCGCGCCCGGCCCGCCCCAAGGCGCGGGCCACGGCCAGGCCCACCACGCCGGCGCCCACCACCACGGCATCGACGCGCTCGGCCGTCATCGCGGGCCCGCCATCAGCTCGCGCACGGCCAAAGGCTTCGTGCGCGACACCGTGTCGGCCAGCACCGCGTGGGCAGCGCTCGCGGCACCCCACCAGGGCAGCGAGCCGATCATTCCCAGGCAAAGGCGCCGGTGCATGTTCAGGCTTCCTTCGGCTTCGGCGCACGCGCCGCCATGAGGGCCTTGCGCGCCAAGTGGCCGGCCAGCAGCCAGGGCGGCATGCGCAGCCAGTGCCCGCGCACGTACAGGCCGGCGCGGGCCAGCGCGGTCCAGCGATCCGACAGCGACCCGTGGTCGGGGCGCAGCGCGCGGTGGTACATCGCGTCAAGCAGGCGCCCGCGCCAGCCGGGCGCCAGGCGCCGGTGCGCCTGCCGGGCCCAGTCGCGCACCTCGGGCGGCAAGGGCGTGCGTAACAGCTCGTCCAGGTACACCAGCGCCTGCGCGAGTGGACGCTCCCATTGCAGCGCATCGGCGCGCCGCGTCAGCGCCGGCCAGAAGTCCGCGTCCTGCGCGAACTCCAGCACCAGCAGCTCGATGTCGAGCAGGCCACGGCAACCGAGCTCGAGCTCGCCCTCGGCGTAGAGGTGCGCGGCGCTGTGCAGCACCATGTCCGTGGGACTGAGCGCGTGCACGCCCGGGTGGCCCGGGATCGGTCGGATGTCGGCCAGCATGGACGAGGGGTCGGCCCGCAGGCGCCCCGACAGCGGCACCAGCGCGTGGTGCACGTCCAGCACCGTGCCGCGCCGCAGGTGGCGCATGGGCGGCAGCTCGTGCATCCAGGTGCGGTAGTAGCGCTGGTCGTAGGGGTTGTTGTTGGTGCTCACCCAGCCGCTGAGCATGAGGGCCGACTCCACGTCGGCCAGCCGCTCGCGCGGCACGAGGATGTCGATGTCCGACACCATGCGTCCTTCGCCCACGCGCAGCTCCTGCAGCACGTAGGCCGCGCCCTTGAGCAGCACGAGCGGCAGTCCGGCCGACTCGAACACACGCAGCAGTTGCGCGGTCTCGTGGCGCAGTTCCTCGTGCTGGCGCTGCGCCAGCAGGCGCATCGACTGCAGGTGGCGCGCCACCTCGGGCGGCACCTCGGCCCAGCGGCCCGCCGCCTCGATGCGTTCGGCCACGCGCGCGAGCACATCGGCACGCCGGCCCTGGCGCACCAGCAGGTCCCATTGGCCCGGCGTGAGCGAGCCCAGGCGCTCGGGTTCGCGCAGCGGCAGCAGCAGCAGATCGAGCGCCGGCAAGGTCACGACGAACTCGCCAGCGAATCGAACCACGTGGTCGCGTCGTCGAGCTGGCTGTAGCTCAGGTCGAAGGCCTCGCAGCCGTCGACCAGATCGGCCAGGCGCCCAAAGCCGCGGGGGCCGTGCACGTGGTGGTTGAAGCTGTTGGAGGCCAGCTCCACCAGCGTCTGCGGTTTCGGACGCGGCACGGCGCGCAAGGCCGCGCCTTTCTCGAAGCGCGGAAAGACGATCCAGCGGGGTGTGGCCGGCAACGCCGCCTGGCGCAGGCTGAACTCGTTCACCCGCAGGTGCGCGACCATGCCTTTGAGCGTGTCGTGCGCCACGGGCCCGAACACCGCGTCCGGCAGGCGTTCACGCATCAGCGCGATCGACTCGTTCTTGAGACTGACCGGCCGTGGAGAGGCGCTCAGTTGACCGCTCGCCGGGTCGATCAGCGCGAGCTCATCCGACATCAGCCGCCAGCCCTGTTGCATGAGCCAGGCGCACAGCGTGCTCTTGCCCGAGCCGGGCGGCGCCGGCAGCAGCACGGCACGGCCGTCGCGCTCCAGCACCGCCGCGTGCAGCGTGAGCCAGTGGTGGCAGTGGCTGGTGACGCACCAGTTCAGCCCCCACTCGAAGAAGGCGAAGGCTTCGCCGCGCGCCAGCGGCGTGAACGGCCGCTGGCCATCGACATCGAGCTCGCAGCGCAGGCCCGTCCAGCCCAGTCGCGGCAGGATGCTCAGGTGGAA
Source organism: Hydrogenophaga sp. (assembly GCF_035481345.1). Lineage (GTDB taxonomy): Bacteria > Pseudomonadota > Gammaproteobacteria > Burkholderiales > Burkholderiaceae_C > Hydrogenophaga. Next base: position 28,535 of record NZ_DATIGV010000024.1, on the reverse strand, counting down.
ATCGCAGAACACCTCGTCGTCGCCCATGTGCTCGTGCAGCGCGTACATCCGTTCGATGCCTTCGCGCACCACGGGAATGGGGCTGCGCACCCGCACGGTGAACGGCGGCACGGACAGGGCCAGCCCGTCGCCGTGGAGGCGGGCCGACAACTCGGCGGAGGACAGATCGGCAATGCGCCCGCGCAGCGCGCTCACGAGGCCATCCGTTCGATGAAGCCCATGTGCTCGAACTGCGCGAGGTGCTGGTTCACGCCGTCGATGTCCTCGGGTTCGGGAGTGGCCTGCAGCAGATGCCGCGCGAGCGCCTCGGCATCCCGGGGCTGCCCGTCCAGCAGGCGTTCGATGAGTTCCGCTGCCACCGGGGACACGGCACTGAGGCTGCCGTCGGCAGCGTCGTAGACCACGCCGCCCTCGGGCCATCGCCGCAGGAGCAGCGCCTGCGTGCGCCGACAGACCCAGGCGAGCGAACCGCCTGGCGCCAGGGTCACAGAAACGCGGGACCGTAGACCATGTCGAAGTAGGCCATGGTCTGGCTCAGCGTCCAGGTGGTGCCCGCGAAGGGCTGCCAGATGCCCTGACCGTTCCAGATGGCGCGGCACTGCGATTGCGTGAGCATCACGCGCGACGGATCGTTCTGGAAGGCCTTGGCCGTGAGGAAGGCGGCGACGACGTGGCGCGCCAGCGCGGCGTTGCCCTGGTTGCCCCCGATATCGAGCACCTGCTGCAGGGTCTTGCCGGTGTAGATACCGGTCGGGTTCTGGGTGAAGCCCGTTTCCGTGGACAGGAACAGCGTGGTGGTCTTGTACTGGTTCGGCAGACCGTTTTCGTGGTTCTTCCAGTAGCCGTGCGACTGGCACTCGTAGTCGGTCTTGAGCTCGCGGCGCGCGCTCACCTTCATCTGCGCCGCGCGCAGCGACGAAAAGGTGGAGGGCTTGATGCAGGTGTGGTCGCCGCCCGCGAGCACCGTGTTGCTCTTGAGCGCGGCCAGCACGGGCGCGGCGCTCAGGCCCGCGCGAACCAGGTGCCGGCGTGAGAGACCGGACGCCGGTGCATCGGTTTCCTGCATGGCGACGTCTTCAGAATGGTTCATATCGGACATGGGAACAACCTCCTTCGGCCTGACTGCCAACCCCGCGAGCTTGGCCGCACACATACGGGGTATTGTAGATCGGTCTGTAGCAAAAAGTAATCGTCTTGACGGCCGGCGTATTCATTGCGCGCCCTTGCCCGTCAGCACCACCCCGACCGTCTCGAACAGGACCACCAGGTCCAGGAACAGGGAGTGGTTTTTCACGTAGTACAGGTCGTACTGAAGCTTCTCCGCGGTGTCTTCCACCGTGGAGCCGTACTGGTAGCGCACCTGGGCCCATCCCGTCACGCCCGGCTTGACGCTGTGGCGCACGGCATAAAACGGGATCTGCTGGGTCAGCTGGTCGACGAAGAAGCCGCGTTCCGGACGCGGGCCGACCAGGCTCATGTCGCCGTTGAGCACCGAGAACAGCTGCGGCAGCTCGTCCACCCGAAGCTTGCGGATGACCTTGCCCACGCGGGTCACGCGGCTGTCGCCGGCGGTGGCCCAGCGGGGCACACCGTCCTTCTCGGCGTCGGTGCGCATGCTGCGGAACTTGACCACGTTGAATGGCCGGTTGCCCCGGCCGATGCGTTCCTGCCGGTACAGCATCGGGCCGGCGCTCTCGAGTTTGATGGCCAGGGCGGCCACGGCCATGATCGGCAGCGAAATGAGGATCAGCACCGAGGCGCCGAGGATGTCGAACACCCGCTTGATGGTGGTGCGCACGATGCCCTGGTTGAAGCCGTCGCCGAAGATCAGCCAGCCCGCGGACACGGCGTCCAGGCGGATCTGGCCGAGGTTCTGTTCGTAGAAGGTGGCGATGTCGGTGACGCGCACACCACCCAGCTTGCAATCGAGCAGCGCGCGCATGGGCATGCTGCCGCCGCGGCGCTCGGTGATGGCCACCACGATTTCATCGATGCGCTTGCTTTGCACCAGGTCCGTCAGCGCCAGGTCGGTGGTCAGCACCCGGCCCGCCGGCACCTGCTGCTCCTGCTCGTTGGGGCCGGCCAGGTAACCGCAGAGCTCGGCGTTGGCGCCGGGCATCTCCAGGGCGCGCCCCACGGCCAGGGCGCGCGCGCCCGTGCCAAACACCAGCACCCGCCGCTTGGGAATGGCCTTGGGCAGGTACTCCCCCACCAGCACCTGATAGAGCAGCAGCACGGCCGTGACCATCATGATCAGCACCACCGACCAGGTGCGGCCGTAGAACGCCTCCAGGGGCAGCAGCAACAGCACCGCGACGACCAGCGCCGTGGTCATGCTGAAGGACACCAGCGAGCGGGCCAGCGCCTGCCGCGTCGACAGGATGGTGCGGCGGTCGTAGAAGCCCAGGGCGGCGTTGATGGCCAGGAAACCGAAGCCCATCAGCAGGCCGCGGGTCGCGCCGCGCGCGATCTGGGCGGAACTGAGGTCTTCGGGCTTGGACAAGGCGATCAGCGCCCCCACGAACACACCGGCCACCAGCGTCACGTCGAGCAGGAGCTGGATGAGTGTGTGTCGGTCGAAGTAGTGATTGAAGAGTCTGATCACGCGAGGTTCTCCGGACGCGGCCAGGTCGGTGTCCTACGGGTACCCCCTAGTGCATCCTGCCCATTCGTCCGAGGATAGTGGGCCCGCCATGTCAACACAATCGCTTACATACCGCTTTTGTGTGAAGTATTTCGCTCGAACGCCAGGCCAAGGCCCAGAGTGACCCACCAGCACCAGGCCACGCGCGGCACCTCGGTCACGCTGATGAGCATGCCCAGGGCCGCGATGGCCACCACGGCGGACAACCAGGCGCCCGCCAAGGGCTCGCCAGCCAGCAGGCCGCGACGGAGCGAGCGCGTCGTCCAGGCGAGCCAGCCCAACAGGGCGGCCAGCACGATGGCGCCGCGCTCGACCAGCACCTCCAGGTAAAGGTTGTCCGCGTGCCAGGGCTCGAAATGACCCTGCGCGGCGGGCAGCCAGCGGGCCGGCCCCTGCTCGAATCCAGGGTTGAGCAGGCGCTGTCGGCCCTGCGGGTCGAACAGCTCCAGGCGCTCGATCTCGACCACCGCGCCGGGCGTCAGCACCGACACGGAAAAGAAGCCTTCGCGCCAGCGGGCCAGCGCCGCGTCGGGCGCGAGCGAGTCGCCGAACAGATCGACCTCGCGCACGAGCGGCCCGGGCGCCGTGTCCCCGGTGTGGCGGATGAAGCGCCACTGGCAGCGGCGGTCGTAGATCAGGTGGCGTTCGCAGACGCTGACCAGCAGCCGCAAACCCGGCTGCGCCCGGTAGGCCAGGCGCACGCGCCAGGTGCCGGCCTCGAAGCCGGCGAGTCGCTGCACCGCTCCGAAGCGCAGGCCGTCCAGCCCGACGCGGCTGGGCCCGTGCAATTGCATGCGGGGCCCGTTGTCGCCGTCGGCCCATGTCAGACGGCCCGGGGTTCCCGTGTCCGCGCGGTCGCCCATGCGCGCGGGCAGGCGGCCCGCGCCAATGCCCTGCAGCAGGTCCGCCGTTCTGCCCACCGTCGAGGCAACCGAGCGCCAGTGGTCGAAGCGGTGCGTGAAGTCCTGGCCCGAACGCGCCAAGCGGTCGGCAATGGCTGTGGCCCCCAGCAACACCCACAGCAGTTGCGCCAACACCACCAGCAACACCACCGCGTTGCCCAGGCGCGGCGCGTCCCCGCCTTCGCCGGCCACCGGCGGCGCGCGCCGGTGCAGCGCATACGCCAGCACCGAGCCGATCACCACCGCGCCATACAGCCCGCGCGACTGGGTCGTCAGCACCACGTGGCAGGCCAGCACGAACAGCGCCGCCGCCGCCCACCACACCCGCGCGTTGCGCGCACGCAGCCACCACCAGGCGGCCAGCGGCACGGTCAGGCTCAGGTAGGCGTCGATCGCGCCGCCGCCCACGTGCATTTCCCAGAACCAGGCCGTGGTGCGGTAGCCCGACCACACGTCCAGCAGGCCCGCGTACAACCAGCGCTCGGCCACCACCAGTGCACAGACCGTGGCCAGCCCGGCCAGGCTGCCGTGCCACCAGGCCATGGCCCAGCGCCGGCGGGAGATGGCATCGCCGCCTGACCACAGCGGCAGCAGCAGTGCCGCCCAGACCAGCGCCTTGCTCGACCGCCACGCGTTCGCGGGCGATGCGTAGTCGGCGAAGGGAAACGCCACCCAGGACGGCCAGTCACCGCCATCGGCCCAGGCCCTGGCCCCGCCCAAGGCCGCCACCGCCAGCAGCGCGCTCGACAGAATCAGCACCCGCCGGTCGAGCGTCATCCCCGTGTTCCCGGCCCGCGCAGCACGCCAGGCCCATGCGCCCCAACCGCCGGCCGCCACCGCCAGAACCAGCAGATCGAACTCGTCCAGCATGAGCCACCCCGTGTGCACCGACTGACTTGCCCACGGCAGCACCGCCGGCAACAGCCACACCCCCCAGAGGGGGCGCCAGGCCGTCAGGGCCATGACCACCGCCAGCACCGCAGCGCCAAGGCCTGCGGGCAGGACCGGGTGCGCCCAGGCACCGGCCAGGGCCGCAGCGGCGGCGCCCAAGGCCAGGGCTGTGGCGGCCGGCGTCTTCAGGGCTCTAACGGTCATGAAGACCAAAATGTATCAATTTGAAACTGTCGTTTCGCTGCCGTTCGGGCCGGGGTGGGCCATCGTTTGTCGAGGAGAAACGTCGTCGTTTTCATCTTGTTTCGATGGCGCGCGAGCTCACATCCTGAATCGCGGGATGTCATGAATCCGTGAAATGATTCACGCGCCGTCAAAATACCCTACTCGGTGTTCGATGGCGGCACCGCCCTCCCCCGCCTCGCTTTTCCAGAACCTCAGTGGCCTTCTGTCGGCGCCGTGTGGCCCGGCGCAGGGATTGTTTGACCAGGCATCCATGAACACCAGCTTTCTCGGGGCTCACGCACGCAGGACCATGCTCACAGCGCTCCTCACCGCCACCTGTCTCGTGGCCGCCTGCGGCGGCGGCGGTGGTGGCGGCGGCAGCGGACTGGTCAACGACAACCCCTCCCAGGTGTCCGGCGATTCGTCTCCTTCGCCCCTGCCCGCGGCGCCGGTAGGCCCGGGCGGGCTGTCCTGCGCGTCGGGCGCCATCACCTGCGTGGAAATCACCTCGGGCAGCGCCCAGGCCAATGTGCCGGTCACCTTCGGCCAGCCCTTCCGGACCGGCGACCTGGCCAGCAGCCAGGGCCTGCGCGCCGAGGACAGCGCCGGCAACGCCGTGCCGGTGCAGATGGACGAGGTCTCCACGCACCCCAACGGCTCGGTGCGCTTCGCCGTGCTCAGCCTGTCGCTGCCCAGCCTGCCGGCCAACGCCGCGCGCATCGTCAACCTCTACCCGGCCGCACGCAGCAGCGCCAGCGTGTCGTTGCCCGCCGCGCCCGCCTGGAACCTGCAGGTCACGGCCCGCCTGGCCGACGGCACCACGCTGGTGGCCAATCCGCAGGCGCAGTTGCAGCAGCAGATCGCCAACGGCAGTGGCCGCCGCCTGCACGGGCCGGTCGCCAGCGAGTTCAACGTGGTGTCGCCCCTGAACGACCGCCTCACGGCGCGGCTGCACGTTCGCCTGTACAGGACCGGCCACATCCGCACCGACGTGGTGATGGAGAACAACTGGGCCCTCAAGTCCGGACCATCCAACCTCACCTACTCGCTCACCGTCACCGCCAACGGCCAGACGCTGCTGTCGCAGCCGTCCTTCACGCACTCCAGCAAGGCCCGCTGGCACAAGGTGGTGTGGAGCGGCGTCAATCCGAACCTGCGCGTGCGGCATCACATGCCCTACTTCCTGGCCACTCGCGCCACCTGGAACTACAACCTGGGCCTGGGCATTCCCGACAGCGTGCTGTCCGACGAAGCCCGCTCGCTGGCGAATTCCAACACTAATCCCATGGGCGCGGCCATGCTGACCACCAACATGCCCGGCACCGGCGGTCGCGACGAGATCGCCCCGCTGCCGCGCTGGACCGCGCTGTACCTCATCACCCAGGACGACCGCGCCCGTGCCTCGATGCTGGCCAACGCCGACGCCGCGGCCAGCGCGCCGGTGCACTACCGCGACGAGACCACCGACCAGCCGATCAGCGTCGTGCGCCACCCCGGCATCGCCTTGCGCTATGGCAACTCCAGCCCCGCGGTGCCCAGTGGCGGCTCCAGCAACTGGACGCCCGACATCGCGCACCAGGGTTCCTACGCCTACATCCCCTACCTCGTCACGGGCGATGCCTTCTACCTCGACGAGATGATGTTCTGGGCCGCCTGGAACATCGCCGCCAACGACCCCATCTACCGCGAACGAGACAAGGGCCTGCTGATGCCCGAGCAGGTGCGTGGACAGGCCTGGGGCCTGCGCTCGATCGCCGAGGCCTCGTTCGCGGCGCCGGACACGCACCCGATGAACAGCTACTTCGACACCATGCTGTCGAACAACATGAGCTGGGCCCTGAACACCTACGGCCCCGGCCGCTCGGGCAGCCTGTTCTCGCCCATGGGCGCGCTGATCTCCCAGTACAACAACAACCAGACGCCCTCGTACGAATCGGACTTCTTCGCCACCGTGATGGCCTGGCTGGCGGAGAACAACGTGACCAACGCCGCCTCCGTGCTCAACAGCGTGGGCCGCATGCAGATCGACCGCTTCCTGGCCAGCACGCAATCGGCCGGCTTCTGCACGAGCCACGCCGCGGGCTACTGGCTGCAGACCATGAGCGGCGGCAGCTACGTCAACAGCTGGAGCGAGTTCTTCCGCATCAACTACGGCTCGGCCAGTTGCGGCAACACGGCCCTCGCGGGTGAGCCGGCCTACCCCGACTGGGCCGGTGGCTACGCCGCCGTGGCGCGCGGCATGCTGGCCGCGGCCAGCAACGCCAACGCCAACAACGCCGCCAGCGCCTACGCGCGCTGGAAGGGCTTCACGCCGCTGCTGGACTCCGGCGCACGCGGCTTCTCCAGCGACCCGTCCTACGCGATCGTGCCGCGCTGAGGCGAGAGAGCTTCGGTCCGGCGCGGCGCGGGCGGCGTAGCCGGCGTTGCAGCAAGCGCCTCGCGCCAGAGGTCGGTGAGCGTCGAGAACTCACCGCCCAGCCGGTCGCGAAAGTGCGCGCAGACCCGGTCGATGCGGCGCAGGAACTCCTGCAGGTCCTGTTCGTTGCGCACGTAGGGCGTGTGCCCGGGCGCCAGCGACGGCGAGTGATAGGTCAGGCTGAACACCCGCACCCCCTGCGCGATCAGCGCCTCCATCAGGCGGATCTGCGTGTCCGCGTCGAAGCCCTCGGGGCTCAGCCGAGCACGCCACAACACGCCCAGCCGGCTCAGCACCGACTGCACGCGCAATTGCTGCAGCATGGGGTTGTCCCACAGCCCGCCGAAGCGCTGCCCGGCCCACCAGGCGCGCCCACCGTAGCCCACCGTCAGCGGCACTTCCAGCAGCTCGCGCGACTCGTCCGTGAAGAACGGGTGCATGGACGTGCCCAGGAAGTTGGGGCCATGCACGCGCTCGAAGCTGGTGGCGGGCACGAAGCTGCAGTCGATGCGGTAGCCCAGGCGCTGGATCACGCCCAGCGTGGCGGCGCCGACGCCATAGCGCCCGGCCTTGAAGATGAGCGGGCGCTGCCCGAAGGCCTGGGCCACGGCGTCCGTGCTGGCTTCGAGCTTGGCCGCTTCCAGTTCGGGCGGCAGGTTGCCGTGGAAAGAGTTGCGGTCGTTGACCTCGTCCTCGTACGGCGGCGTCACCCAGGGGTGGCAATGCGTGCCGAAATGCGCGCGACCCGCATCGACCAGGCGGCGAAGGTAGGCCGCGGCCGGGGCCGAGCGCGCCACGGCGTGGTCGAGCACGTAGGTCGGCACGATGCCGTACTTGTCGAACACCGCGTGCGCGTGGTCCTGAGCCGGAATCGACGCCGTGCCCACCGAGTCGCGGTCGAAGGGCCTGGACCAGTCGAACTCCTCCTCGGTGTCCACCACCACGAGCAGGACGGGTCGCCCGGACGAGCGTTGCGCCGGCACCGGACGCAGGTCCGGGTGATCGATCGGGCGGTAGCCGGCGACCATGGTGAGAGCGGCTGGGCGCGGTGAAATCAGACGCGGCGCGTGCCGTGCACGGTGACCGTGCGGTAGTAGGCGCCGAGCGAGGGCATGGACGAGGCGATCGCCGCGTCGAAGCGGTCCGCCGCATTCACCATCCAGTTGCTCGGCTTCGCGCGCACCGCCTTGGACACCACCGCCGCCGGGAAGGCGAACAGATCGGTGTACAGGTGCTTGGGCGCGAAGTAGCGGTCCAGGATGTCGAGTTCCTCGCGCGCCAGCGGTTTCTCGTCGGGCGTGCGCGCCTTGGGCGTGAGCGCGCGCACCAGGCGCGCCACCGGGTTCAGCAGCAGCGGCTCGACGAAAAGGATCTCGCCACCGGGCTTGGTCACGCGGGCGATTTCCTTCACCGCGCGCTCGAACTCCAGGTGGTGCAGGATGGCCGTGCCGAACACCAGGTCGAAGGTGGCGTCGGGAAACTGCAACTCGTGCGCGTCCATCAGCTTGAACTCCACCGGCAGGCCCTTGGCCTGGGCCACCTGGCGTCCTTTGTCGAGTTCGCGGTCGGAGATGTTGATGCAGGTGAGCTGCGTGGGCTTGAGGTTCCACTTGAGGTAGTGGGCCTCCCAGGCCTGGCTGCCCACCTCGAGCACGCGCGTGTCCGTGTGGCGCGTGTGCACGGCGCGGATCAACTCGTCGCGGCGGCGCCGCGCGGGGCCCATCTGCGTATAGGCCATGACCGCTTCCAGGCGGTCGCGCTCCAGCTCGTCGTTGTCGTAAATCTCGGCCTCGCGGCTGACGCGCTGGGCGTCGTGTGAAGTCGGGCTCGTCATTTCAGACGCCTCCAATCCAATTGAGCAGGGCCGGCGCGCTTTGGGCCACCGGAACCGGGCGAAGCTAGCACAGCGATTGACATTTGCGTACCTTCGATGCACATGCAAACGTGCGATATCTCCACGAAATGGCGATGCATAGGAGTCCAATCGCCAACACAATTGCCTTACCGGTACCCGTAGGTCGCCGCCAGCCGGCGCCCGCGCGCCGTCTGGCGCTCCGATTGCCCTACCACCACCGGTACCGTCAAAAAGTTCACATCAGCCTGGCAATGGCCATTGGCTGCCGGGAACGGCGTCGTTACAGTCGGTTTCGACTGGCGTCATTTTGTATTAGATTCACCGGCTCTGGTTCTACGAGGCGAGGATGGACACGAAAGCTCGAACGGAACCATTGGCGCGGCGCGTGTCCCGTTTGGGTGATTGGCTCGTCCTTGCGGCGCAGGCCTGGCCCGGGCGGCCCGCTCTGGAAACCGCCGATGGCCACACCCTGACGTACCGCGAACTGCTCACGCGCGTGGAGGACAGCGCGCGCCGCTGGAGCGGCGCAGGCGTGCGCCGTGGCGAGCGCATCGCCATTGCCGCCACGCGCTCGGCCGACTCCATCGTCCACATCCTCACCGCCGCTCACCTCGACGTGGGCTACGTGCCTCTGGACCTGGCCTACCCCGCGGAACGCCTGGCCGCCATGCTGGAAGACGCCCGCCCGCGCGCCGTGGTGGGCGAGGAACAGGCCCTGGCCCTGCTGCGCGAACGCGTGGGCGAACTGCCCACGCTGGAGCGGCCCGCTCCCGCCACCACCGGCCTGCACGCGGCCGAGCCCGACCTGGCCTACGTGCTCTTCACCTCCGGCTCCACCGGCCGCCCCAAGGGCGTGGCCATGGGCGAGCGCCCGCTGCGCCACCTCATCGACTGGCACGTGGCGCACGCGCGCCTGGGACAGGCCGCGCGCACCCTGCAGTTCGCGCCGCTGTCCTTCGACGTGCACTTCCAGGAGATCTTCTCCACCGTGGCCACCGGCGGCACGCTGGTGCTGGTGCCCGACGCCCAGCGCCGCGATCCGGCGCTGCTGCACCGCGCGCTGATCGAGCGGCGCATCGAGCGCATCTTCGTGCCCTACGTCGCGCTGCAGATGATCGCCGACGCCTCGCGCGACGAGGCCCCGCGCCACCTGCGCGAGGTGGTGAGCGCGGGCGAGCAGTTGCAGGTGAGCCCGGCCATCCGCTCGATGTTCCTTCGCCTGCCCGGCGCCGAGCTGCACAACCACTACGGCCCCACCGAAAGCCACGTCGTCACCGCGCACGACCTCACCGGCGACCCGGCGCAATGGCCCGAGATCCCCCCCATCGGCAAGGCCCTGCCCCATGTGCAGGTGATGCTGCGCGAGGCGCACGACGACGGCGAAGGCTTCACCGTGGGCGAGCTGCTGCTGGGCGGCGAGACATTGGCCAATGGCTACCTGGGCCGCGCCGACCTGAGCGCCGAGCGCTTCCGCACCGACGTCGCGCCCGGCCAGACCTGGTACGTCACCGGCGACCTCGTGCGCCGCGACGAGCACGGCGCGCTCACCTACCTGGGCCGCGCCGACCAGCAGGTCAAGGTCGACGGCTTTCGCATCGAGCCCGGCGAGATCGAACTCGCGCTGATGGCGCACGAGAGCGTGAAGGAAGCCGTGGTGACCGCACCCGAGCTGCCCGGCGCGGGCCGTCAGCTCGTGGCCCACGTCGTGCTGAACCCCGGCGTGGCCGGCGACGCGGCCAGCCTGTCGCCCCAGTGGCGCCAGCACCTGCGCGCGCGCATGCCCGAGTACATGGTGCCGGTGCGCTACGTGGTGCTCGATCGCCTGCCCGTCACGCCGAGCGGCAAGATCGACCGGCGCAACCTGCCGCTGCCCGTGCTGGACGCCAGCCCGCTGGACACCGGCAACCCGCTCGAACTCGCGCGCCGCCTGTGGTGCGAGCTGCTGGGCGTCGAGCGCATCGCCGACGAGCAGAACCTCTTCGACCTGGGCGCCAAGTCGCTGCTGGTGATGCGCTTCGTGGCCCGCGTGCGCGAGGCCGGCGTGCACACCCTGGGCGTGGCCGACGTGTACGACCGACCCACCCTGGCCGGCATCGCGCAGGCCATGGCCGGCACGGCCAACGCACCGCGCCGCCAGCGCCGGGCGGCGCCCGCCAGCGCCGGTGGCGGCATCGCCATCGTGGGCATGGCCGTGCGCGTGCCGGGCTCGCCCGACCTCGAATCCTTCTGGCGGAACCTGCTCGATGGCCGCGAGGGCATCCGCCACTTCCGCCCCGACGAGCTCGATCCCTCGCTGCCCGATGAGCTGCGCGCGCGCCCGAACTTCGTCGCCGCGCACGGCGCGCTCGACGATGTCGAGCGCTTCGACGCCGCGCACTTCGGCGTCTCCGCGCGCGAGGCCGTGATGCTCGACCCGCAGCAGCGCCTGATGCTGGAGCTCAGCATCACCGCGCTGGAACACGCCGGCATCGACCACACCCGCACCACCGACCGGGTGGGCGTGTACGCGGGCACCGGCAACAACGCCTACGCGCTCGCGCTGCGCCAGGAGAACCCCGAACTCATCCGCCAGGTGGGCGAATTCGCCACCATGCTCGCGAGCGAGAAGGACTACGTCGCCACGCGCATCGCCAACCGCCTCAACCTCAAGGGCCCGGCGATCAGCATCCACACCGCCTGCTCCACCAGCCTGGTGGCAGTGGCACAGGCCTGGCACGCGCTGGCCAGCGGGCAGTGCGACGTCGCGCTGGCCGGCGGTGCCAACGTGCACGCGCCGCAGGCCACCGGCTACCTGCACGTGGAAGGCGGCATGGAATCGGCCGACGGCCACTGCCGCCCCTTCGACGCGCACGCCAGCGGCACCGTGTTCGCCAGCGGCGGCGGCATGGTGGTGCTCAAGCGCCTGGACGACGCCCTCGCTGCTGGCGATACCGTGTATGCGGTGGTGCGCGGCGTCGGCATCAACAACGACGGCGGCGACAAGGCCAGCTTCACCGCACCCAGCGTCACCGGCCAGCTCGAGGCCATCCGCATGGCGCTGGAGCACGCCGACATCGACCCGCGCAGCATCGGCTACGTCGAGGCGCACGGCACCGCCACCGCGCTCGGCGACCCGATCGAGATCAGCGCGCTCAGCAAGGCCTGGGCCGAGGACACCGCCGACACGCAGTTCTGCGCCATCGGCTCGGTCAAGAGCAACATCGGCCACCTGGCCGCCGGTGCCGGCGTGGTGGGCCTGGCCAAGGCCGCGCTCGCGCTGCAGCGCGGCCTCATCCCGGCCACGCTGCACTACACGCAGCCCAACCCGCAGATCGACTTCGCGCGCACGCCCTTCCAGGTGGTGGCGCGCAACACGCCCTGGACCGAGGGCCACGGCGACGCGCCGCGGCGCGCGGCCATCAGTTCCTTCGGCGTCGGCGGCACCAACGCGCACGTGGTCATCGAGGCCGCGCCCACCCCCGCGCCGACCTCGCCGGACGCGGGCACGGACGGCCAGCGCTGGCTGCTGCCGCTCTCCGCCCGCACCGCCGACGAAGCCCTGGCCCGCGCCCGCGCGCTGGCCGAGCACCTGCAGGCCCACCCCGAGCTGCCCCTGCCCGCCGTCGCCGCCACGCTGATGCGCGGACGCCGCGCGATGGCGCACCGCCTGAGCGTGGTCGCGGCCTCCAGCGCGCAGGCCATCGCGGCGCTGCGCGCGGCGAAGTCGACCACGCCCGCGCTCGCCGCGCCGCGCCTGGTCTTCCTGTTCCCCGGCCAGGGCTCGCAACACCCCGGCATGGCGCGCCAGTTGTTCGATGAGGTCCCGGCCTTCGCCGAGACCCTGCAGCGCTGCACCGAGGCGCTCAAGCCCCTGCTCGGCGGCACCGACCTGCTGCCCTGGCTGGTTCAGGCCGACCCGGCCGACGAGACCATCGCGCGCCAACTGGCCGACACGCGCCACGCGCAGCCCGCGCTGTTCGCCATGTCCTGCGCGCTGACGAGCTGGCTCGACAGCCTGGGCGTGAAGCCCGCCGCGCTCATCGGCCACAGCATCGGCGAGTACGCCGCCGCCTGGCACGCGGGCGTGCTCTCGCTCGAGGACGCACTCGCCGCCGTGGTCGCGCGCGGCCAGGCCATGGCCGACCAGCCGCCCGGCGCCATGCTCGCCGTGCGCCTGGGCGCCGATGAACTGCGCGCGCGTCTGCCCGTGGGCATCGACATCGCCGGCATCAACGCCCCCGCCCTCACGGTCGTCGCGGGCCCGTTCGACGCCATCGAATCGCTCGCCAAAGCCCTCGAAGCGGACGACGTGCATTGCACCCGCCTGCGGGTCTCGCACGCCTTCCACAGCGCCAGCATGGACGGCGCGCTGCCACGCGTGCAGGCCGCGCTGGCCCAGGCGCGCCTGAGCGCGCCGCGCCTGCCCGTCTACTCCTGCGTGAGCGGCGCGCCGCTCACCGCCGCCGACGCCACCGACCCCGCCTACTGGGCGCGCCAGGTGCGCGCACCGGTGCGCTTCAGCCAGGCCGTCAACGCCGAACTCGCCCTGGGCGACTGCGTGTTCCTCGAGGTCGGCCCCGGCCAGGCCTTGTCCGCCCTGGTGCGCCAGCACCGCGGCGCGCAGAACGCCGCGCCGCGCTGCCTGGCCCTGCTGGGCCCCGCCAACCAGCCCGGCGAGCCCGCCGCGCACGCGCTCGCCGCCATCGGCGCCTTGTGGAGCGCGGGCGTGGACATCGCCTGGCCCGTGGCCGCCAGCGCCCCGCGCGCGGCCCTGCCCACCTACCCCTTCGGCGGCGAGCGCCACTGGTTCACGCGCCGCGCCCCCGCCGCCCCCCTTTCATCGACCGGTGCTCCCGCACCCCAGCAGGCCCCCATCGCCATGAGCCGTCTACCCGCCGTCGAAGCCGAACTGCAACGCATCCTCAGCGATGTCTCGGGCCTGCCCGCCGACGAGATCACGCCCGACGCCACCTTCGTGGACCAGGGGCTGGACTCGCTGTCGCTGACCCAGGCCACGCTGGAAATCGAGCGCGTGTTCGGCGTCAAGCTGCGCTTCCGCCGCCTGCTGGAAGACCTGGACAACACGCGCAAGCTCGCGGTGCTGCTCGATGCGGAGATGCCGCCCGAGCGCTTCGCGCCGCCGGCACCCGCACCGGTGGCCGCGCCGGTGACCGTCCCGGCCGCCGCGGCCCCCGCCGTCATGGCCCAGGCCGCACTGCCGCAGCCCATGGCCCTCCCGGCGTTCACCGCCGCGCCGTTGGCCGCCGGCCAGGGCGATGCGCTGCACACGCTCATCCAGCAGCAGATGCAGCTCATGTCGCAGCAGCTCGCCCTGCTCGCGGGCGCGCCGGTGGCCCCGGTCGCCGCCGCAACGGTCCCTGTCGCCGCGCCCGTGGCGGCCGCCGCCAGCGTGGCCGCCCCCGTGGCCCGCGCCAGCGCTCCTGCGCCCGCTCCTGTGTCCACCGACAGCGGCGAACAGCCCTCCATCAAGTCCCTGGTCGAGAAGCCCTTCGGCGCCTCGCCCCGCCTCACGCTGCAGGCCGGCCAGGACTTCACGCCCGCGCAGCACCGCTGGATCGACGACTTCATCGCCAAGTACAACGCGCGCACCGCGAAGTCCAAGTCCTTCAGCCAGGACAACCGCAAGGTCATGGCCGACCCGCGCGTGGTCACCGGCTTCAACCCGATGTGGAAGGACCTGGTCTACCCCATCGTCGTGGACCGCTCCAAGGGCGCCAGCCTGTGGGACCTGGACGGCAACGAGTACATCGACCTGCTCTCCTGCTTCGGCGCCAACATGCTCGGCTACCAGCCCGAGTACCTGCTGCAGGCCATGCACGCGCAACTGGACCGCGGCCTGGAGGTCGGCCCGCAGCACCCGCTGTCGGCCGACGTGGCGCACCTCATCTCCCAGTTCACCGGCATGGAGCGCGTGGGCTTCTGCAACACCGGCTCCGAGGCCGTGATGGGCGCCATGCGCATCGCGCGCACCGTCACCGGCCGCAAGAAGATCGCGATCTTCACCAACTCGTACCACGGCATCTTCGACGAGGTCATCGTGCGCGGCACCAAGCAGCTGCGCTCGCTGTCCGCCGCGCCGGGCATCCTGGCCAACGCGGTCGAGAACATCCTGGTGCTCGACTGGAACAGCGAAGAATCGCTGAAGGTTCTGCGCGAGCAGGGGCCGCAGCTCGCGGCCATCATGACCGAGCCGATCCAGAACAAGTACCCCAACATCCGCCCGCGCGAGTTCGTGCGCTCGCTGCGCGAGATCGCCGACCAGAACGGCTGCGCGCTGATCTTCGACGAGGTGGTCACCGGCTTTCGGGTGGCGCGCGGCGGCGCGCAGGAGTTCTACGGCGTGCGCGCCGACATCGCCACCTTCGGCAAGGTCATCGGCGGCGGCCTGCCCTTCGCCGCCATTGCCGGCAACGCCAACTGGCTCGACGCACTGGACGGCGGCCACTGGCAGTACGGCGACAACTCCTACCCCGAAGCGGGCGTCACCTACTTCGCCGGCACCTTCGTGCGCCACCCGCTGGCCCTGGCGGCCGCCAAGGCCTCGCTGGAGCACATCGACCGCGCGGGCCCGGCCTTCTACACCGAGATCAACGCGCGCACGCAGCGCATGATCGACCGGCTCAATGCCGGCTTCGCGCAGCGCGGCGCGCCCTGCAGCGCGGTGAACTGCGCCTCCATCTGGCGCCTGCACTGGGACGACGGGCAGAAGAACGTCAGCCTCTTCTACTACCTCATCCGCCACCTGGGCCTGCACGTGTACGAGCAGTTCGGCCACTTCGTGACCGAGGCCATGACGGAGGAGATCACCACCCGCATCGCCGACACCATCCTGAAGGCGCTGGACGAGTTGATGGCCCTGGGCTTCATCACCCGCCGCGACGGCGGCTCGCCCGGCGGTGGCCTGCCCCTGGACGCTGCGCCGAACGCGTCGGCCACGCCCACCCCCACCGAAGCCGCGCTCGCCCCCGGCCAGACCGAGCGCTGGTTGGTCGGCGCCTTCGACGACAACGCGCGCCGCGCGCTCAACGAATCCTTCTGCGTGAGCCTGCAGGGCGAGGTCGACAAGGCCGCGCTGCGCCAGGCCCTGCAGGACGTGGCCACGCGCCACGCCGCCTTCCATGTGAGCTTCGACGTCAGCGAGCCGCGCCAGAGCCTGCGTCCCGCGCAGCCCGTCGCCATCGCCGAGGTGGACCTGCGCCACGAGGCCGACGCCGATGCCGCGCTCGACGCCTTCTGCACCCAGGCCAGCCGGCGCGACTTTCCCTTCGACCAGGCCCCGCTCGCCGCCTTCAGCCTGCTCGATCTGTCCGACGGCCGCGTGGTGGTGCACGTGGTCGCCAGCCACCTGATCTTCGACGGCTGGGCCTCCAGCGTCTTCAACGCCGAACTCGCCGAGGCCTACCAGGCCCGCCGCCAGGGCATGGCCCCCGCCTTTGCCAAACCCGCCGAGTCGCCCCTGGCTTTCGCCATCGCCGAGCAGGCGCGCCAGGACAGCGCGCAAGCGAAAGAAGCGCTGGAGTTCTGGACCGGCGTGATGCGCCAGCCCCCCGCGCCGGTGAACCTGGGCGACCGAAGTCCGGACGGGCGCCGCCAGTTCAGCGCCGACACCGTGCGCGTGCGCATCGAGGGCGCGCGGCTCGACCAGTTGCGCCAGCGCGCCAAGGCGCGCGGCGCCACCCTGTTCCAGTGGCTGCTCACTGCCGTCACGCGCCTCATCCACGAGCGCAGCGGCCAGGGCGAGTTCGTCGTCAGCATCCCCTACGCCAGCCAGTCGCTGCAGCGCCACGGCCCGCTCATGGCCGATGGCGTGCTCGACCTGCCGCTGCGACTGTCGTGCTCGCCGCAGGACACCGATGAGGCGCTGCTCACGCGCGTGCGCTCGCACCTCATGGATGCCTTGGAGTACCCGGTCATGACGCAGGGCACCCTGGCCCGCGCCCTGGGCCTGCCCAGCCGCGGCGACCGCCCGCCGCTCACCGGCATCTACTTCAACCTCAACCCCAAGGTCGATCTCTCGGGCTACCTGCCGCTGCGCGCCGCCATGCACGAAGGCCGCAAGCAGGGCCTGCTGGCCGAGCTGTTCTTCAACTTCTACGAGCAGGACGCGGCCCTCACGCTGGACCTGCACCACAGCGCCGAGTTCTTCAGCCTGGCGCGCGCGCAGGCGCTCGTGGACGGCCTGCTGGCGCAGATCGACCGGCTCAATGGCGCGCCCGCGCTGAGCACGCCCGCCGCGAGCGCCACCACACCGACGGCCGCGCGCGCGCCGATGAAAGCCGCCACCCCCGCCATCGACCCGCGAATCACCGCCTGGAACCGCGCCACCGACGTGCCCTTTGACGTCACCACGCGCGTCGAAGCCTCCATCAGCCGGCAGGCGCAGGCCACGCCCGACGCCGTCGCCGTCATCGCGCGCGGCAGCTCGCTCACGTACGCGCAGCTCGAACAACGCGCCAACCGCTTCGGCCAACTGCTCGCTCAGCGCGGCATCGGCCCCGGCGCCCTGGTGGGCGTGTGCCTCTCGCGCGGCCCCGAACTCGTGCCCGCGCTGCTGGGCATCCTGAAAACCGGCGCCGCCTACGTGCCGCTGGACCCGAACTTCCCCAAGGACCGCCTGAGCTACATGGCCGAGGACGCCGAGCTGCGCCTGGTCATCACCGAATCCGCCCACGCCGCGCTCGCCGGCCTGCCGCGTGAACAGCAACTGCGTGTCGACGACGACCGCGCGCTCATCGACGCCGCTCCCGCCACCCCCTTGCCCGCGCCGCACAACCCCAGCGGCGACGCGCCGGTGTACGTGATCTACACCTCCGGCTCCACCGGCAAGCCCAAGGGCGTGGCCGTGCCGCAGCGCGCCGTCAGCAACTTCCTCATGACCATGCAGCGCGAGCCCGGCCTCACCGCCAGCGACCGCCTGCTCGCCGTCACCACCCTGTCCTTCGACATCGCGGTGCTGGAGCTCTACCTGCCCCTGGTCACCGGCGCGTGCACCGTGCTCGCGCAGCGCGAGGAGATCATGGACGGCGAGGTGCTCGGCCGCCTCATCGCCGATCAGCGCATCAACGTGATGCAGGCCACCCCCACCACTTGGCACATGCTGCTCGACACCGACTGGCACGCGCCCGCGAACTTCCGCGCCCTGTGCGGTGGCGAGCCGCTGCCGCCCTCGCTGGCCGCCAGGCTGCTGGCCGAGAAGATCGAGCTGTGGAACATGTACGGCCCGACCGAGACCACCGTCTGGTCCACGCTCAGCCGCATCACCGACGCCACGCAGAAGATCAGCATCGGCCACCCCATCGCCAACACCCAGGTCTGGGTGCTCGACGAACAGGGCCAGCCCTGCGGCATCGGCCAGGAGGGCGAGCTCTGCATCGGCGGCACCGGTGTGGCCAACGGCTACTTCAAGCGCCCCGAACTCACGGCCGAGCGCTTCGTGCCCGACCCCTTCAGCGCCGTGCCCGGCGCCCGCCTCTACCGCACCGGCGACCTGGCCCGCTGGCTCGACAACGGCGGCCTGGAGCACCTGGGCCGCCTGGACTTCCAGGTCAAGATCCGCGGCTACCGCATCGAACTCGGCGAGATCGAGGCCCGCCTGGCCGCGCTGCCCGGCGTCGCGCGCACCGTCGTCATGGCGCGCGAGGACACGCCGGGCGACGTGCGCCTGATCGCCTACGCCGTGCCGACTGCCAGTTCTGCCGGCGCCACCCCCGAGCCCGCCGCCCTGCGCAACGCCCTGCGCGGCGGCCTGCCCGACTACATGCTGCCCCAGCAGGTGGTCCTGCTCGATGCCCTGCCGCTGCTGCCCAACGGCAAGATCGACCGCAAGGCCCTGCCCGCGCCCGTGGCCACGGCGCCGCTGGCCAGCGGCCCGCTCACGGCCGCCGCCACCGACACCGAACGCGTGGTGCTGGACGCCATGCAGACCGTGCTCAAGCTGCCCGCCATCGGTGCCGACGAGGACTTCTTCGCGCTCGGCGGCCACTCGCTGCTGGCGGCCAAGCTCATGGGCCAGCTCAACAAGGGCCTGGGCCTGCAGCTCAACCTGCGCGTGCTGTTCGAATCGCCCACGGTGCAGAAGCTGGCGCGGGCCATCGACGAGCAGCGCGGCGGCAAGGCCCCGCAGCGCCCGCCGCTGGTGCACCAGCCCGAGCGCCGCCAGGCCCCGCTCACGCTCATGCAGGAGCGCATCCGCTTCATCGAGGAGATGCACCCGGGCCGCGTGGTCTACAACGTGCCCTCGGCGCACCGCCTGCGCGGGCCCATGGACGAAGCGCTCTTCGACCAGGCCTTCCAGGCCATGGTGCGCCGCCAGGCCTCGCTGCGGACCATCGTCGTGCGCGACGGCGACACCTGGGTGCAGCGCACGCTGGACCACGTGCCCTGCTCGCTGCTGCCCGTCGAGGACCTGAGCCACGTGCCCGACGCCCGGCGCGAGGAGGCCATGGCCGACCTCGTCACCACCTGGGTGGCCCAGCCCTTCTCGCTGGATCAGGCGCCGCTCTTTCGCGCGCGCCTCATCCGCCTGGACGCGCAGCACCACATCTTCTTCTTCATGACCCACCACGTGGTCTGGGACGGCTGGTCCTTCGACCTGCTGTACGAGAACATGAGCGCGTTCTACTCGGCCCTGCTGGAGCGGCGCGAACCCGTGCTGCCCGCCATGCCGCTGCAGTACGTGGACTTCGCCGCCTGGCACAACGAGTGGATGCAGGGCGAAGAGATCGCCGGCCAGCTCGACCACTGGCAGCGCCAGTTCCTCAAGCGCCCCGTGCCGGCCGCCCTCACCGACCTGCCGCGCCTGCCCGGCGCGCAGCGCGTGGGCTCCACCGAGTACATGCGCATCGAATCCGCCGACGCCGAGCGTGTGCGCGAAGTGGCCAAGCAGACCGGCTCCACGCTGAGCATCGTCGCGCTGTCGGTCTACGCGGTGCTGGCCTCGCAACTGCTGCACGACCCGGAGCCCACCATCGGCGTGCCCGTGCGCGGCCGCCCGCACCCGGACCTGGAGCCCATCATGGGCTTCTTCAACAACATGCTGCCGGTGCGCCTGGCCGTGCGCCCCGAGATGAGCTGGCTGGAGTGGATCAAGCACGTGCGCGCCACCATGGTGGACGCCTTCGCCAACCAGGACGTGCCCTTCGAACGCTTGTCGGCCGCGCTGGAGACCGCGCAGCCGGGCCTGCACGGCCGGCTCTACCAGGCCCTCTTCACCTTCCAGGACGCGCGCGCGCGCCCCGGCAACTGGGGCCCGCTCACGCACGAGCGCACCCGCTTCAAGCACCGCGGCGCCACCGAAGACCTGAACTTCTGGCTGGTGGAAATCGCTGCCGGCATCGAAGGCGGCATCCAGTACGACACGCAGCTCTTCCTGCCCAGCACCGCGCAGTTGCTGCGCGAGCGCTTCCTGACCACGCTGATGGGCCTGGCCGAGAACCCGAACCGCCGCGTCGCCGAGGCGCTGGCGCCCAGCGCCGCCGACCTGGAACGCCTGCGCGCGCTCGACGCCGCACCCGTCAGCGGCCACGACCTGCTCAAGGCCCTGGCCCGCAGCGACGGCGCGGCCCTGCTGCGCCTGGGCACGCAGGCACTGGACGGCCACGCCTTGCAAGCCCGCGTGGCCGCCGCGCGCGACGCATTGGGCGCGGGCAGCGGCCCCGTCGACATCGCCACGGCCGAGCCCCTCGACGCCCTGGCCACCGCCCTGGCGGCCTTCGCCGCGAACCGCGCCGTGCGCTGGCCTGGCGCGCCCGCCGGTGCCACGCTCGACGCGCGCCGCTGGAGCGACACCGTGGAAGCCCTGGCCACGCAGGTGCAACTGCTGCCCGGCGACCGCCTGATCGCGCACGGCGGCCCGCCCGGCCTGCAACTGGCCCTGCTCGGCCTGGCCCTGCGCCACGGCGTCGAACTCGTGCTGCAGGGGCCGGGCCCGCTCGCCGCGCCACAGGCCCTGGAGGCACTGCACGCCGACCACACCGCCCTGGTCTTCGCCGACGCCAACACCTGGGCCGCGCTGCTGCAGGCCAACGCCGGCCATGCGCTCTCGCTCATCGCCGCGCTCGACGTGCGCGAGACCAGCCCCGAACTGATGCAAGGCCTGGCCGACACCCAGGCCAGCGCGCTCAACCTGGCCATCGACCACGCCACCGGCCTGCCGCTGGCCATGGCCTGGGCGCATGGCCCAGCGGACCACGACAACTTCGGCAAACCCCTGCTGCGCGACACCCTGCGCGTCGGCGAAACCGCGGAGCGCCTCGCCGCCATCGGCGTGAGCGCGCCGCTGTGGACCCGCGGTGCCGACGGCGCCTGGCGCGCCAGCGGCCTGCTCGCCCGCTGGCGCTCCGACGGCGTGCTGCAGCGCATCGGCGAGGACGGCGCGCACGCCTCGCTGGCGGGCGAACGCATCGCGCTTGAGGCCCTGGAACAGGACATCGCCCGGCTGCCCCTGGTGGCCCGTGCCGCCACCGCCCTGCAAGTGGACGCCCAGGGCGCGCGCCGCCTGCTGCTGGGCCTGGAGCCCGAGGCCAACCTGCAGGACGCCGGCCTGGACGCCCTGCTGCAGCGCGTGGACCAACGCCTGGCGCAACTCGTGCCCTCGGCCGCGCGCGCGCACGTCGAGGTGCGGTGCTGCGAACGCCTGGCCACCACCGCCGACGGCCGCTTCGCCCCCAGTGCCTCGCGCCTGCGCCGCCGCGACAGCGCCGCTTCGGCCGCCGACCACTTCCAGGGCACGCCCACCGAGCGCGAGATCTTCCTGGTCTGGAGCGAGCTGCTGGGCACCACCGCCATTCGCCGCAGCGACAACTTCTTCGACCTCGGCGGCACCTCGCTGAGCGCGATGCAGGCCGTGCAGAAACTCGAAAAGCGCATCGGCAAGCAGGTGAGTCCGCGCCGCTACGTGTCGGAAACCCTGGCGCAATTGGCGGCCGCCTACGACGGCACCGCGACCCAGGCCCCGAGCGCCACCGGCGCCGACGCGGCGCCCGCCGCCAACAAAACCGGCGGCGGCCTGATGTCCCGGCTGCGGCGTCTGGTGCAGGGCGCGTGACAGCAATGAGCGCGCAGGCCTGTTACCGTCGGCACCCATGACGATCTCGATCAGGCACTTCGGCCGCTGGGACCGGCCGATGGTGGGCGTTCACGTGGCGGCCGACGGCGGCGCCCGTGCGCGCGCCCGCTTCCTGCTCTGCCGCCCCCTCGGCCAGGAAGCCGTGCGCAGCGCGGCCGTCTTCCGCGTGGCCGGCGAACGGCTCTCGCGCGAGGGCGTCGAATCCCTGCGCTTCGACTACCACGGCACCGGCGACTCGCCCGGCGACGAGTCCGCCCAGTCGCTGGACGACTGGGTGCAGGACACCCTGGCCGCACATGAACTGCTGGCGGGCGACGGCGAACTGCCCGTGCACTGGTTCGGCATGGGCCTGGGCGCGGTCACCGCCCTGCGCGCCGCCCTGCTGGCCAGGCACCCGCCGCGCCACCTCGTCCTGTGGGAGCCCGTGTTCAAGGGCAGCGACTACCTCGACGCGCTCGTCGCCGGCCACAAGGCCGAACTGTCCATGATGTTCGCCCAGCCCTGGGAACAGATCGCCGGCAGCGGCAAGGTGGCCGAGCCCACCGTGCCCGGCGACGTGCTGGGCTTCGAACTCGGCGATCGCCTGGTCGCCGAGCTGCGCGCCCTGCCCGAGCTCAACGTGCTGCCCGCGCTGCGCCGCGGCCTGCGCATCACCTGCGCCGTGCGCGGCGACCAGCCCCATCCCTTCAACGGCCACGCGGGCCTGCCCACACTCACGCTGCACACCGTCGAACACCCCACCGACTGGATGTCCAGCCAGGCCATGGGCACCGCCATCGCGCCGCCCGACATCCCGCGGGTGCTTCTCTCCACACTGAATTGAGCATGCAGGAGCAGACCCGCATCGTCGGTGCCGAAGGCCACCTCGTCGCCACCTTCACCCCGGCACAGGGCGCGCCCGGCGCGGCGGCACCCGTCATCGCCGTGCTCAGCAACTCCGGCGTCATCCCGCGCAGCGGGCCGCACCGCATCAACGTGCTGCTGGCGCGCGAACTCGCGGCCATGGGCATTCCCTCGGTGCGCTTCGACATGAGCGGCCTGGGCGACAGCCAGCGCAGCGAGAGCACGCGCTCCGTCACCGAGCAATGGGTGGCCGATACGCGCGAGGTGATGGACGCCGCGCAGGCGCAGTTCGGCTGCGCGCGCTTCTTCATGGTGGGCCTGTGCTCGGGCGCCATCATCGGCCACCTGGTGGCGCTGCAGGACGAGCGCATGCGCGGCGTGCTGCTGTGGGACATGTACGCCTACCCCACGCTGCAATCGCGCCTGCGCAAGCTGGCCTTCAAGATCGGGCGCGCGGGGCTCCTCGGCTCGACGCAGAAGGCGGGCGTGATGCTGCTGCGCAAGCTGCGCCTGCTGCCACCCGACGACGCACCCGCCAAGCCCAAGGGTGAGATGTCGGTCTCGCCGCCCAAGGAAGAATTCATGGGCCGCGTCGACCGGCTCACGAACCAGGGCGTGGAACTGCTGTTCGCCTACTGCGGCGGGCAGCCCGAGTGGTTCAACCACCGCGGCCAGTTCGCGGCCATGTTCGCGGGGCAACCCTGGCTGCCAAAGGTCTCGTTCGAACTGCTGGAGACGACGGACCACCTGATCACGAGCGGGCCGGCGAAACGGGCCTTCATCGACATGACGACGGGGTGGGTGAAGGAGCGGGTGTTGCCGGGGCCGGGACGTCACTCGTAATGCGTCCACAGGCGAAGGACGCGGACCACCCGCTCCTTGGCGAAGACTTCGTAGACCAGCCGGTTGTGGATGTTGATCCGCCGCGAGTAGGCACCGGCGAGATCACCCACCAGCTTTTCGAAGGCCGGCGGATTCTGAAATGGATCCTTCTCGAGGATCGCCAGCAGCTCTTCGACTTTCGGCTTGAGTCCCGCTGCCTTGACCTTCTTCGCGTCCTTGAGCGCCTGCTTCGCGTAGGCCAGCTCCCACTTCACCATTTCAGTTCGCGGGCGCTCTTGGACAAGGGCTCGGCCATGCCTTTGCGGATGGACTCACGCATGCCCGGCACGGACAGCAGGTGCATCGTTTCCTGAATGGCGGCCCAGTCTTCTGCCGACACCAGAACGGCAGACGCGTTCTTGCCGGCGATGATGACGGGTTGATGCGACTCGGTCGTCTGGTCGATCAGTCGATAGAGATTGGCGCGCGCGGCGGATGCGGTCAATACGTTCATGGAAGGCTCCAAAAGGCACGAAAGCGTACGTTTTTACGCACGCTTTGTCAAGAAGTAACAGAGCCCGCTCTATGCGTCAGCACCAAGACAGCAGCGCTTCGTCGCAATGCTCTCACATGGTTGTTTCGTCATCCACTTCTGCCGGTGCTTTTGCCACATCCCAGAGGAAGACGAGGAACAGCGCCCTCGCCTGCCCATGCGCTACAAAAACCCCGCCTCCCCCATCCACCGCCTCACCAACCCCACCAACCTCTGCTGGCTCGCCAGCGTCGTGAACGTGTGGTCGCAGCGGTCGAAGTACTCGATCAGCAGTTTGCCCTTGAAATCCAGCGAGGGAAACGCGTCCTGCAGTTGCCCGCGGTAGTTGTGCTGGCGTTCGCGGTCGGAGGTGAGCACCGCGAGGAACTGCGCACCGTTGCCCAGCGCGCGTCCGTAGGCGTTCTCCAGGAAGGCGCGCACCTGCGGGTGTTCCAGCGTCACGGCCGGGCGGGCAGCGGCCATGTCGACGGGCGCGTTGTCCTCACCGTCCGGCAAGGCCTGCGCGCGGCGCCGCTTCAGCAGCTTCCACAGCGGGTGCCGGCCCATCGCCACGTTCTTCCAGGTGCGCAGGCTCAGCAGCCGGCCCGAGTAGTGCTTGACGTAATAACCCGTGGTGCGCGGGATGGAGGGGTCGAGCAGGGCCACGCCCACCACGCGCGGGTCGGTCGAGGCATAGATCACCGAGTGGTCCGCACCTGAGCACAGGCCCATCAGCACCACGCGCTTCACCTGCCGCGTCGCTTGCAAGGTGTCGATGATTTCGCGGATGTCGGCCATGGTCGCGTCCAACGGGGCCGAGCCGTCCTCGCGCGGGGCGCTGTCGCCCAGGCCCGAGAGGTCCACGCGCAGCACCGCAAAGCCATCGGCCGACAAGGCACGGGCCAATGACACGTGCAGCCGGTTGGGCCCCACGCGGTGGATGATGCCGGCATTGAGGATGATGACGAAGGGCGGGTCCTCGCGCGCGGGCGCGCCATCGGCCGGGGGCAGCGGCGGCGTGATGACGCCGACCAGGCCCTTGTTTTGGCCCAGCAGCAGTGTCTGTTCGGCGGCGTGGGGCTGGTTCATGTCACCGCCCAGTCCACCACGCGGCGCAGCAGCTTCACCGGCACGGCGCCCGCGCCCGAGTGCCGGTCCTCCAGCCACGCGGCTTGCACCTCGATGGATTCGACGGCCGAGCCATCGCCCGGCGGCAAGGCCGCGCCCAGCGCGCGCCAGGCCTCGCGCTGTTGGCTCACCACGGCGAGCGTGCGCGCCGGCCAGGTGGGCGCGGGGTTCAGCAGATCGATGCCCTCGATGTCGCGCACCAGGGCCTCATGCATGGAAAAACCCAGCAGTTCGGCAGCGCCGTCGCTCAGGCCGCGCGTGCGCAGCGCCTGCGCGTGCAGCTCGCGCAATTCGGCCAGGTGCTCACGCCCGCTGAGCACCGGGTCCCACAGCACCAGCCCGTCCACGTCGCGCCGGCGTTTGGCGGCCGCGCGCGCGGCCAGCGTGGCGCCCAGGCGCAGGCCCACCAGCGTCACGCGCTGCAGGCCCGCGGTGTCCTTCAGTTCGTCGATGGCGGTCTGCACGTCCTCGATCCAGCCGTCGATGCGCGCCTCGCCCATGTCGCCGGCCGAGTCGCCGGTGCCGTGGTAGTCGAAGCGCAGCACGTGCACGCCCGCCTCGCCCAGCCACTTGCCGAGCTGGGCCATGCTGCGGTGCGCGCGCAGGTACTCCGCGCCCCAGGGCGCGCACAACACCGCGCCGCGCGCGCGCCCACCGGTGGCGTGCGCGGGTGTGTAGAGCCCGAACAGGCGGCGCGAGCGCTCGCCGAAGTACAGGGGTGTCATGCCTTGAGCACCCCCTTGCCAGCCGCGGCCGAGGCGACCACCTGGCGCAGGTTCTGGAAGAACAGGGTGCGCGCGTCCATGCGCCAGCCCAGCTTCTGCTCCACGGCCAGCACCACGCGCAGCGAGAGCAGCGAGTGTCCGCCGAGTTCGAAGAAGTTGTCTTCCGCGCCCACGCGCTCCACCTTCAAGATGTCGCGCCAGATCTCGGCCATGGTCTGTTCGGCGCCACCCTCGGGCGGCACGTAGTGGCGCGCGGCCTGCACCGCGTTCTTGAACGGGTCGGGCAGCGCGGCGCGGTCGACCTTGCCGTTGGGCGTGAGCGGGATCGCGTCCACCGCCGCCACCACGGACGGGATCATGTAGTCGGGCAGGTCGCGGCGCAGGTGGCGGCGCACGTCGCTGGCGGTCAGGTCGGCGCCCGGCGCGAAGACGATGTAGGCCACCAGGCGCAGGTCGCCGGGCGCGGCCTCGCGGCCCATCACCACGGTCTGCTGCACGGCCTCGTGCGTGGCCAGGCGGGCCTCGATCTCGCCGAGCTCGATGCGGAAACCGCGGATCTTGACCTGGTGGTCGAACCGGCCCAGGTGGTGCAGGCGGCCCTCGGCGTCCCAGCGCGCGAGGTCGCCGGTGCGGTAGAGGCGCGCGCCGGCTTGCGACGAAAACAGGTCGGCCACGAAGCGCTCGGCCGTGAGCTCGGGGCGCTGGTGGTAGCCCAGGGCCACGCCGGCGCCACCGATCCACAGCTCGCCGGGCACGCCCACGGGCAGGGGCTGCTGGTGCGCGTCGAGCACGTAGACCTGGGTGTTGGCGATGGGCCGGCCGATGGTGACCGGCGCGGGCGACGGCGCCACGCGCTCGGCGGTGGACCAGATGGTCGTCTCGGTGGGGCCGTACAGGTTCCAGAGCTGGTCCACGCGCGCGAGCAGCGCGTCGGCCAGCTCGCGCGGCAGGCCTTCGCCGCCGCAGAAGGCGCGCAGGTTCGGCGAACCCTTCCAGCCCGATTCGATGAGCAGCCGCCAGGTGGCGGGCGTGGCCTGCAGCACCGTGGCGCCACAGGCCTGCAGCGCCTCGGCCAGGTCCAGCCCGTCGCTCGCGGTCTCGCGCGAGAGCAGCTCCACGCGCGCGCCCACCAGCAGCGGCAGGTAGAGCTCCAGGCCGGCGATGTCGAAAGAGATGGTGGTGACGGCGGCCACCACGTCGCCGTCCGTGAGGCCGGGTGCCTCGCGCATCGAGCCGAGGAAGTTGCTCAGCCCGCCGTGTGACACCACCACGCCCTTGGGGCGGCCGGTGGAGCCCGAGGTGTAGATCACGTAGACCGGGTCGCTTGGCGCGGCGTTTCCGTCGAGGTCCTCGCTGTCCAGCGCCTGCAGCACCGCGGCCTCGCGCGCCGGGTCGAACACGCGCACACCGGGTGGCGCGTCCACCGCGTCGGCCGCTTCGCCGGTGGTGAGCAGCACCGTGGCGCCGCTGTCCTCCAGCATGTAGGCCAGGCGCTCGGCGGGGAAGCCCGGGTCCAGCGGCACGTAGGCGCCACCGGCCTTCTGCACCGCGAGCAGGGCCACCAGCATGTCCAGCGATCGCTCGATGCACACGCCCACGCGCACCCCGGGGGCCACGCCCAGCGCGCGCAGCTGCCGCGCCCACTGGTTGGCGCGGCGGTTGAGCTCGCCGTAGCTCAGCGAGGCGCCCTCGAAGCCCGCGGCCACGCGGTCCGGCGCGCTCGCCACCTGGCGCTCGAACTGGCGCACGAAGGGCGCGGTGTCGAGCGATCGCGCGGTGTCGTTGAAGTCCACCAGGATCTGCCGGCGCTCGTCGGCCGTGAGCAGCGGCAGGCGGCTGATCGGCGCGTCGCCCTGCTCCACCACGGCGCGCAGCAGGGTCTGCAGTTGCGAGGCCAGGCGCTGCATGTGCGCGGCGGAGTACAGGTCGCTGCGGTACTCCAGGCTGCACAGGGTGCGACCCTCGTGCTCACGCGCGAACCAGGTGATCTCGTTGAGCGCGCCACCGCTGTGCACGGCCACGTCGCCCTGTCCGCCAGCGGCACCGCCGGCCTGGTGGTAGACCACGGCGAGCTGGAACAGCGGCGAGTGCTGGAAGCTGCGCACCGGGCGCACGCGCTCCACCACGGCCTCAAAGGGCGTCTCGCGGTGCGCGTGCGCGTCCAGCAGGGCGCCGCGCGCGCGGGCCAGCAGTTCGGTGAAATCCGGGTCGTCGGCCATGCGCAGGCGCAGCACCAGCAGGTTCACGAAGGGGCCGATGAGGTCCTCGAACTCGGCGCGCTCGCGCACGCCCATGGGGCTGCCGATGAGCACGTCGCCCTGCCCCGTGTGCGCGCGCAGCAGCGCGGCGCTGGCGGCCAGGAAGGCCATGTAGACGGTGGCGTGGCGCTCGTGCACCCAGCGCTTGAGTGCGGCGCTGAAGGCCGCGTCGAACTCGAAGTCCACCGTGGCGCCGCGCGCGGGCGCGTCGCTGGCCGGCAGGTCGGG
>NZ_DATIGV010000023.1:0-9441 GCF_035481345.1 Hydrogenophaga sp. | reverse complement strand
CCCGCCATAAAAAAGTCCTGGCCCTGGCCAAAGGTTTCCGCGGCCGTCGCGGCAACGTCTTCCGCATCGCCAAACAGGCGGTGATGAAGGCGGGCCAGTACGCCTACCGCGATCGCCGCACCAAGAAGCGTGTGTTCCGCCAGCTGTGGATCGCCCGTATCAATGCCGGTGCGCGCGCCTGCGGCCTGACGTACAGCCAGTTCGCCAATGGTCTGAAGAAGGCCCAGATCGAGATCGACCGCAAGGTCCTCGCCGACCTGGCCGTCAACGACCCGGCGGCTTTTGGCAGCATCGTGGAGCAGGTCAAAGCCAAGCTGGCCACCGCTTGATTCCCGGCCGGGCGCGTCAGCGCCCGCTGCCGTTTGAAGGGGTTGAGGCTTGAGGGGATTCCCGCCGGCTTCAACCCTTTTTTCATTGCATCGGACACGCATCGAATGAACGAGTTGGACAACCTGGTCGAAGCGGCGCGCGCCGAGTTT
The DNA here is from genome assembly GCF_035481345.1 of Hydrogenophaga sp. Lineage (GTDB taxonomy): Bacteria > Pseudomonadota > Gammaproteobacteria > Burkholderiales > Burkholderiaceae_C > Hydrogenophaga. The sequence continues at coordinate 8,962 of NZ_DATIGV010000023.1, read as the reverse complement.
GCGCAGGCCAGCGCCCCGGCCGACCTGGAGAACGCCAAGGCGCGCTACCTGGGCAAGGCGGGGCGCATCACCGAATTGATGAAGGGCATGGCCGCTCTGCCGGTGGATGAAAAGAAGACCCGCGGTGCCGCGATCAACGTGGCCAAGCAGGCCATCGAGGGTGCGCTGACGGCGCGCCGACAGGCCCTGGCCGACGCCGAACTCGAAGCCCAGCTCAAGGCCGAAGCGCTGGACGTGAGCCTGCCGGGCCGCCAGCGCGGTGCGGGTGGGCTGCATCCCGTGAGCCTCACGCTCGAGCGCATCGAGGCCATCTTCGGCTCCATGGGCTTCGAGGTGGCCGAGGGTCCGGAGATCGAGTCCGACTGGTTCAACTTCACGGCCCTGAACACGCCCGAGGACCACCCGGCGCGTTCCATGCACGACACCTTCTACGTGGAAGGCGGTTCAGCCAAGGCGCCGAACCTGCTGCGCACCCACACCAGCCCCATGCAGATCCGCCACGCGGTGCAGCACGTCAAGCGCCACCGCAGCGCGCTCGATGCCGGGCAGGGCATGCCCGAGATCCGCGTGATCGCCCCCGGGCGCACCTACCGCGTCGACAGCGACGCCACCCACTCGCCCATGTTCCACCAGTGCGAAGGCCTGTGGATCGGCGAGAACGTGAGCTTCAAGGACCTCAAGGTCGTCTTCACCGATTTCTGCCGCACCTTCTTCGAAAGCGACGACCTGGTGCTGCGCTTTCGCCCCAGTTTCTTCCCGTTCACCGAGCCCAGCGCCGAGATCGACATCCAGTTCCAGAGCGGCCCGCTGGCCGGGCGCTGGCTGGAGGTGGCGGGCTCGGGCCAGGTGCACCCGAACGTGGTGCGCAACATGGGCCTCGACCCTGAGCGCTACATCGGCTTCGCCTTCGGCATGGGCCCCGACCGCCTGACCATGCTGCGCTACGGCGTCAATGACCTGCGCCTGTTCTTCGACGGCGACGTGCGTTTCCTCAGCCAGTTCCGATAAGCGACCACCATGCAATTCCCCGAATCCTGGCTGCGCAGCTTCTGCAATCCGGCCCTGGACAGCCAGCAACTCGCCGACGCACTCACCATGGCAGGCCTCGAGGTCGAAGAGCTTCGTCCCGTCGCGCCGCCGTTCACGAAGGTGGTGGTGGGTGAGATCAAGTCTGCCGAGCAACACCCCAACGCCGACCGCTTGCGCGTGTGCGAGGTGGATGTGGGACAGGGTGCGCTGCTCAACATCGTCTGCGGCGCGCCGAATGCGCGCGTGGGCATCAAGGTGCCCTGCGCATTGGTGGGCGCCGAACTGCCCCCGGGCGACGACGGCAAACCGTTCACCATCAAGCTGGGCAAACTGCGCGGCGTGGAAAGCCAGGGGATGCTGTGCTCGGCGCGCGAGTTGAAGCTCTCCGAAAGCCATGAGGGCTTGCTCGAACTCGAGGCCGATGCCGTGGTGGGCCGCGACATCCGCGAACACCTGGCGCTGGACGACATGCTGTTCACGCTCAAGCTCACGCCCAACCTGGCGCATTGCCTGAGCGTGTACGGCGTCGCGCGTGAAGTGGCGGCCATCACCGGGGCGCCGCTGCAGTCGCCCGCATTCCCGGCCGCGCCGGTGTCGCTGAGCGACACCTTGCCCGTGCGCATCGAAGCGCCCGATCTCTGCGGGCGCTTCAGCGGCCGCGTGGTGCGTGGCGTCAACACGAAGGCACAGACGCCAGCCTGGATGGTCGACCGCCTGGCGCGCTGTGGCCAGCGCAGCGTCACGGCGCTGGTGGACATCTCCAACTACGTGATGTTCGAGCTGGGCCGCCCTTCGCACATCTTCGACCTCGACAAAATCCATGGCGGCCTGCACGTGCGCTGGGGCCGCGAGGGCGAATCGCTCAAGCTGCTCAATGGCAACACGATTTCGGTCGACGCTGGCGTGGGCGTGATCGCCGACGACCAGGCTGTCGAGTCGCTCGCCGGCATCATGGGCGGGGACGCCACCGCGGTGTCGGACGACACGCGCGACATCTACATCGAGGCCGCCTTCTGGTGGCCCAAGGCCGTGGCGGGCCGCTCGCGCCGCTACAACTTCAGCACCGACGCGGGGCACCGCTTCGAGCGCGGGGTCGACCCATCCACCACCGTGGAGCACATCGAGCGCATCACGCAGCTCGTGCTGGAGATCTGCGGCGGCCAGGCCGGCCCCATGGACGATCAGCGGGCGCGCCTGCCCGAGGCGAAGCCCGTCACGCTGCGCGTGGCACGTGCGGCCAAGGTCATCGGCATGCCGGTCACACAGGCGCAGTGCGTGCAGGCCCTTCGCCGCCTGGGCCTGGCGGTGCAGGAGGGGGAGGGCAGCGTCACCGTGACGCCGCCGCCGTACCGCTTCGACCTGCAGATCGAGGAAGACCTGATCGAGGAGGTGGTGCGCCTGATCGGCTACGAGCAATTGCCCACCACGCCGCCGCTCGCGCCGATCACGGCCAAGCTGCGGCCCGAGGCGCGCCGCGGCGCATTCGGCGTGCGCCGTCAACTCGCGCAACTCGGCTACCAGGAAACGATCAACTTCAGTTTCGTGGAAGAGCGCTGGGAGCGCGAGCTGGCCGGCAATGCCGAGCCCATCCGCTTGCTCAACCCCATCGCCAGCCAGATGAGCGTGATGCGCTCCTCGCTGATCGGCAGCCTGGTGGCGGTGTGCAAGTTCAACCTCGATCGCCGCGCCGAGCGCGTGCGCCTGTTCGAGATCGGACGCGTGTTTCGCAAGGACGCGACGGTGAAGGACAGCGACACCAGCGTGGCCGGTTTCGACCAGCCCATGCGCGTGGCCGGCCTCGCGGGTGGTCCCTTGAACGCGCTGCAATGGGGCGAGAGCGAGCGTGCCGCCGATTTCTTCGACGCCAAGGGGGACGTGGAGTCCCTTCTGGCGCCGCGCCGCGCCGAATTCCGCGCGGCCGAGCACCCCGCCATGCACCCGGGCCGCTGCGCGGCCGTGTGGCTCGACGGTCGATGCATCGGCCACGTGGGTGAACTGCACCCCCGCTGGCGCCAGGCCTACGAGCTGCCGCAGGCGCCTGTGCTGTTCGAGCTGGAGCTCGACGCCGTGCTGACCCGGCCGGTGCCGGCGTTCCACGCCGTCAGCCGCCACCAGCCCGTGCAGCGCGACCTGGCGCTGGTGGTGGGCGAGTCGGTGTCGCACGATGCCGTGATGGCCGCCATCCGCGCCGCCGGCAACCCCTGGCTGCAAGACGCCGTGCTGTTCGACGTCTACCGCCCCAAGAAAGGCGTGGTGGTGCCCGGCCTGTCCGAGCACGAGAAGGGGCTGGCCGTGCGGCTCGTCATGAACCGGGACGACGCTACACTGGCCGACGAACAGATCGAAGCCGCCGTGCAGCAGACGCTTGCATCCCTGCAGCAGCGCGTGAACGCCCGACTGCGCGCTTGATACCCGACACCGACAAGAAGGAGTACCCGATGGAATTGGCCGTCGAAAGCCTGGAAACCCCCGCCCTGACGAAGGCCCAGCTCGCCGAGCTGCTGTTCGACCAGATCGGCCTGAACAAGCGGGAGTCCAAGGACATGATCGACGCCTTCTTCGACCTCGTCACGGAGAGCCTGGTCAACGGCACCGACGTGAAGATTTCGGGTTTCGGCAACTTCCAGATCCGCACCAAGGCGGCCCGTCCGGGCCGCAACCCGCGCACCGGTGAACCGGTGGCCATCCAGGCCCGACGCGTCGTGACCTTCCACGCCAGCCCCAAGCTCAAGGAGCAGGTACAGGCGGCAGTCATCGGCGGCTGAACGGCGCCATCGCGTTTCCCCATAGGGAACGCTTACAACATTTCTCACGAAAACCCTGGGGGTAGTCCCCGGGGTTTCCTGAGTTAGAGTAAATTCAAGCTTCGGTTTCTACCGCCTTGATTTACATGGAAAAAACGCTGCCCCCGATTCCAGCGAAGCGCTACTTCACCATTGGTGAGGTGGGCGAGCTGTGCGGCGTCAAGCCGCACGTGCTGCGCTACTGGGAGCAGGAGTTCACGCAGCTTCGTCCCATGAAGCGCCGGGGCAACCGGCGCTACTACCAGCACCACGAGGTGCTGATGATCCGTCGCATCCGCGAGCTGTTGTACGACCAGGGCTTCACCATCAGTGGCGCGCGCAACAAGCTGCAGGAACTGGCCCAGGCGGAGCGCGAGAAGCGCCGCCAGGACGACGAAGAACCCATCGACGTGATCGATCTGGATGCGGTCATCCACGACGATGACACCGCGGTCGTGTCCACCGTGGTGGCGCCGGCAGCGGCGGCGGAGCCCGCACTGCTGAGCGACATGCGCCGCGAGCTGCTCGAGATTCGCGAACTGCTTCGCCTATCGGCCTGAGAGAGCGCCTTTTTGCTGGCTATAATGCAAGGCTTGTCGGCGTGTAGCGCAGCCTGGTAGCGCACTTGCATGGGGTGCAAGGGGTCGCGAGTTCGAATCCCGCCACGCCGACCATTACAAGAAAGCCCGTCATCGCAAGATGACGGGCTTTTTCTTTGTCGCCGTCTTTGTCGAGGAGCCCTGCGGATCAGCGCAGCACTTCCAGCAGGCGGTCCAGCCCGCCTTGCTCGATGGACACCATGGCCTGCTCGCGCACCGCCGGCTTGGCGTGGTAGGCCACCGACAGGCCCGCCACGCCCATCATCGGCAGGTCGTTCGCGCCGTCGCCCATGGCGATGCACTCGGACGGTTCGATGCCCAGCAGCGAGGCCACTTCGAGCAGGGTGCGCCGCTTCTCGGCGCCGTCGCAGATGTCACCCCAGGCCTGATCGACCATGCGGCCGGTGAGCTCGCCGCAGTTGGCGCCGCTGGCGATCTCCAGCACGTTGGCGCGCACGAAATCGATGCTCAGGGTGTCGCGCACGCGGTACGCGAAATAGGTGAAGCCGCCCGAGACCAGCAGCACCTTGAGCCCGGCGGCCTTGCAGGCGCCAATGAGTTCGGCGGCGCCGGGGTTGATGCGCAGGCGCTCGACCAGCACCCGCTCCATGTCGGCCACGGTCACGCCCTTGAGCAGGGCCACGCGGCGGCGCAGGCTGTCCTTGTAGTCGGTGATCTCGCCGCGCATCGCGGCTTCGGTGATGGCGGCCACTTCGGCCTTCTTGCCGACGACGTCGGCGATCTCGTCCACGCACTCGATGCTGATGAGCGTGGAGTCCATGTCGAAGGCGATGAGCTTGAAGTCGCTCAGCTGGAGCGGTGGCGTGAAGCCGCGTACGGTGAGGCCGGGGGCGAAGGCGGTGAGCGTGGAGGTCATGCGGTTTCGGTGGTCTTGTTGGGTTGGCCCAGGGCGCGCAGCACGTCACGCACGAGCTGCACGCGGTCCTTCACCTCGGGCAGCGCGCGCTCGATGCGCAGCTTCTCGTTGCCCGCGAGCTTGATGTGCTTGTGCTTCTGGATGAGCTCGATGATGCGCATCGGCTCGATCGGCGGGTTGGGCTTGAAGGTGATGTTCGTGATGCCGGGCGCGGCATCGACCTTGGCCACGCCGTAGGGTGCGCTGAGCACGCGCAGGCGGTGCACGTCGATGAGCGTCTGCGCCTGCGGCGGGGGTTTGCCGAAGCGGTCGACGATTTCCTCGAGCAGGGCGTCCACCTGGTCGGTGTTGCGCGCTGTGGCGAGCTTCTTGTAGAAGCTCAGGCGCAGGTGCACGTCGCCGCAGTAGTCGTTGGGCAGCAGGGCGGGGGCGTGCAGGTTGATGTCGGTGGTGACGGAGAGCGGCGCCAGCAGGTCGGGCTCGCGGCCGGCCTTCAGCGCCTTCACCGCCTCGGACAGCATCTCGTTGTAGAGCTGGAAGCCCACCTCCAGCATGTTGCCGCTCTGGTTCTCGCCCAGCACCTCGCCGGCGCCGCGGATCTCCAGGTCGTGCATGGCCAGGTAGAAGCCGCTGCCCAGTTCCTCCATCTGCTGGATGGCGTCCAGCCGCTGCGCGGCCTGCTTGGTGAGGCCCTCGATCTCGGGCACCAGCAGGTAGGCATAGGCCTGGTGGTGGCTGCGCCCCACACGGCCGCGCAACTGGTGCAACTGCGCCAGGCCGAACTTGTCGGCGCGGCTCATGACGATGGTGTTGGCCGTGGGCACGTCGATGCCGGTCTCGATGATGGTGGAGCACAGCAGCAGGTTGTAGCGCTGGGCCACGAAGTCGCGCATCACGCGCTCCAGCTCGCGCTCGGGCATCTGACCGTGGGCGACGGCGATGCGCGCCTCGGGCAGGATCTCCTCGAGCTTTTGCTTGCGGTTCTCGATGGTCTCGACCTCGTTGTGCAGGAAATAGACCTGCCCGCCGCGCTTCAATTCGCGCAGCACGGCCTCGCGGATGACGCCATTGCCTTCGTTGCGCACGAAGGTCTTGATGGCCAGGCGGCGCTGTGGCGCGGTGGCGATGACGCTCAGATCGCGCAGGCCTTCGAGCGCCATGCCCAGCGTGCGCGGGATGGGCGTGGCGGTGAGCGTGAGCACGTCGACCTCGGCGCGCAATTGCTTCATCGCCTCCTTGTGGCGCACACCGAAACGGTGCTCCTCGTCGATGATGAGCAGGCCCAGGTTCTTGAACTGTGCCTTCTCGCTCAGCAGCTTGTGCGTGCCGACGACGATGTCCACCGAGCCGTCGGCGATGCCCTTCATGGCCGCCGTGATCTCTTTCTGAGAGCGGAAGCGGCTCATCTCGGCGATCTTCACCGGCCACTTGCTGAAACGGTCGACCAGGGTCTGGTAGTGCTGTTCGGCCAGCAGCGTGGTGGGCGCGAGGAAGGCCACCTGCTTGCCACCCGTGACGGCCACAAAGGCCGCGCGCAGCGCCACCTCGGTCTTGCCGAAGCCCACGTCGCCGCAGACCAGGCGGTCCATGGGCTGCGGGCTGATCATGTCCTGCACCACGGCGTGGATGGCCGCGCGCTGGTCGGCGGTTTCCTCGAAGCCGAAGTCGTTGGCGAAGGCCTCGTAGTCCTGCGGCGAGTAGCGGAAGGCGTGGCCCTGGCGCGCGGCGCGGCGCGCGTAGATGTTGAGCAGTTCGGCGGCGGCGTCGCGCACCTGCTCGGCGGCCTTGCGCTTGGCCTTTTCCCACTGGCCGCTGCCCAGCTTGTGCAGCGGCGCCTCGTCTGCGCTGACGCCGGTGTAGCGGCCGATCAGGCCAAGCTGGCTCACGGGCACGTAGAGCACGGCCTTGTCGGCGTACTCCAGGTGCAGGAATTCCTGCAGCGCGGGCGTGCCGTCGGGGTTCTTCTCGCCCATGTCGAGGTTGATGAGCCCGCGGTAGCGGCCGATGCCGTGCGCCGCGTGCACCACCGGGTCGCCCACGTTGAGCTCGGACAGGTCCTTGATCAGCGCATCGACGTCGCTCACCTGTTCCTGCTTCTTGCGCCGGCGCGTGGTGGGGCCGGCGGCGAAGAGTTCGGTCTCGGTGATGAAGTCGATGCCCGCCTCGAGCCAGGCGAAGCCGGTGGCCAGCGCGGCGGTGGCGATGCCGGTCTTCTCGTCGCTGGCCTGGAATTCGGCCAGGCTGTCGAAGGCGGGCGGGTTCAGGCCGCTGGCGCGCAGGAAGTCGAGCAGGCTTTCGCGGCGGCCGTCGCTCTCGGCGAGGACCAGCGCGCGCTGGGGGCTGGCGCGCAGATGGGCCTGCAGTTTCGCCAGCGGCTCGTCGGCACCGCGCACCACGGCCAGGTCGGGCAGGGCCTGGGCGAAGGCGCTGTCGCTCACGTCGCTGGTGCCGGGGCGCATCACCACCTGGGCGTGGGCCTTGGCGTGGGTGAAGAACTGCTCGGCGTTGAGGAAGAGGGCGTCGGGCGGCAGGATGGGGCGATCGGGGTCGCCCTGCAGCAGGCGGTGGCGATCACGCGTGTCCTGCCAGAAGCGCTGGAAGGCAGGCTCCAGCTCGCCGTGCAGCACCAGGGTGGCCTGTTCGCCCAGGTAGTCGAAGACGGTGGCCGTCTCTTCGAAGAACAGTGGCAGGTAGTACTCGATGCCGGCGGTGGCCACGCCGTTGCCCATGTCCTTGTAGAGACGGCTCTTGGTCGGGTCACCTTCCAGCAGTTCGCGCCAGCGGCTGCGAAAGCGTGTGCGGGCCGCGTCGTCCATGGGGAATTCGCGGCCAGGCAACAGGCGCACCTCATTCACCGGGTACAGGCTGCGCTGGCTGTCCGGGTCGAAGGTGCGGATGCTGTCGATCTCGTCGTCGAACAGGTCCACGCGGTAGGGCACGGGGCTGCCCATGGGGAAGAGGTCGATGAGGCCGCCGCGCACGGCGTATTCGCCCGGGCTCACCACCTGCGTGACGTGCTGGTAGCCCGCGAGCGTGAGCTGGCCCTTGAGCCGCGCCTCGTCCAGCGACTGCTTGACCTTGAAGTGGAAGGTGTAGCCCGCCAGGAAGGACGGTGGCGCGAGCCGGTAGAGCGCGGTGGTGGCGGGGATGAGCACCACGTCGGCGCCGCCGTCGTGCTGGCGCTGGGAAATGCGCCAGAGCGTGGCCAGGCGCTCGCTGATGAGGTCCTGGTGCGGCGAAAACGTGTCGTAGGGCAGGGTTTCCCAGTCGGGAAACAGCGTGACGCGCAGATCGGGCGCGAAGAAGGCGAGCTCGTCGATCAGGCGCTGCGCGTCGTTGGCGTCGGCGGTGACGATGGCGGTGAGCCGGCCAGCGCCTTGTTCGCGCTCGGCCAGGCGGGCGAGCCACAGCGCGTCGGCCGAGCCGCCCGGGTGGGGCTGGGTGTGGCGCTTGCCGGGGCTCAGCGCGGGCAGAGAGAGGGGCATTCGGTCGGTACCAATACAAATACCCCCGGTTGCGTCGAGCCCGGGGGTGTGGGCGAATTCTAGAATGGCGCCGCCCATGAGCACCGCCTTGCCCCCGTCCAACCCCACCCCCGTGTCCCCTTGCCATGCGCTGCTGCCCTGTGCGGGCACCGGCTCGCGCGCCGGCACCCCGCTGCCCAAGCAGTACCA
>NZ_DATIGV010000022.1:0-24741 GCF_035481345.1 Hydrogenophaga sp. | reverse complement strand
GGCAGCAACGCGCAGGCGCCGGGCGAGGACATCGCGCGCTTCTGGCGCGGCTTCAACGATGCGGCGCTGGACGCGCTGATCGAACGCGCGCTGGCCGCCAACACCGACATCCGCCTGGCGCAGGCGCGCCTGCAGGAGGCGAGGGCGCTGCAGGGCGAGGCGGACGCCGCCGCGCGGCCCGGCGTGGCCATCGAAGGCAATGCGCAGCGCTCGGTGGCGCCGCAGACCCAGCAGCCCGGCGCCTCGCGCAGCGAGCGCACCGGCAACAGCTTCGACGCCAGCTTCATCGCCGGCTGGGAGCTCGACCTCTTCGGCCGCGTGCGCCGCACGCGCGAGGCCGCCGCCGCGCAGGTGAGCGCCAGCGAGGCCGGCCTGCACGCCGCGCACACGGCCGTGGCGGCCGAGGTGGCGCGCTACTACCTGGAATTGCGCGGCCTGCAGGAACGCCAGCGCGTGACCGAGGCCAGTCTCGTGAACCAGCGCGAGTCGCTGCGCCTCACCGAGGCGCGGCTGGAGGCCGGCCGGGCGCGCCAGCTCGACGTGGCCGGCGCGCGCGCCCTGGTCGCCAGCACCGAGGCCCAGTTGCCCTCGCTGCAGGCGGGCATCGAGGCCGCAGCCTTCCGCCTGGCCACGCTCACCGCACAGCCGCCGCGCACCGTGCTGGCCGACCTGGCGCTGCCCCGGCCGCTGCCTTCGCTGCCGGCGACCGACCTGGCCACGCTGCCGGTGGGCACGCCGCAGCAGTGGCTGCAGCGCCGGCCCGACGTGATCGCGGCCGAACGCCAGTTGGCGGCGGCCACGGCCCGCATCGGCATCGCGCGCAGCGAGCTCTACCCGAGCGTCTCGCTCTCGGGCCTGCTGGGTTTCAACGCGGCGCGCCTGGGCGACCTGTTCACCAGCGACGCGGCGCGCTACGCGCTCGGCGTGGGCCTGTCCTGGACGCCGTTCGACTTTGGCGCCATCCGCTCGCGCGTGGCGGCGAGCGAAGCGCGCGCCCAGCAGGGCCTGGTGGTGTTCGAGCAGACGGTGGCGCTGGCGCTGGAGGAAACCGAGGGCGCGTTCAGCGGCTTCAACCGCAACGCCCAACGCGCCGAGCGCCTGCTGGAGGCCGCGCGCCACGCCGACGAGGCCGCGCAACTGGCCCGCGCGCGCTTCGAGGCCGGCGTGACCGACTTCCAGGCCGTGCTGCAGGCCGAGCGCGAGGTGCTCTCGATTCGCGAGCAGCTCACTCAGGCCCAGGTGGGCACCGCCACGGCGCTGGTGGCGGTGTACCGGGCCATTGGCGGCGGGTGGTCGCCCCCGGCGGCGGCCACCGCCGCCGCGCGTTGAGTCCGGGACTCAGTTCACCAGCACCAGCTTGCCCTTGACCGAACGCGATCCCATGATCGCGTAGGCCTTGTGCAGCTCGGCCATGGGCAGGGTCTGGTCGATCACCGGCTTGACCTGGCCCTTGGCGTACATCCCGGCGAGCGCCTGCATCATGGCCGCGTTGGCCTGGGGCTCGCGCTTGGCGAAGTCGCCCCAGAACACGCCGACGATGCTGGCGCCCTTGAGCAGCGCCAGGTTGAGTGGCAGGGCGGGAATGGGACCGCTGGCGAAGCCCACCACGAGGTAGCGCCCGCGCCAGGCGATGGAGCGGAACGCCGGTTCGGCGAAGTCGCCGCCCACGGGGTCGTAGATCACATCGGGGCCTTTGCCGTCGGTGAGGCGCTTGATCTCGTCGCGCAGGCTGGTGAGCGGGCCGTGTTGCGCGTAGTTGATGGTCGCATCGGCGCCGAGCGAGGTGCACAGCGCGCACTTCTCGTCGCTGGAAGCGGCGGCGATCACGCGCGCGCCGGCGGCCTTGGCGATCTGGATGGCGGCCGTGCCCACGCCGCCGGCCGCGCCGAGGATCAGCACCGTCTCGCCCGCCTTGAGTTGCGCGCGGTCCATGAGCGCGTGGTACGAGGTGGCGTAGATCATGATGAAGGCCGCCGCGTCCACGGCGGGGAAGCCTTCGGGCAGCGGCATGCACAGCGCGGCGGGCGCCAGGGTGTGGGTGCCGAAACCACCGGTGCCGCTGAGGCAGGCCACGCGCTGGCCGGGCTTGAGGTGCTTCACACCCTCGCCCACGGCCTCCACCACGCCCGCGTACTCGCTGCCCGGCACGAAGGGCAGGGGCGGCTTCATCTGATACTTGTTCTGCACGATGAGCAGATCGGGGAAGTTCAGGCTGGCCGCTTCGATGCGGAGGCGCACCTGGCCCGCGCCGGGCTCGGGCGTGGGCAACTCCTTCCATTGCAGGGCGTCGACGCCGGTGGGGTTCTCGCACAGCCAGGCGTGCATGGTGGGTCTCCTCTCGTGAATGGGGGTGCGGGGCATGATAGGGATCGGTCTTGCGTTTGCGCAGGGGGTTTTGTCCCTTGGGTGACCGCCCCGGGCGCCACCGGATAAGAAGAAAGCGCGATACCCCCAGGTCAATAGAATTTCGCCCATGAAAATCCTGATCTCGAACGACGACGGCTTCCAGGCCAAGGGCATCGTGGCCCTGTACGAGGCCGTGAAAGCCCTGCCCGGCGTCGAGGTCGAGGTCGTTGCCCCCGAGCACAACAACAGCGCCAAGAGCAACGCCCTGAGCCTGCACTCGCCGCTCTACGTGCACACCGCGTCCAACGGATTCCGCTACGTCAACGGCACCCCCGCCGACTGCGTGCACATCGCGCTCACCGGCCTGCTCGGCTACCGGCCCGATCTGGTCATCTCCGGCATCAACAACGGCGCCAACATGGGCGACGACACCATCTACTCTGGCACCGTCGGCGCGGCGATGGAGGGTTACCTGTTCGGCATTCCCGCCATCGCGTTCTCCCAGACCGAGAAGGGCTGGGCCCACCTCGACGCCGCCGCCGCCCAGGCCGCCGCCCTGGTGCAGCAACTGCTGCCCTCGCTGCCCGAATCGGCCAAGCGCGGCGACGCCTGGCTGCTCAACGTCAACATCCCCTGCCGGCCCGCCGAGGAGATCCGGGGCGTGAAGGTCACGCGCCTGGGCCGTCGCCACGCCGCCGAGCCCGTCATCGTGCAGGTCAACCCCCGAGGGGAGACCATGTACTGGATCGGCAGCGCCGGCGCCGCGCGCGACGAGGCCGAGGGCACGGACTTCCACGCCACGCAGCAGGGCTACGTCAGCCTCACGCCGCTGCAGGTGGACCTGACCGATCACGACACCCTGGCCTACTGGGCTCCCACGGCGGCCGTGCTGTCGAAGGAGGAGGCGTGAAACCGCCGCAGCCTCGCCCGCGCCCGGGCTTTCCGGCCCGTTTGCCCGCCGGCACGCCGGCCCCGGTACCCGCGCGCCAGCACAAGCCCGATTCGCCCGCCGCCCGCAGCCCGGCCGCGCCCAGCGGCGTCGGCATGGACTCGGCCGCCGTGCGCGCGGCCATGGTGCGCAAGCTGCAGGGGCAGGGCATCACGCACCCGGCGGTCGTGGCGGCGATGCTCGCGGTGGAACGCCATCGCTTCGTCGACTCGGCGCTGGTGAACCAGGCCTACGAAGACACCAGCCTGCCCATCGGCCAGGGCCAGACCATCAGCAAGCCCGGGGTGGTGGCGCGCATGGTCGAGCTGCTGTGCCAGGCACGCGTGCAGCCCCTGGGCCGCGTGCTGGAGATCGGCACCGGCTGCGGCTACCAGGCCGCCGTGCTCGCCCGCGTGGCCAAAGAGGTCTACAGCATCGAGCGCATCCGCAGCCTGCACGAGAAAGCGCGCGACAACCTGCGCGCTCTGCGCGTGCCCAATCTGCACCTGCTGTTCGGAGACGGCATGGTGGGCTTTGCGCAAGGCGCGCCCTATGCGGGCATCATCGCGGCGGCCGGCGGGAACGATCTGCCGGCGGCCTGGATCGACCAGCTCGCCGTCGGCGGCCGGCTGGTGGCGCCGGCCGTCACGGCCGCCGGGCGGCAGAACCTGGTGGTGATCGACAAGACCGCCACCGGTGTGGTCCGCACCGAACTCGAGGCCGTGCATTTCGTGCCCCTAAAATCGGGCCTCGCATGACGGTCCCGCCCTTGCCGGCGCAGAGCGTGAATCGAAATGGGGCCCGTTCGCGGGCCCGCAAGACAACGGTGGAGTCTTCATGAATCAAATGGCAAAACACGAGCTGGGACACACCCGGACGCAGGGATACGCAGCCACTCGGGTGCTGTCGTGGTCCGTGCTCGGCCTGGCCCTGCTCGTGAGCGCCTGCAGCACGCAGCGCGTGTCGCGCCCCGCGCCGGTGGAAGATCGCGGCACATCCCGCTCGACCACCGACGCGGCGCCGAGCGCGTCGGCCCCCGCCGCGGCGCAGCCCCGCGTGGGCTACGTGACGGTGCAACCCGGCGACACGCTGTACCGCATCGCCCTGAACGCGGGCCAGGACTGGCGCGACATCGCCGCCTGGAACAACCTGCCCAACCCCAACGCGATCGAAGTCGGCCAGTTGCTGCGCGTGGCGCCGCCGGCCGCTGCCGCCGCGGCACCGGCGCCCGGCGGCGTGTCCACGGCACCCGTCACCAGCAGCGGCGTCACTTCGCGGCCCCTGAGCGAAACCAGCCCGGCCGCGGCGCCGGCCCCCGCGCCCGCCCCGGCGCCTGCGCCAGCCCCCGCCGCGGCGGGCGACGAAATCCAGTTCGTCTGGCCGGCCTCGGGCGCGGTCATCGCGAACTTCGACGAGAACACCAACAAGGGCGTGAGCATCGGCGGCAAGATCGGCGACCCCGTGATCGCGGCGGCCGATGGGCGCGTGGTCTACGCGGGCGCCGGCCTGCGCGGCTACGGCAACCTCATCATCCTGCAGCACAACAACACCTACCTCACCGCCTACGCGCACAACCAGGCGCTGCTGGTGCGCGAGAACCAGGCGGTGCGCCAGGGCCAGAAGATCGCCGAGATGGGCAGCAGCGACACCGACCGCGTGAAGCTGCACTTCGAGGTGCGCCGCCAGGGCAAGCCGGTCGATCCGCTGTCCCACCTGCCCAAGCGCTGAGCCGGGCCCCGCATGGCCTGGCCCGTCCTCGTCTTCGACATCGAGTCCATTCCGGACGTGGACGGCCTGCGCGCGCTGCGCGCGGCCGGTGCCGACCTGAGCGACGAGCAGGTGCACGCCGAGTGGGTGGCCGAGCGCAAGGAAAAGGGGCAGAGCGACTTCATGCCGCTCTACCTGCAGCGCGTGCTGGTCATCAGCTGCGTGTTCCGCAACGCCGAAGGCCTGCGCGTGCACTCCTTCGTCGACAAGGACGGCCAGAGCGAGGGCCGGGTCATCCAGAGCTTTTTCCAGGCGATCGAGAAGCACGTGCCCCAGCTCGTGAGCTGGAACGGCGGCGGCTTCGACCTGCCCGTGCTGCACTACCGCGGTCTGCGCCACGGGCTGGAGGCCAACAAGTACTGGGACATGGGCGAGGACGACCGCGAGTTCAAGTGGAACAACTACATCGGCAGGTACCACATGCGCCACCTGGACCTGATGGACCTGCTGGCCATGTACTCGCCCAAGAACAACGCACCCCTGGACGCCATGGCCAAGCTCTGCGGCTTCCCGGGCAAGCTGGGCATGGACGGCTCGCAGGTCTACGCGCAGTACCTCGCCGGGCAGACGGACGCCATCCGCCGCTACTGCGAGACGGACGTGATGAACACCTACCTCATGTACTGCCGCTTCCAGAAGATGCGCGGCGGCTTCACGCCCGACGAGTACGAGCGCGAGATCGCCTACGTGAAGGAAACGCTGGGCGGGCTGGCGCCGGGCGAATCGCATTGGCAGGAGTACCTGGCCGCGTGGAACTGATGGCCCCCACGCTCCGCCGCTGCGCGGGTCGCTGCCCCCCGAGGGGGCTGTGTCGCCTTGGGGCGGCCCGGCGGCGACACGGCCGACCCCGCTGGCTGGCCTGAGACAATCGCCGGATGTCCACCGACGTTCCGCACCACCCATCCCCCGCGTTCCCCGACGGCTCGCTCGCCGTCGAATCCCTCGACATCGAAGCCCAGGGCATCGCCCACCGCGCCGACGGCAAGGTGGTCTTCATCGAAGGTGCGCTGCCCTTCGAGCAGGTCAGCGTCTCGGTCCACCGCAAGAAGAACAACTGGGAGGCCGCCACTGTCACGGCCATCCACCGCGAATCCTCGCAGCGCGTGCGCCCCGGCTGCCCGCACTTCGGCCTGCACGCGGGCGCCTGCGGCGGCTGCAAGATGCAGCACCTGCACCCGGCGGCCCAGGTCGCCATCAAGCAGCGCGTGCTGGAGGACAACCTCTGGCATCTCGGCAAGGTGCGCGCCGAGACCGTGCTGCGTCCCATTGAAGGCCCCACCTGGGGCTACCGCCACCGCGCGCGCCTGTCGGTGCGCCACGTGCACAAGAAGGGCGTGGTGCTGATCGGCTTTCATGAGCGCAAGAGCCGCTACGTGGCCGACATGGGCGTGTGCCTGGTGCTGCCGCCGCATGTGAGCGACATGCTCGCGCCGCTGCGCGAGCTCATCTTCGGCATGGACGCGCGCGAGACCTGCCCGCAGATCGAACTGGCCTGCGGCGACAGCGTGACCGCGCTGGTGCTGCGCCACCTGGAGCCTCTGAGCGAGGACGATCTGGCGCGCCTGCGCGCCTTCGGCCAGCAGCACGGTGTGCAGTGGTGGCTGCAGGCCAAGGGGCCGGACACGGTGCGCCTGCTGGACGAAGGCGGCGAGCCACTGAGCTACGCCTTGCCCGACTACGGTGTGGTCATGCCCTTCAAACCCACCGACTTCACCCAGGTCAACCCCTCGATCAACCGCGTGCTCGTCTCACGCGCCCTGCGCCTGCTCGATGCGCGCGCCGACGAGCGCGTCATCGACTGGTTCTGCGGCCTGGGCAACTTCACCCTGCCCATCGCCACCACCGCGCGCGAGGTGCTGGGCGTGGAGGGCAGCGAGGCCCTGGTGGCGCGCTCGCGCGAGAACCTGGCGCGCAACAGCGTGGGCCGCGCGAAGGCCTTCGCGCCCACCACGTTTGCCGCGCGCAACCTGTTCGAGATGACGCCAGAGCAACTGGTGGCCGACGGCGTGGCCCAGAAGTGGCTGGTCGATCCCCCCCGCGAGGGCGCCTTCGCTCTGGCCAAGGCCCTGGCCGATCTGCACCAGCAGCCCGAACTGCGGGGCGGCTGGACGCCTCCGAAGCGCATCGTTTACGTGAGCTGCAACCCCGCCACGCTGGCGCGCGACGCGGGTTTGCTGGTGCACCAGGCGGGTTACCGCTGTATATCGGCCGGCGCCGTGAACATGTTCCCCCACACCGCCCACGTCGAGAGCATGGCGGTCTTCGAGCTCGCTGATTGATTCGCAGGCAAACGGTGGGCGCGCCCTGAGCGTCGCCCGCTGGCGGACGCTGGGCGCCCTGCGTAGCGAAATAAAGGAGGAGGACCGGCGCAGCCGGTCCGGGGGACATTCGCGGAGCAGGGCGCCCAGTGGCCGCCAGCGCCGCGAGGTGCAGGCCAAAAGCCGTCAGGACGTCGGCTTCTCCGCCGGAGCCTTTTCGGAAGGGGCCGCCTCGCCCTCGGACGGCATGCCGACGACGCTGTTGTCCCGCATGTACTGGTCCATCTCCCGCCAGCCCGCGAACACCGCCGCCTTGCCGGCGCGCGGATTGGTCTGGAAGCACGATTCGATGCTGCGCACCGCGTGCCGGCAGGCGCTGCCGATGGCGCGGCCCTCGGCCTCCTTGCGGGCGTTCACCTGCGTCGCCGTCTCGATGCCCAAGGCATCGCAGCCGGCCAGCCAGGTGCTGGCGAGTGTGATGAGGATGAGGGCAGAGCGGCGCATGGTGGTTCGGGTGGGGTTGCCTCTGCATTTCGGCCGCCCGGACCGGAACTTGACGCCCGCGGCCATGAAAAAAGGGCCCGAAGGCCCTTCTTTCACAAGATGGAACGGACGGCTTATTCGCGCTCGCCGCCGAAGACGCCCAGCAGCATCAGCAGGCTCTGGAACACGTTGTACAGGCTCAGGTACACGCCCAGCGTGGCGCTGATGTAGTTGGTTTCCTCGCCGTCCTGCACACGCTTGAGGTCGTACAGGATGAAGGCCGAGAACACGCCCACCGCCAGCACCGAAATGGTGATCATCAGGGCGCTCGACTGAATGAACACGTTGGCCACGGCGGCCACCAGGATCAGGATCGCGCCGATGAACAGGAACTTGCCCATGTTCGACAGGTCGCGCTTGATGACGCTCGAGAGCGAGGCCATGCCAAAGAACACCGCCGCCGTGCCGCCGAAGGCCATCATGATCAGGCTGGAGCCATTGGCGAAGCCCAGCACCATCGCCAGCAGGCGCGACAGCATCAGGCCCATGAAGAAGGTGAAGGCCAGCAGGATCGGCACGCCGGCGGCCGAGTTCTTGGTCTTTTCGATCGCGAACATGAAGCCGAAGGCGCCGCCCAGGAAGACGATGAGGCCCAGGCCGCCCGTGAGGCTGGCCGTGATGCCGGTGGCCACGCCCACCCAGGCGCCCAGAACCGTGGGCAGCATGGACAGCGCGAGCAGCCAGTAGGTGTTGCGCAGCACGCGGTTGCGTTGCGAAGCGCTGGCCGAGACGGCGGTGCCGAAGCGGCCGTTGGTTTGAACGTGGTCGGACATGGTGGGACTCTCCTTAAGTCAACCCTAAGATTCGGGCATTGTGCCCGAGGTTCCCCGGGCCCTCAACGCCGCGCCGTGCGCCGTTGATGGCATGGTGAGCTCAGTTGTGACCGCCGGGTGCGTAATCAAGGGGTTATCGTCCAGGGTTAGTCCGTTTTTTCACTCACTCCAAGGAAGTTCATGAAGTCCACCCATGCGCTCGAAGCCGCTGACGTCAAAGCCATTGCCGCAGCGGCGGAAAAGGAAGCCCTCGCCCATCAGTGGGCGGTGACGATCGCCATCGTCGACGCCGGCGGCCACCTGCTGTGGCTGCAGCGCCTGGATGGCGCGCCGCCGATCTCCGCCCACATCGCGCCCGCCAAGGCCCACACGGCGGCCATGGGCCGCCGCGAGAGCAAGGTCTATGAGGACGTCATCAACCAGGGACGCACCTCGTTCCTGAGCGCTCCGCAGCTGCAGGGCATGCTCGAAGGCGGCGTGCCGGTGATGAAGGACGGCCAGTGCATCGGCGCCGTGGGCGTGAGCGGCGTCAAGTCCACCGAGGACGCGCAGATCGCGCGCGCGGGCATCGCCGCGCTCGGTCTTTGAAGATCGGGTAAAAAAGCGCCTGGCTAACGGCGGCGTGGTGTGCCGCCCTGGCTGGCTCAAAAACGACGCTCGGAGACGGAGAGTCTCCGGGTCGCCCCACGATACGAAAACGGTCCCGCGCCCCGAATGTTCAGGGCGTGGGCTCCGTGATGAAACCAATCTTGCGCAAGCCGGCCTTCTGCGCCGCGGCCATGGCCAGGGCCACGCGCTCGTAGCGCACGGCCTTGTCGCCGCGGATGTGCAATTCGGGTTGCGGGTCCTGCGCGGCGGCGGCGCTCAGCATGCCGGCCAGCTCGCCATCGCTCAGGCGCTGGTCGTTCCAGAAGTACTGGCCCTCGGCGTCGACCGAGAAGCGGATGTTCTCCGGCTTGTCCTGCACCTTCTCGACGCTGGCCTGCGGCAGGTCGATGTTCACGGCGTGCTGGATCACCGGCACCGTGATGATGAAGATGATGAGCAGCACCAGCATCACGTCGATGAACGGGATCATGTTGATCTCGCTCATGACTTCGTCGCTGGCGTCTTGCGTTCCGATGGCCATGTGATCAGCTCCGCTGCTGCTTGATGGGCAGGACCTTGCCCTCGGCACCCACGCTCACGCGGGCACCGGTGACGAAGTAGGCGTGCAGGTCGTGCGCGAAGCGGTTGAGCTTGTGCAGCACGGCCTTGTTGCCGCGCACCAGGGCGTTGTAGCCCAGCACCGCGGGAATGGCCACCAGCAGGCCCAGGGCCGTCATGATGAGCGCTTCACCGATGGGGCCGGCGACCTGGTCGATGGCGACCTGGCCCGCCGTGCTGATGCCCAGCAGCGCGTGGTAGATGCCCCAGACCGTGCCGAACAGGCCCACGAAGGGCGCGGTGGAGGCCACCGAGGCGAGCACCGACAGGCCGCCCTGCGCGCGGATGGTGAAGTCGTCCACGCTCTTGCGCAGCGCGCGCTCGATCCAGTCGCTCACGTCCAGGTTGTCGTGCAGCTGCGGGCGGGTGGCGCCGTCCTGGTGGGTGATGTGGCGGGCCGCCTCGCGGCCTTCGATGGCGGCGGTGCGGAAGGGGTTGCCGTCGGCGTCGCCGAGCTTTTCCAGGCCTTCGGCGAAGTCGCTGCTGTGCCAGAAGCCTTCGACGCCGCGGGCCTGGGCGCGCTGGGCGCGCAGGTCCAGGGCCTTCCACAGGATGATGATCCACGAGGCCAGGGACATGGCCAGCAGCACGAGGGCCACGCTGCGGGTGACCCAGTCACCCTGGCTCCAGACGTGGGCGATGCCCGAGGTGGCGAATTGCGAATCCATGAAGCTCTGACTCCTGCGAAGGCGGTTTATTCCAAGACGAAATTGATCGGCACGTTGAACCACATGGCCTCGGCCACGCCGCCGCGCTTGCCGGGCACGTAGCGCCAGCGCAGCACGGTCTGCAGCGCCGTCTGGTCGAGGCGCTCGTAACCGCTGGAGGTGTGGATCTCGGCCTTGCTGGCCGTGCCGTTGAGATCGATGAAGACGCGCACGACGACCTTGCCCTGTTCGCCCAGGCGGCGCGAGAGCGAGGGATAGGGCGGGCGCGGGTTGTTGAGGTAGTCGGCGCTGCTGGAGGGCAGCGTCACCACCGGCGGCGGCGCGGGCGGTGCCGGGGGCGCGGGGGGCGGAGCCGCCACCACGGGCGCTGGCGGCGCGGGCACCACCGGCTCGGGCGGCGCGGCCTGGATGGGGGACGGCGCGGGTGAAGGCGTGGCCACCGGCAGCGGGCGGGGCGGCGGCGGGGCCGGGCGCGGCTTGGGTGGCGGGGGCTTGGGTGCGGGCGGTGCAGGGGCCGGCGGCTCTGGCTCCACCTGGGGCTGGGGGAGCTCGATCAGCTCGGCCATCACCTCGACCGGGATCACCATCTCCGCCGCGCGGCGCAGCAGGCCGCTTTGCAGCGCCCACACCGCGAACACGTGCAGGCCCACCACGGAACCCACCACGAGCAGGCGGCGGTTGAAGCGGCGCGGCACGGTGGTCATCGGGACGGGGGCGGGGGACCCCAAGGGGAAGCTGGTCGTGGGCATGGCGGTTGAACGAGGGGGCCGGCACAACAGGGCCGTTGGCCCGGGGGATGAAACCCTCGTCGATGACTAGTCGCGTCGAAAGATCCAGTACAGCGCGATCAGCGTGAGCATGAGACTGGCAACGTGAACGACGAGGCCCGTGATCATGAACGTCCTTTCGCGCAAGGCGCACACAGGGTGTGACAGGAAAGTTCGCACATTCTAAACGAGAATGTTTCGCATTCTCAGGGTTGGGCGAAAAAAAATCCCGGGAAGGCATTGTGCGTCTCCGGTGCCAGTATCGGGCGGGCACAGAAGGCGGTGGTGCACGAGATCGGCTGCTATTAAAAACAATTCTCATTTATGATTGAAGGCACCCGTCCTGAGAGCCGATCCGCCGTATGCCCCTGTTTCGCTTCTGCGCCACCGCCTGGCTGGCCCCTGTCCTGTTCGCGGGCGCGCTGGCCCTGCCCGGCGTGGCGTCGGCGCACAGCCTGCTGCTGAACTGCCGTTCCGCCGCCGACAACATGGTGCAGTGCAAGGGTGAGTTCTCCGATGGCAGCGACGCGGCCGGCATGGCCATCGCGGTCAAGGCCTACGACGAGCGCGTGCTGGCCAAGGGCGCGCTGGGCGGCGACTCCACCTGGCGCTTCGCCAAGCCCGCGGGCGAGTACTTCGTGCGCCTGGAAGACGGCGGCGAGCACTCGGCCGAGGTGGACCACACCGACGTGAAACCATGAGCGCCGCACGGCCGCCCGAAGGCGTTCGCACCGCAGCGCGACGCGCGGAGGTTTGCGAATGACGACCCAGGTGGTGCGCCCTGCCGGCGCCGGCCACGAAACGCTGTGGGTGCTGCTGGCCGCGGCCGGCGTGCTCGCCCTGGCCGCGCTGGTGATCGGCGTGCGCGCGCCGACCGAAGCCGCCGCCGCCCTGGCCGCGCACCAGGTGGACGCGCGCACCCAGCTCAACCCGGCCGAGCAGGGCGTGCACGCGGACCTGCTGGTCGCGGCCGATGAGATCGTGGCCTTGCGCGACAGCGAACAGGCCATGCCCACCGTCGAGGCGCTGCGCGACATGGGCCTGCCGCCGTTCTCCGCCGGCCCCGAGGCCCGCGCGCGCGGTGCGCACGAGTGGCGCGCGGCGCCACAGGGCCACGACCTGACCTACGTCGGCCGCAGCGCCGAGCCGCGGCTCGCGGCGTCCTTCCTGCTGCGCCTGCCGGCCACCGTCGGCAGGGATGCAGGCAAGGACGCCGGGCACGCGCACGGCGACGCGGTCGAGGTCTGGATCCAGCGCGAAGGCCCCGTGGCCTGGCCCGAGGGCATCGACGAGCCCGCGCTGGTGCGCCAGGGCTGGCGCCAGGTGGTCACGCGCTACGACGCCGGTGTGACGCGCCAAGGCGCCGCGCACTGAGCGCGTGTGTCCAGCGCCGCCTGTTCTTTCTTCGAGACGCACGACATGCAAGACCTTCAGACGCCGCTCAAGCGCCGCCGCCTGCTCGCGGCCCTGGCCTGCACGCCCCTGGCGCTGGCCACCGGCCGGCCCGCCTTCGCCCAGACCAGGCGCCTGCGCGTGGGCGTGACGCTGCACCCCTACTACAGCTACGTGGCCAATATCGTCGGCAACCTGGCCGAGGTGGTGCCCATCATTCCCGCCGGCTTCAACCCGCACGCCTACGAGCCGCGCACCGAGGACATCAAGCGCATCGGCTCGCTCGACGTGATCGTGCTCAACGGCGTGGGCCACGACGATTTCGCGGGCCGCATGATCAAGGCCAGCGAGAAGCCGGACCTGAAGGTGATCGAGGCCAACGCGCAGGTGCCGCTGCTGGCTGCGGTAGGCACCGGGCGCGGCACCTCGGGCAAGGTGGTGAACCCGCACACCTTCCTCTCGGTCACGGCCTCCATCTCGCAGGTCAACACCATCGCGCGTGAGCTCGGCAAGCTCGACCCCGCCAACGCCGCTGCGTACACCGCCAACGCGCGCGCCTACGCGCAGAAGCTGCGCAAGCTGCGGGCCGACGCGCTGGGCCAGCTCGTGAAGACACCGGGCGCCGATTTCCGTATCGCCACCATCCACGGCGCCTACGACTACCTGCTGCGCGAGTTCGGCCTGGAGGTGGCGGCCGTGGTGGAGCCTGCGCACGGCATCGAGCCCAGTCCCGCGCAGCTCAAGGGCACCATCGACCAGATCCGCTCGCTCGACGTGAAGGTGATCTTCTCGGAGATGGACTTTCCCTCGGCCTACGTCGACACCATCCGCCGCGAAACCGGTGTGCGCCTGTACGCGCTCACGCACATTTCGCACGGTCCTTACACGGCCGAGAAGTTCGAGCAGGAGATCGCGAAGAACCTGGCGACCGTGGTGCGCGCGATCCAGGAGAGCGCATGACCATGGGCCCCCACGCTGCGCCGCTGCGCGGGTCGCTTCCCCCCGAAGGGGTTGATCCGGCTTGGGGCGGCCCGGCGCCGGATCGCGGTGGCCCTGCGATCAAGTTCGACGACGTCGCCCTCACCCTCGGCCAGACCGACATCCTTCAGCGGGTGAGCCTGCGCGTGGCCGGCGGCGGCGTGCACGCGCTGGTGGGGCCCAACGGCGGCGGCAAGAGCTCGCTGTTCAAGGCCCTGCTGGGCCAGGTGCCGCACCGTGGCCGCATCGCACTGGAGTGGCCGGGTGAGCCGGGCGTGGTGGGCTACGTGCCACAGGCCCTGGCTTTCGACGCCGGCCTGCCGATGACGGTGCTGGACTTCATGGGCGCCATGTGCCAGCGCCGCCCGGTGATGCTGGGCCTGTCGCGGCGCTGGCAGGCGCCGGTGGAGCAGGCCCTGCGCCAGGTGGGCATGTGGGAGAAGGCGCAGCGCCGCATGGGCGCGCTGTCCGGCGGTGAGCGCCAGCGCGTGCTGCTGGCGCAGGCGCTGATGCCCGCGCCCGACCTGATCCTGCTGGATGAGCCCATGTCCGCGCTCGACGAGGCGGGCATGCGCGTGTTCGAGGCCCTGCTCGCGCATTGGCGCGAGCGGCGCACCACCGTGCTGTGGATCGAGCACGACCTGGACGCGGTGACGCGCCTGGCCGACCGGGTCACCGGTCTGAACCGCCAGGTGCTGTTCGATGGGCCGCCCGCCGAGGTGCTCACGCCGCAGCGTGTGCTGGCCCTGTTCTCGAACCGGCACCGGCACGAAGAAGCGCAGGCGGCCGAGGAGGTCGACGCATGACCGATCTGATCGACGCCCTGCGCCACAGCCTCCAGCACCTGGCCGCACAGGGCGTGCTGCCCCATTCGCTGACGTACGGCTTCGTGGTCAACGCCGTGCTCGCGGGCCTGTGCATCGGCCCCGTGCTGGGCGGCCTGGGTACGCTGGTGGTGGTCAAGCGCCTGGCCTTCTTCTCCGAGGCCGTGGGCCACGCCGCGCTCACGGGCGTGGCCATCGGCATCTTGCTGGGCGAGCCCTACACCGGGCCCTACGGCAGCCTGTTCGCTTACTGCACGCTGTTCGGCCTGCTGCTGATGTACCTGCGCAACCGCACCGGCCTGTCGCCCGACACCTTGATCGGCGTGTTCCTCGCGGTCTCGCTCTCGCTGGGCGCGAGCCTGCTGCTGGTCCTGTCGGGGCGCGTGAACATCCACATCCTGGAGAACGTGCTGTTCGGCTCGGTGCTCACCGTGGACACCAGCGACCTGCTGGTGCTGCTGGCGGTGAGCGCGGTGGTGGTGGCGCTCACGGTGCCGCTCTACAACCGCTTCATGCTGGCCAGCTTCAACCCGCAACTGGCCAGCGTGCGCGGCGTGCGCGTGAAGCTGCTGGACTACCTGTTCGTGGTGCTGGTCACCATCGTCACCGTGGCCTCGGTCAAGGTCATCGGCGCCATCCTCGTCGGTGCGCTGCTGATCATTCCCGCCGCCGCGGCGCGCTTGCTGAGCCTGTCGCTGCGCGGCTTCTTCTGGCTCAGCGTGCTCATCGCCACCCTCAGCACGCAGGTGGGCATCCTGGTGCCGATCGAGCTGGAGCTGCCGGTGCCTTCGGGCGCGGCCATCATCCTCACCGCCGGCGCGCTCTTCGGACTCGCGGCCATCGTGCGCGGCTTCACGCCCGCCCTCAAAGGACACGCCGGATGAACCCGCGCCCTGTTTCCCTCGCCGCGCTGGCACCCGGCCGGCGCCAGGCCGGTCTGGCGCTCATGCTCGCACTCGCCGCGCCGCTGGCCGCGCAGGCGCAGGCGCAGGTACCCGTTGCCGGCGCAGCGATCACGGCCCCCGTGCGCCTGCTGGTCTCCCACCCCGTGGTGGCCTCGCTCACCCAGACACTGGCGCAGGGCACCGGCATCGCCGTGCTGCGCCCCGTGCCGGAAACCCTGCCAGCGAACCGCCAGCTCGCATTCTTCAGCAGCCGCGGCGCGGCCGGCCTGGGCCAGGCCGCGCGCCAGGCCGACGCGGTCATCGCGCTGCGCTCCATCTGGCCCGACGACCCGCTGTTCCCGCTGGCGCGCCGCCAGAACATCCGCCTGATCGAGATCGACGCGGCGCGCCCGCTCGACGCCTCGCTGCCGGGCATCGCGCTGCGGGAGGGCGCCGCCACGGCGGCCGCCTTGCCCTGGCTGGACCCCGTCAACCTGGGCCGCATGGCCGACGTGATCGCCGCCGACGTGGCGCGCCTGGCGCCCGACGCGAAGCCGCGCCTGCAGGACAACGTGGCCGTGCTGCGCCAGCGCCTGCTGGCCGTCAGCGCGCAAAGCGAGGCGCGCTTGGCGCGCGCGGCCAACCTGTCGGTG
This sequence comes from Hydrogenophaga sp., assembly GCF_035481345.1. GTDB lineage: Bacteria > Pseudomonadota > Gammaproteobacteria > Burkholderiales > Burkholderiaceae_C > Hydrogenophaga. The sequence goes on along the minus strand of NZ_DATIGV010000022.1, from coordinate 8,754 downwards.
TTCAGCCTCTCCGACCGGCTCGACTACCTGGTGAGCGGCTTCAACCTGGACCTGGTGGGCATCGACGCGCGCGAGGACGACGCAGCCTGGACGCCCGAGGCCCTGGCCGCGCTGACGGAGCGCCTGCGCGAGGGCGCGGTGGCTGCCGCGTTGCACCACCGCGAGCCGCCCCCCGCCGTGGCGCAGGCCGTGCAGCAGGCGGGTGCGAAGCTGATCGTGCTGCAGACCGAAGGCCGCGACCCGGTGGCCGAACTGCAAGGCAACGCCGAACGCCTGGGCGTGCTCGCCGCGCCCTGAGGCCCGCCGGCCGTCAGGGCTCGTACTTGTAGCCCAGGCCGTAGACGGAGTGGATGAGCTCGCGCCCCGGGGCGGCTTCGTCCATTTTCCGGCGCAGCTTCTTGATGTGGCTGTCCACCGTGCGGTCGGAGACGATGCGCTCGTCGCGGTACATCGCGTCCATCAACTGCTCGCGCGAGAAGATGCGCCCCGGCCGCGCGCTCAGCACCTTGAGCAACTGGAACTCCACCACGGTGAGGCCGAGGTCGTGGCCATCGAGCGTGGCGCGCCAGGCGGCTTCGTCGAGCTGCAGACCGCCGGGCGCGCCGGCCGCCGCGTGCGTGCCACGGCGCAGCACCGCCTTCACGCGCGCCACCACCTCGCGCGGGCTGAAGGGCTTGCAGATGTAGTCGTCCGCGCCCAGCTCCAGGCCCAGCAGGCGATCGATCTCCTCCACGCGCGCCGTGACCATGACGATGGCGGGCGCCGGACGGCCAGCCTGGCCCGAGCGCAACGCCCGGCACACGTCCAGCCCGCTCTTGCCGGGCAGCATCAGGTCCAGCAGCACCAGGTCCACGGGGTGCTCGGCCAGCCAGGGCTCCACCTCATCGCCGCGCGTGAGGTGGTGCGTCTCGTAGCCGGATTGCGCGAGGTAGTCGAGCAAGACCTTGGCGATCTTGTTCTCGTCTTCGACGATGAGGATGCGTCCCGCCGCTTCAGACATGGTGGGACTCCTCCGTGTGCAGGGGCAGCCACACGTCCCAGCGCAGCCCGCCCAGTGCACTGGCCGAGGCCTGCATCCGCCCGCCGTGTCCTTCAATGATGGCCCGGGCGATGGCCAGCCCCAGGCCCGAGCCGCCGCTGGCGCTGGCGCGCGATTCGTCCACGCGGTAGAGCCGGTCCGTCAGGCGCGGCAGGGCCTCGGTCGGTACGCCGGGGGCGGAGTCCTCCCAGCTCAGGCGCGCTTCGTTGCCATCGCGCGCGAGTCGCACGTCCAGCGCGGCGGGATCGTGCGTGTAGCGCCGCGTGTTCTGCAGCAGGTTGGCCAGCACCTGGTCGAGCCGGTCGCCATCGGCGCGCACGATCAGGCCCTCGGGCAGCTCGGTGCTCAGGGCCAGGCGCTGGCCGGGTCGCGCGGTGGCCTCGTGCAGGTAATCGGCCACGAGGCGGCCCAGGTCGAGCGGCGCGAAGCGGTAGTCCAGCGCGCCCAGGTCCGACAGCGAGAGCAGGCGCAGATCGTCCACCAGGCGCGTGAGGCGGCTCACCTCCTGCGCCAGTGAATCGAGGTTGGCCGCGTCGGGTGGGCGGATGCCGTCCTGCAGCGCCTCAATCTCGGCGCGCAGCGTGGCCAGCGGCGTGCGCAACTCGTGCGCGATGTCGGCGATCCATTGCTGGCGCGCCTGGCGCGCCGCCTGCAGCGATTGGGCCATCCGGTTGAAGTCGTCCGCGAGCTGGGCCAGCTCATCGTGGCCCTGTGCGGGCAGGCGCACCTCGTAGTGGCCCTCGGCGATCGCCGTGGTGCCCGCGCCCAGCGCGCGCAGCCGGCGCGAGAGCCAGTGCGCGATGAGCGCCGCATTGAGCAGCACCGCCGCGAACAGCCCCAGCGCGATGGCCGCGTAGGTGCGCGTCTGCTGCGCCTGGAACACGCGCTCCAGCGAGGCCACCATCTGCAGCCGCGGCACGTAGCCCAGATAGCCCACCAGCCGCTCGTCCACGGTGATGGGTTTGAGCACGGCCTGCTCGGCGCGCCACTCGGGGCCGATGATCACCCGCCGCTCGGCGTCGAGCAGCAGGAGCCGCGGGTCGATGGTGAGCGCGGGCGGGTTGCCGGGGGGAGGGGCCCCGGCCGGGGGACGCGGGCCGGCGGGCGCCGGCGCGTTGATCGATGGCGGTGGCGCGCCGGGAGGCTGCCCCTGTTCGCCCGGCCGCCGCTGCACGCGGCCCGAGCCCAGCACCTCGCGCGAGAGCTCGAACCAGCGCTCGCGGTCGCCCGCGATCCAGTCCCAGTGGCCGTGCTCACGGTAGCCGTTGGCCAGGCGCACCACCAGCGGTTGCAGGCGGGTCTCGTCGGCCTTGTTCAGGTACTCCACCAGACCCCGGTCGAAGCTCCAGCCGTAAATGAGGTAGGCCGCCATCACCAGCACCACGTTGGCGCCGGCGATGGCCAGGAAGAGCTTCACGCGCAGCGAATCGAAGCGCGCGAGTCCGGATCGGGGGCGGGCGGTGGGCGTGGAGGACGCGACGGGCATGGGGCAAGCCTAAACCGGAATCTGGCAAACACTGTGCAAGCGCCGTGTGAAGCGGTCTTCGCACGCCGTGCGTTTTCTTTCCATATTTGCCCCGCAACATCCGCTCCCAGCATCGCCGAACCCGGCTTTCCGCCTGCGAACCATGAACCAGAAACAGAAGACCTCCTCCCTCCGTCGCCACCCCTGGCGCAGCGCGCTCATCGCGTTGGTGGGCCTGGCGTTGCTGGGCGGTGGCGGCGCGGCCTGGTGGTTCCAGTGGGGGCCGGGCGCCAAGAAGGAAAGCACCTACATCACCGCCACCATCCAGCGCGGCGACATCGAGGACCAGGTGGCCGCCACCGGCTCGCTGCAGCCGCGCGACTACGTGGACGTGGGCGCGCAGGTCTCCGGCCAGTTGCGCAAGCTGCACGTGGAGGTGGGCACCGAGGTGAAGGAGGGCGACCTGCTCGCCGAGATCGACGCCGAGACCTCGCAGGCGCGCGTGGACGCCAGCCGCGCTCAACTGCGTTCGCAGCAGGCCCAGATGGCCGAGCGCGAGCTCAACCTGGTGAAGGCCGAGCGCGACCTGCAGCGCCAGAAGAACCTGATGGCCGAGGAGGCCACCACCGCCGAGGCCCTGCAGAACGCCGAGACGGCGGCGCGCACGGCGCGCGCGCAGATCGGTTCGCTGAAGGCGCAGATGGAGCAGGTGCAGGCCAGCATGCGGGTGGAAGAGGCCAACCTCAAGTACACGAAGATCTACGCGCCCATGGCGGGCACGGTGGTCAGCATCACCGCGCGCCAGGGGCAGACGCTCAACACCAACCAGCAGGCGCCCACGCTGCTGCGCATCGCCGACCTGTCGGTGATGACGGTGCAGACCCAGGTGTCCGAGGCCGACGTGAGCAAGCTGCGCCAGGGCATGCCGGTGTACTTCACCACCCTGGGCGGGCAGGGCCGGCGCTGGTACGGCGACCTGAAGAAGATCGAGCCCACGCCCACGGTGACGAACAACGTGGTGCTCTACAACGCGCTGTTCGAGGTGCCCAACCACAACCGCAGCCTGATGACGCAGATGACCGCGCAGGTGTTTTTCGTCGTGGCCGAGGCGCGCGACGTGCTGGTGGTGCCGATGTCGGCGCTGACGCTGCAGCGCGGCGGGCCGGCGGGCCGCGAGCGCGCGGGCCAGAGCGGCGGCGCCCCGGGTGGGGCGCCTGCTGCCGCGCCGGGTGCAGCCCCCGGGGCCTCGCCGGGCGCGCAGCCCGGTGCCGCGCCGGCCGCGCCACCGGCCTCGCGCCCGAACTCCTCGCTGTCCGTGCCCGCTGGCGCGTTCCGCACCGTGGCCGACACGGTGCTCGCGCAGGCCCCCGCGGGCGAGCGCCCGCGCTTCGACCGCGAGGCCTTCGAGAAGATGACGCCCGAGGAGCGCGAGCGTTTCCGTGAGCAGCGCCGCGCGGAGATGGAGAAGCTCAGCCCCGAGGAGCGCGAGCGCCTGCGCGAGCAACGACGCCAGATGCGCGAGCAGGGCGGTGGGCAAGGAACCGCTCAGACGCCACCCGCGGACAGTGCACGCCAGGCTTCGCCCGAGAAGGCCCCCGCCCGAGCCCCCGCGAATGCCGCTGCCGGCGTGGAGCGTGGCCCCGGTGCACAGCCTGGCGCTGTGCCGCGCGGCTCGCGCGGTCCGCGCCAGGCCAAGGTCAAGGTCATGAAGGAGGACGGCACGATCGAGGAGCGCGAGGTCACCATCGGCATCAGCAACCGCGTGCACGCCGAGGTGCTCTCGGGCCTGAAGGAAGGCGAGCGCGTCGTCGCTGGCACGCGCGAGGCCGAACCGCCGCGCCGCAACACCCCCCAACAGGGCGCAGGCCTGGGCCAGCAGGGCTTTGGCGGCCCGGGCGGCCCGGGTGGCATGCCGATGGCCACGCCGGCCGGAGCCCGCCGATGACCCAGCTGCCCGCCGCCCCCGACGCCGCGGTGCTGCCCACCGGCACGCCGCCCGAGGCGGTGCTGCCCCTGATCGACCTGCGCGGCATCACCAAGACCTACCGCAACGGCGAGCTCGCGGTCGAGGTGCTGCACGGCATCGACCTGCAGATCTACCCCGGCGAGCTGGTCGCCATCATGGGCGCCTCGGGCTCGGGCAAGTCCACGCTCATGAACATCCTGGGCTGCCTGGACAAGCCCACCACCGGCACCTACCGCTTCATGGGGCGCGACGTGTCCGAACTGGAGCGCGACGAACTCGCCGAGCTGCGCCGCGACGCCTTCGGCTTCGTCTTCCAGAGCTACAACCTCATCGCCACCGGCACCGCCACCGACAACGTGGAAGTGCCCGCCATGTACGCGGGCGTGCCGCCGGCCGAGCGCCACGCGCGCGCGGCCGAACTGCTGGAGTCGCTGGGCCTGGGCGAGCGCGCGCACCACCGGCCCAACCAGCTCTCGGGCGGGCAGCAGCAGCGCGTGTCCATCGCGCGCGCGCTCATGAACGGCGGCCGCGTGATCCTGGCCGACGAGCCCACGGGCGCGCTGGACAGCAAGAGCGGCGCCGACGTGATGGCGCTGCTGAAGGACCTGTCGGCGCAGGGCCATACGGTGATCCTCATCACGCACGCGGCCGAGGTGGCCGCGCACGCGCAGCGCGTGATCGAAATCAAGGACGGCAACGTGGTGGCCGACCCCGGCCCGCGCCCGCCGCAGGGCGAGGCCGCGCAACTGGCGCGGGACTGGACGCCGCGGCGCGGGCGCATCTCGCACCTGGGCGACGTGGCCGAGGCCGCCAAGACGGCGATGCGCGCGCTGCGCGCCAACGTGTTCCGCGCCATCCTCACGCTGCTGGGCATCGTCATCGGCGTGGCCTCCGTGATCGCCATGCTGGCCATCGGTGACGGCGCCAAGCAGCAGGTGATCGACCGCATCAGCGCCATGGGCTCCAACCTGCTGCTGGTGCGCCCGGGCGCGCCCAACCAGCGCGGCTTCCAGAACATCGCCACCCTGGTGCTGGCCGACGTGCAGGCCATCGACAAGGAAGTGCCCAACGTGCTGGCGGCCGTGCCCGAGCAGACCAGCAGCGTCACCCTGCGCTTCGGCGAGTCCGACTACTCCAGCAGCGTGCGCGGCACCTCGACGAAGTTTCCGCTGGCGCGCCAGTGGCCGGTGGCGCGCGGCACCTTCTTCAGCGAAGAGGACGAGCAGGAGTACGCCACCGTGGCCGTGCTCGGCCAGACCGTGGCCAAGGCCCTGTTCCCCGGCGGGCAGGAGCCGCTGGGCCAGTACATCCTGGTGAACAACCTCATCTTCCAGGTGATCGGCGTCATGAGCGCGCGCGGCGCCTCGCCCAACGGCGACGACCAGGACGACATCGTCATGGTGCCCTACGCCACGAGCCAGTTGCGCCTGTCAGGCCAGCGCTTCCTGCGCAACGTCACCGTGGCGGTGCAGGACGTCTCGCGCATCGACGAGACGCAGTCGGCGGTGGAGTCCCTGCTGGCCGAGCGCCACGGCGTGATCGACTTCCAGATCCGCAACATGGCCTCCATCATCGACACCGCCACCGAGACGCAGAACACCATGACGGTGCTGCTCGGCTCCATCGCCGCGATCTCGCTGCTGGTGGGCGGCATCGGCGTCATGAACATCATGCTGGTGAGCGTGACCGAACGCACCCGCGAGATCGGCATCCGCATGGCCACCGGCGCGCGCACGCGCAACATCCTGCAGCAGTTCTTGATCGAGGCGCTGGTGGTGTCCGCCCTGGGCGGCGTCATCGGCGTCTTCGTCGGCCTGGGCGTGGCCGCCGTGGTGGGCGCCACGGGCACGGCCGTGCAGTTCTCCGTCGCGCCGGTGGTGCTGGCCTTTGGCTGTGCCTTCGCCACCGGACTCATCTTCGGTTTCCTGCCGGCGCGCAAGGCCGCGCGGCTCGATCCCGTCGTCGCTCTGGCGTCCGAATGAACACCCCCGCCGCGCTTCGCGCGACCCCCTCAAGGGGGCAACACCTGCGGCCTGGCAAAGCCAGTTCCGCGGTGTTTCTGGTCTGGCACCCGGGCGTGCCTGGAGTATTGGAATGAATCTTGGTGCTGTATTGAAGATGTCCGTGTTGAGTTGCGCGCTGGCTTTGCAGGCCTGCGCCGTCACGCAGGACCCGGCGCGCGGCCCCGTGGTGGACATGCCCGCGCAGTGGGACGCCACCGCGACCACCGCCGAGGCCCCGGCGCTCACCACCGCCTGGTGGCAGGGCTTCGGCTCGCCCGCGCTGGTGCAACTGCTGGACGAGGCCCAGGCCGGCAGCGCCGACCTGCGCATCGCGATCGAGCGCATGCGCCAGGCCGACATCGCCCTGCAGCAGGCCGGCATCGCGCGCCTGCCCTCGGTGGGCGGCAGTCTGAGCACGTCCACGGGCCGCAGCGATGCGGCGGACACACCGTCCACCTCGCGCGAGTCCACCAGCGCCAGCCTGTCGGTCAGCTACGAGCTCGACCTCTGGGGCCGCATCGCGGCGGGTGTGCGCGCGGGCGAAGCGTCCTTCGAAGCCAGCCAGCACGACTGGCGCACCGCGCGCCTGACGCTGCTCTCGGGCGTGGCGTCCAGCTACTTCCTCTGGCTCAACACCGGCGAGCGCCTGGCCATCGCGCGCCAGAACCTGGAGATCGCCGAGCGCGTGCTGCGCATCGTCGAGGCGCGCCAGCGCAACGGCGTGGCCACCGCGCTGGAGGTGTCGCAGCAGCGCGCCACCGTGCTGTCGGCGCGCACCGCGCTCATTCCGCTGGAGCTGCAGCAGCGCCAGACCGCCTCGGCCTTGGCCTTGTTGCTGGGCCGCGTGCCGCAGGGCTACGCGCCGGCCACCGGCGATTTCGCGCAACTGCGCGTGCCCGAGTTGTCGCCCGGGCTGCCATCGACGCTGCTCACGCGCCGGCCCGACCTGGCCTCGGCCGAGTCGCAACTGGCCGCGTCCGACGCCAACGTGGCCGCCGCGCGCGCCGCGCTGCTGCCCAGCGTCTCGCTCTCGGGCTCGGTGGGCCTGGGCACCTCGGCGCTGCTCAGCCTGGCCGATCCGACGCGCAGCGTCTCGCTGGGCCTGTCGCTGGCGCAGTCCATCTTCGACGGCGGGCGCCAGCGCCTGCAGGTGCGCACCACCGAGTCGCAGCGCGTGGTGCTGATCGAGAACTACGGCAAGACCATCCGCACCGCGCTCAAGGAAGTGGACGACGGCCTGGGCAACCTCTCGCGCAGCGAGCAGCAGGAGTCGCTGCAGCGCGAGTTGGTGGCGCAGGCGCGGCGCTCGCTGGAACTGGCCGAGCTGCGCTACCGCGAGGGCAGCGGCGACCTGCTGTCGGTGCTGGACGCGCAGCGCACCCTGTTCTCCGCGCTGGACGCGCTGTCCACGCAGAAGCTCTCGCGCCTCACGGCCGCCGTCGACCTTTACAAGGCGCTGGGCGGCGACTGGGTCGATACGCCACCCCTGTCCTGACGGCGCAACGCCCTCGAAAAAGAGGGTGGCCCGTCTCTATTTCTAAATGAGAATAGTTATAATTTGCAAGTTGTGAACACACGGTCAGACGCCCTCCCGAAACCTCCCTCGGCCGCCCCGGCGGCGTCGAAGCGGGCCTATTGGCTCAAGACCCTGCACCAGTGGCACTGGATCAGCTCCGCGCTGTGCCTGATCGGCATGCTGCTGTTCGCGTTCACCGGCATCACGCTCAACCACGCGGCCGACATCCCGGCCACGCCGGTGGTGCAGAGCAAGACCCTGGAATTGCCCGCCGAGCTGAAGGCCGCGCTGGCCGTGAAGGACGACGAGCCCGACCACGCCGCGCTGCCGCCCGAGCTGCGCGCCTGGCTGGACCGCGAGCTCGGGCTGAGCCTGCCCGGCACCGAGGCCGAGTGGTCGCCTGAGGAGATCTACCTCTCGCTGCCGCGCCCCGGCGGCGACGCCTGGCTGCGCATCGAGCGCGACAGCGGCGCCGTGGAATACGAGCGCACCGACCGCGGCTGGATCTCGTACTTCAACGACCTGCACAAGGGCCGCCACACCGGGATCGCATGGAAGTGGTTCCTCGACGTGTTCTCGGTGGCCTGCCTGGTGTTCTGCATCACCGGTCTGTTCATCCTCAAGTTCCACGCCAGCGCGCGGCCCACCACCTGGCCCATGGTGGGCGCGGGCCTGGTGGTTCCGCTGCTGCTCGTGATCCTCTTCATCCACTAAGGAGCTTTCGTCTCATGACGACCATCCGTTACGCCGCCGCCGTCACGGCGG
>NZ_DATIGV010000021.1:0-85746 GCF_035481345.1 Hydrogenophaga sp. | reverse complement strand
GACGACGACGCGACCCTCCTCACGCTGCAAGGCCATCACAACCTCTCCCACCGCACCGCGCTGTACGCGCACTACACCCGCGTGCGCAACGGCGCGCAGTCGGCACTGGGTTTCAACAACCCCGTGCCCTGCTGCGTGTCGTCGGGCGTGCAGGTCGGCGTGCGGCACCGCTTCTGAGCGGCGGGGCAGGGCTCAGTCGCTGTCCTGAAAAGAGCGCAGCGGCGTGAGCGAGGTGAACTGGCCCGCGCGCCGCTCCTTGGCGGCCACGATGGCCTCGCGCACGTGGGCGTTGCTCCAGATGGCGCCCTGCAGCCAGCCCATCTGGCGCAGGCTGTCATCCACCGAGTGGTCGCGGGCGTAATTCACGGCCTGCTTGGTGCCCCAGATGGCCACCGGCGGCTTGGCGGCGATCTCGCGCGCGCACTGCAGCGCGGCCTCCACCGTGGCGGCGTGGCTGTCGAACACGTCGTTCACCAGCCCCAGAGCCTGGGCGCGTGCAGCCGGCAGGCGCCGCCCCGTGTAGGCCAGCTCCTTCACCACACCCAGGGGAATGAGCTTGGGCAGGCGCTGCAGCGTGCCCACGTCGGCCACCATGCCGATGTTGATTTCCTGAATGCAGAAGAAGGCGTCGGCACTGGCGTAGCGAATGCAGCCGGCGGTGACCAGATCCACCGCGCCGCCCACGCAGCCGCCCTGAATGGCGAAGACCACCGGCGCGCGCAAGGTTTCCAGGCGGGTGAAGGTCGCCTGCATCTGCGACAGCAGGTCGAAGATGGCGGCGCGGCCTTCGGGGCTCTGGTCGTCCATGGTGATCGCCCCACCGAAGGTCTCCAGCGCCATGCCGGCACTGAAGTGCTTGCCGGTGCTGCTGATGACCAGGGCGCGGGCGCGGCCCTCGGCGTTGATCTCGTGCAGCAGCGCGTCGAGCTCGCGCCAGAACACGGGGCCCATGGTGTTGAGCGCTTCGGGCCGGTTCAGCGCCAGGTGCGCCACGTCCGGGTCAGTCCAGCTCAGGGAAAAGCAGGTCGGTGTGTTCATCGCGGTGGGCCTTGTCTCGGGGCTTGGGGTGGCGGGCATTCTGGTCGGCGCCGTCGGCCTCGTCTGTCCCCGGTTTGACGAGCTTGGACGAGCGCACGCCCAGCAGCCGGAAGCGCCGCGTCAGGTCCACGCGCTTCAAGCACTGGCCCGCCGCGCGGCGGATGGTGGCGGCGTCGGCCGTGGGCTCGTCCAGCGTCAGGTCGCGCGTGACCTTGGTGAAGCCCACGTAGGTGAGCTTGATGCCGATGGTGCGCGCCAGGTAGCCCTTGCGCTGCAGGTCGTTGGCCACCTGCTCGCACAGTTCGGTGAGGATGGTGCCGAGCTCGGCGCGGTCGTGCACGGCGTGCAGGTCGCGCTCGAAGGTGGTTTCGCGGCTCATGCCCACGGGCTCGCTTTCCGTCACCACAGGGCGGTCGTCCCGGCCCCAGGCCACCTCATGCAGCCAGGCGCCGTAGCTCTTGCCGAAGTTCGCCACCAGCCACTCGGGCTCGCGCGCGGCGAGGTCGCCGATGGTGTGGATGCCGAAGGTCTGCAGCTTGGCGTCGGCCTTGGGCCCCACGCCGTTGACCTTGCGGCAGGGCAGGGGCCAGATCAGGCGCTGCAGGTCCTCGGGCTGGACGATGCTGATGCCATTGGGTTTGTTGAACTCGCTGGCCATCTTGGCCAGCAGCTTGTTGGGCGCCACGCCGATGGAACAGGTGAGACCCGTGGCCTCGAAGATGCTCTTCTGGATGAGCCGCGCCAGCACGCGCCCGCCTTCGCGCTGGCCGCCGGGAACGTCGGTGAAGTCGATGTACACCTCGTCCACGCCGCGGTCCTGCATCACCGGCGCGATCTCCATGATCACGCGCTTGAAGGTGCGCGACAGGCGCTTGACCTCGTCGAAATCCACCGGCAACAGGATGGCCTGCGGGCACAGCCTGGCGGCCTTCATGAGCCCCATGGCCGAGCCGACGCCGAACTGGCGCGCCGCATAGGTGGCCGTGGTGGCCACGCCGCGGCCCACGTACTCGCTCAGGCGAGGGAAGAAGTCCACCGGGATGCGGTCCAGGGTGTCGGGTCCCCAGTCGGTGTCGGGAAAGGCCTCGCGCAGGCGCTCGAACATCGCGGTCTCGCGCCGGCGCCCGCCGCCGATGACCATGGGCAGGCCCTTGAGCTGCGGGTAGCGCAGCAGTTCGACTGACGCGAAGAAGGCGTCCATGTCGAGGTGGGCGATGCGGCGCTGGGCGTTCACGCGCGAATCGTAGCCCGCTTACCATGCCCCGGTATGTCGCAATCACTCAGGAGGCCCTCATGACCCATCCCCTCACCCGATTGCTCGCCGCCGCGCTGGTCGGCGCTGGCGTCGCCATCGCCGGCCTGGCCGTCAGCCAGGGACTGGAGCGCTTCCGCCTCGCCGACCGCAGCGTCACCGTCAAGGGCCTGGCCGAGAAGAACGTGGAGAGCGATTTCGCCGTCTGGACCCTGGGCTTTCGCCGCGGCGGCAACGCCTTCGACGCGGTGCAGAAGGCGCTCGCGGGCGACCGCGATGCGGTGGTGGGCTTCCTCAAGCAGCGCGGCTTCAAGGACGAGGAAATCGAGGTGCGACCGCTGGGCGTGCAGGACCTGTTCGCGCGCGAGTACGGCTCGGGCAACCAGCCCCTGCGCTTCAACGGCACGGGGCAGGTCATCGTGAAGTCCGCGCGCGTGGCCGAGGTGCAGGCCGCGGCGCTGGCGGTGGACCCGCTGATCCAGGCGGGCGTGCAACTGGGCGGCGAAGGCCCGGGCTCGGGCGGCCCGCAGTTCCAGTTGCGCGGCTTCAACGACGTGAAGGCCCCGCTGCTGGCCGAGGCCACGCGCAACGCGCGCGAGCAGGCCGAGAAGTTCGCCGCCGAGGCGGGCGCCCGGCTGGGTGCCCTGAAAAGCGCCAACCAGGGCGTGATCCAGATCAGCGGCGCCGCCGGCAGCGACTACGACGACGGCAGCTCGCGCGAGAAGCGGCTGCGCGTGGTCAGCACCTTCGTGTACGAGCTGCGCTGAGCGCCCGGGCTCAGGCCGTCGGGTAGGTGCCCGGCAGCAGGATGGACTTGTCCACGTTCTCGATGTTCGTGTGCCCGCAGAAGGCCATGGTCAGGTCGAGTTCCTTGTGGATGATCTCCAGCGCCTTGCTCACACCTTCCTCGCCCATGGCGCCCAGGCCGTAGAGCATGGCGCGGCCGATGTAGCAGCCGCGCGCGCCCAGGGCGCGGGCCTTGAGCACGTCCTGCCCGCTGCGCACGCCGCCGTCCATGTGCACCTCGATCTGCGAACCCACTTCGGCCACGATGGACGGTAGCGCCTCGATGCTGCTCTGCGCGCCGTCGAGCTGACGCCCGCCGTGGTTGCTCACGATCAGCGCGTCGGCGCCGCTTTGCACGGCCAGGCGTGCGTCCTCCACGTCCTGGATGCCCTTGAGGATGAGCTTGCCGCCCCAGCGCTGCTTGATCCATTCCACGTCGGCCCAGTTGAGCGAGGGATCGAACTGCTGCGAGGTCCAGGCGCCCAGGTTGGCCATGTCCTTCACGCCCTGCACGTGGCCCACGATGTTGCCGAACTGGCGGCGCTTCGTGCCCAGCATGCCCAGGGCCCAGCGCGGCTTGCTGGCGATGTTGAGGATGTTGGGCAGCGTCAGGCGCGGCGGCGCGGTCAGGCCATTCTTCAGGTCCTTGTGGCGCTGGCCAATGATCTGCAGGTCCAGCGTGAGCACCAGGGCGCCGCAGTGGGCGGCCTTGGCGCGGTCGATCAGTCGCTCGATGAAGGCGCGGTCCTTCATGACGTAGAGCTGGAACCAGAAGCCTTCGCCCGCGTGCTGCGCCACGTCCTCGATGGAGCAGATGCTCATGGTGGACAGCGTGAAGGGGACGCCGAACTTCCTGGCCGCGCGCGCCGCGAGGATCTCGCCGTCGGCGTGCTGCATGCCGGTGAGGCCGGTGGGCGCGATGGCCAGCGGCATGGCCGCGTCCACCCCGACCAGCGTGGTGCGCGTGCTGCGGTTCTCCATGTTCACCGCCACGCGCTGGCGCAGCTTGATCTTCTGGAAGTCCGCTTCGTTGGCGCGGTAGGAGCCCTCGGTCCAGGAGCCGGAGTCGGCGTACTCGTAGAACATGCGCGGCACGCGCTTTTGCGCCAGCACGCGCAGGTCTTCGATGTTGGTGATCACGGTCATGGACGGGGTCTCCTCGTTGTGTGTCGGTCCGGGTTGGCGGCGATGGTAGCGAGCCGCCCCGCCCACCGCGCGTGAAAGCGCGCTGGCGCGGATTGAAACATTTTCAGAGTGGCGGGGGCGGGGAACCGGGCGGATACTGCGCGGTCTGATGCCCATGCGCCGATTCACACTTCCCGCCCTGGTGCTGGCCGCCGCCGTGTCGCCCTTGTGCGCCGCAGCAGCGGAGATCTGGCGCTGGACCGACCGCGACGGCTACACCCACTACACCCAGGCGGTGGACATCCCCGAGCGCTACCGCGCCACGGCCGTGCCGGCCGACGCGCCGCTGCCGCCGGGCGTGCCCGCCTGCGAGGTGGCCTGGCACCGCTACGCGGCCAGCCAGGCCTGCTTCGACGCCTACCGCGTGGTGGGTGGCGGGCTCAAGCCCGAGGCCTTCCAGCGCTGCCAGGAACTGCCCGAGCCCCCGCCCTGCCGCTGAGCCGCCTGCGGGTGAGGCCGGCCTCACTGCCCCGAGATCTTCTGCTCCCGGATGACCTTGCCCCAGGCGGCGGACTCGCGCGCGACGTCGGCGGCCAGGGGGCCGGCCGGCATGTAGGCCGGCACGGCACCCTGCTGGGCCGCCACCTGCGCGATGTCTGGCGCTTCCATGACCTGGCGCAGCGAGTCGCTGAGCCGCTCGACGATGGGCGCGGGCGTGCCGGCCGGCGCCAGCACGTACAGGCGCGGCACGGCCGAGAAGCCCGCCAGCGCGTCCGACAGCGGCGCGATGTCCTCGCCGCCCTGCAGCTTCACTGGGTTCATCACCGCCAGCGCGCGCAGCTTGCCGGCGCGCGCCTGGGCGATGGCCGAGGCCGCGCTCACCACGCCGATCGGCACCTGGCCGCTCATCACGTCGGGCACGATCTGCGCCGCGCCGCGGTAGGGGATGTGCACCACGTAGGCGCCGGTCTGGCCTTTGAGCATCTCGAAGCCCAGGTGGTGCACCGTGCCCACGCCCGAGGTGGCGTAGGAGTAGCGGCCGGGGTGCTTCTTCAGCAGCGCCACGAACTCGCCCGGCGTCTTGGCGGGGAAGTCGTTGCCCGTCACGATCACCAGCGGCAGCGTGAACAGGCCGGCCACCGGCGTGAAGGACTTGATGGGGTCGAAGCTCATCTGCGGCTTCAGGTACTGGGCGATCAGCAGCGAGCTGTCGCCCAGCATCAGCGTGTAACCGTCGGGCGCGGCGCGCGCCACGGTGTCGCCGGCGATCAGGCCGGCCGCGCCGGTGCGGTTGTCCACCACCACCTGCTGGCCCAGCTTGTCGGCCAGACGTGGCGCGACCAGGCGCGCCATGGCGTCCACGCCGCCGCCGGCCGAGTAGCCCACCACCAGGCGGATGGGGCGCGTGGGCCAGTCCTGCGCGGCGGCGGGGGTGGCCACGCCCGTGGTGGCGACGGCGGCCAGCAGCGCGGCGATCAGGGAGCGGCGGCGGGATGAAGCGTGGCTTGTCGTGTCTTGCATGTCTTGTCTCCTGTCGTTGTGGTCGTGGTCGTGGGGCGAGCGCTTCAGGCCTTGCCCGCGCCGCGTGAACCGGGCCGTTTGGCCAGCTCGGCCAGTCGCTCGGGATTTGGCTTGAAGCCCAGGCCCGGTGTCTCGGGCAGGCGCAGCACGCCGCGCTCGGGCTTGGGCAGATCGTCGAAGACCAGTTCGCAGCACTGCACCGCGACCGAGTGGTATTCGACCAGCGAGCCATTGGCCAGGCCCGCGTGCAGGTGCATGTTGTGGTGCGGCCAGGCGCCCCCGTTGGCAAAGCGCGTGTTGAACGCCGCCGCCATGCCCGCGATGCGCCCGCACTGCGTGAAGCCGCCGCTGATGCAGGCGTTGGGCTGCACCACGTCCACCGCCTGCGCCACCAGCAGGTCGCGAAAGCGCGTGGCCAGGCCCTCGTTCTGGCCGGCGGCCAGGGGGATGCCGGTCTTGGCGCGCAGCTTCTGCAGGTTGGGGATGTCGTTGTGCGTCACCGGCTCCTCGAAGAAGCTGATGTCGAAGGGCTCCACCTGCTTCGCCAGCTTCAGCGCATGGAAGTAGTCCAGGCTGCAGTTGGCATCGATGTAGATCTGCACGTCCGGGCCCACGGCCTCGCGCACGGCGCGGGTGCGCTGCACGTCCTCGGCGATCACCGCGTCCAGCGGGCGCGGCTCGTCGCGCCGCGCCAGGGCGTGGTGGCCCACGGTCATCTTCAGGCGCGTGAAGCCGCGCGCCACCCAGTCCTTCGCGGCGGCGGCCAGCTCGTCGCGCTCGAAGAAGGCGAAGCCGAAGGTGGCGTACACCGGCACCTCGTCGCGCGCGCCGCCCAGCAGGCGCCAGCAGGGCTGGCCCAGGGCCTGGCCCTTGAGGTCCCAGAGCGCGAGGTCGATGGCCGCGATGGCATGGCTGGCGTAGCCCGACTGGCCGCGCGGCGTGAGCAGCCAGTACAGGCGCTCCCAGATCTGCTCGTGGCGCAGCGGGTCCAGGCCCACCAGGTGGTGCGCCGCGATGTCGTTGACGATGCTGCCGATCACCTCTTCCTCGGTGATGGCGGTCATGCCGGTGCCGACGAGGCCGGTGTCGGTCTCGATGGACACGAGGCAGACGGACAGGCTGGTGGTCTTGCTGCCTCGGGCGGCCTGCACGGTGACCGGCAGGTTCAGCGGCGTGGCCCAGACGCGGGCGATCTTCATCATGTCTCCTGCGCCACCGGTGGCGGCGGCGTGTTCGTTGGGGGGTCGCGGGCAGTGTAGGAAGGGCCTGCGCCGCGCAGCAATGGCCTGCGCGGAAGGCGGCTTTCGCGTTTGGCGAAAGCCCGTCGGGCTCAGTGGCCGAGCCACGTCCGGTCGCCCGAAGGGGCTCGCACCGCCGTGCGCGGCACGGAGGTCACCGGGTCAGCGCCCGCACCAGCGTGGCGGCCGCCGGGGCCAGCGGCGCGTCGGTGCGCGTGGCGATGCTGTGCGTGCGCCGCGCCCAGGCGTCGCTCAATGGCACGGCCACCAGCGGCAGGTGCGCCAGTTGCGGCGCAATGGCCTCCAGCGGCAGCACGCCCACGCCCAGGCCGGCGGCCACCATGCGGCAGACCGCGTCGAAGCCGCGCATGCGCATGCGCACGTTGAGCGAGCGGCCCGCGTCGGTGGCCGAGGCCAGCAGGCGGTTGGACAGCGCGGTGCCGTCGCTCAGGGTGATGAAGGGCTCGTCCAGCGCGTCGGCCAGGCGCAGTTTCTTGCGGCCCGCGAGGCGGTGCGAAGCGGGTGCGAGCAGCACCAGCGTGTCGCTGAAGAAGGGCGTGAAGGCCAGGCCCGCGGGTGGCACCGGCAGGTCGACCACGCCGAAGTCGGCGCGGCCTTCGATCAGCGCGAGCGGGATCTCGGGGCTGCCGCGTTCCTCGATGTCCACGCGGATCAGCGGGTGGCTGCAGAGGAAGCGCTGCAAGCGCTGCGGCAACACCTCGAGCAGTGCCGAGGTGTTGGCCAGCACGCGCACCTGGCCCTGCAGCCCCTGGCTGTAGCCCTGCAGGTGCTGGGCCAGGCGGTCGGCGTCGGTCAGCAGGGCGCGGCTGCGCTGCACCAGCATCTGGCCGGCCGGCGTGAGTTGCACGCCGCGCGAGGAACGCTCGAAGATGCGAAAGCCCAGTGCGTCTTCCAGCGTCGTGATGCGCGAACTGGCGGCGGCCACCGCCAGGTGCAGCCGTTCGCTGGCCGCGCTGATGGAGCCCAGGTCGGCCGCGGCGATCACCACCCGCAGCGTGCCGAGGTCGATGGGCTCGTGCATGCGGCGTGGGCGCTCGCCAGGCTCAGCCCAGGCGGGCGCGGTGCCGCGCGATCTGTGCGCGCACCTGCGCCGGCGCCGTGCCGCCCAGGGTGTTGCGCGCCGAGAGCGAGCCGCGCAGGCTCAGCACCTCGTAAACGTCCTTGCCGATGCTGGCGTGAAAGCCCTGCAACACGGTGAGCGGCAGCTCGGACAGGTCGCAGTTGTGCGAGGTGGCGGCCTTCACCGCGTGCGCCACGGTCTCGTGCGCGTCGCGGAAGGGCAGGCCCTTCTTCACGAGGTAGTCGGCCAGGTCGGTGGCCGTGGCGTAGCCCTTGTTGGCGGCGGCTTCCATCGCCTGCGCGTTCACGGTGAGGCCGCCTTCCTTCTTGCCCGTGGCCGGGTTCAACTGCCCGCCCACCATCTCCGCGAAGATGCGCAGCGTGTCGGTGAGCGTGTCCACGGTGTCGAACAGCGGCTCTTTGTCTTCCTGGTTGTCCTTGTTGTAGGCCAGGGGCTGACCCTTCATCAGCGTGATGAGGCCCATGAGGTGGCCCACCACGCGCCCCGTCTTGCCGCGCGCGAGCTCGGGCACGTCCGGGTTCTTCTTCTGCGGCATGATGGACGAGCCGGTGGTGAAGCGGTCGGCGATCTTCACGAAGCCGAAGTTCTGGCTCATCCACAGGATCAGCTCTTCGCTGAAGCGGCTGATGTGCACCATGCACAGCGAGGCCGCGGCGCTGAATTCGATGGCGAAGTCGCGGTCGCTCACGCCGTCCAGGCTGTTCTGGCAGACCACGGGGAAGCCCTTCTCATCCACCATGCCCAGGGTCTTTGCCACGCGCTCGCGGTCCAGCGGGTAGGTGGTGCCGGCCAATGCCGCGCTGCCCAGCGGCAGCCGGTTGGTGCGGCGGCGCACGTCGGCGAAGCGCTCGGCGTCGCGCGAGAACATCTCCACATAGGCCAGCAGGTGGTGCGCGAAGCTCACGGGCTGCGCCACCTGCAGGTGCGTGAAGCCGGGCAGGATCACGTCCACGTTCTGCTCGGCCACGTCCACCAGCGCGCGCTGCAGCTCGTTCAGCAGGCCGTCGATGAGGTCGATCTCGCCGCGCAGCCACAGGCGCACGTCGGTGGCCACCTGGTCGTTGCGGCTGCGGCCGGTGTGCAGGCGCTTGCCGGCGTCGCCCACCAGTTGCGTCAGTCGGGCCTCGATGTTGAGGTGCACGTCCTCCAGGTCGAGCTTCCACTCGAATTCGCCGCTCTCGATCTCGCGGGTGATCTGCGCCATGCCGCGCTGGATGTCCGCGTGATCCGACTGGCCGATGATGCCTTGTGCCGCCAGCATCTCGGCATGTGCGAGACTGCCCTGGATGTCGGCCTGCCACAGTCGCTTGTCGAAGAAGACGCTCGCGGTGTATCGCTTGACCAACTCGCTCATCGGCTCCGAGAATAGGGCGGACCAGGCTTCGGATTTCTTGTCGAGTTGGTTGGATGACATGGTGTTGTCAGCGGCTGGACGGGGGAGTGTGAGAGCGCCTGGGCAACCAAGCGCGGGCCTGGGCGGCCGACCGAACGGAAAACGGCATCGCTTCCCATGAAAGATTCGCGGATTTTATCGACCTTCCAGGAGTTGCCCCACGCGGCGGGCGCGCGTCCGCTCACGGAGATGCCCGAGTACGTGCGGGCCCGCGTGCAGGTGTTCGACACCTGCCAGGTCGGCGTGGTGCTGCGCGCGGTGCTGTTCGTGCAGGCCATCGTGGCCGTGGCAGCGCTGTTCACGGCCAGCAGCTTCCTCACCTGGGGCGCCTCGCTGGCCATCTACACCGGCGCGGCCCTGCCCGCCGTGCTGGCCTGGCTGCTGGCCATCTGCGCGCTCAAGCGCCAGCTCGGGCGCATGCCTACGCACTGGCAGTGGACGGTCGCTGTCGCGCTCGGCGCCGTGGCGGGCCTGTACGGTTGCGCGCTGGTGGTCTGGCTGGGCATCCTCACGCACAACCTGTGGTTCGCCTCGGCCGCGGCGGGCGCCCTGGTGGCGGCGGTGCTGGTGGCCGGGCTGGTGTGGCGTGCCAAGGCGCGCATGCCCGCGGGCACCACGGCCCGGCTGGCCGAGCTGCAGGCGCGCATCCGCCCACACTTCCTGTTCAACACGCTCAACAGTGCCATCGCCCTGGTGCGTGAGGAGCCGGCCAAGGCCGAAAGCCTGCTGGAAGACCTGAGCGAGCTGTTCCGCCACGCGCTGGCCGACCCGAAGGAGGCGGTGCCCCTGTGGCAGGAACTCGAGCTCGCCGAGCACTACCTGGCCATCGAGCAGGTGCGTTTCGGCGACCGCCTGCAGGTGGAGTGGGCGATCGACGAGGCGGCCTCCAAGGCCCGACTGCCGCCCCTGATCCTGCAGCCGCTGGTGGAGAATGCGGTGAAGCACGGTGTGGAGCCCAGCCCCGTTGGTGCCACGGTGCGCATCAGCACGCAGCGCCGGGGCGGGGTGGTGGTGATCAAGGTCACCAACACCGTGCCGGCGGGCAGCGGCAAGCGCGGCAACGGCCTCGCACTGGACAACGTGCGGCAACGGCTGACCTTGTTGCATGATGTGCAGGGCCGCTTCCAGAGCGCGCTGGTCAACGGCGTGTTTCAGGTGCGTCTCGAAATCCCGGTATAAGCGCGGCATGGCAAAGACCGATCACGGAGAACAAACATGGCACTGAAGGTTCTGATCGTCGACGATGAAGCCCTGGCGCGTTCGCGCATGCGCACCCTGCTGAGCGAATGCACCGAGCCGCGCACCGACGTGGTGGGTGAGGCCGGCAACGCCGTGCAGGCGATGGACATGATCCAGCGCACCCACTGTGAGCTGGTGCTGCTGGACGTGCACATGCCGGGGGTGGATGGCATCACCCTGGCGAACACGCTGCGCCAGATGGCGGCGCCGCCCTCGATCGTGTTCGTGACGGCCTACCCGGAGCACGCGGTGAGCGCGTTCGAGGTGGAGGCGGTGGACTACCTGACCAAGCCGGTGCGGCGCGAGCGGCTGCAGCAGGCGCTGCAGAAGGTGGTGAAGGTGCGCGCGGGCAAGGAAGGCGGGGGTGATTCGGGCCCGCCGGAGGCGCTGATCATCCAGGAGCGCGGGCGCAGCGAGCGCGTGGCGCTGTCGGACATCATCTACCTGAAGGCCGAGCTGAAGTACATCACCGTGCGCACGGCGGAGAAGGAACACATCTACGACGGCGCGCTGAGCGACCTGGAGTCGCGCTACTCTCACCTGTTCGTGCGGGTGCACCGCAATGCGCTGGTGTCGCGTCGGGCGGTGCGGGCCGTTGAAAAACACAGCGATCCGGTCGAGGGCGAGGGCTGGACGGTGCGGCTCGATGGGGTGGAGGAGCGGCTGGCCGTTTCTCGTCGCCAACTGGCGGCGGTGCGTGAAGCCCTGATGGGCTGACCTCTCTCCTTTTTTACGGGGTTTCTCTGGGGGGGCCGGTCGTCGGCGGCCGAGTCGTTCTCCGGCGGCTCCGGTCGTCGGCGCTCGGGTGTCCGGCTCCGCGACTGTCCCCCGGAGCGGATCGCTGGCGCGCTCCGCTCCTCCTCCTTTATGTCGCTGCGCCGGACACCCGATCACCGCCGACCTCGTTGGCACTCGGTCGATGGGTGCGCCAACGGGTCTGCAGCTCGCGGACGCTGGGTGCCCTGCGCAGCGAAATAAAGGAGGAGCCAAGGGCGCAGCCCTTGGCGGGGGACATTCGCGGAGCAGGGCACCCAGTGGCCGCGAGCTTCGCGAGGTGCAGGTGTGAAACCTGCGCGCAAGAGGTGACTCAGATCTCCGCAGCCTCGACCAGAAACCGAACCCGCCGCTGTCCCTGCCACTCGTCCAGTTCCAACCGGAACGCGATCTTCACCTTCTCCGGTAGCGGCTCGGTGTGCCCGAACCAGATGCCGTCCACCGCATCCCCCTGGTGCTGCAGCTTGAGCGCCAGGTGCTTCTCGCCCACGATGCGCTGGCTCACCACCCGCACCTCCTCGCAGAACACCGGCGGCGCGAAGCCCTGGCCCCACACGTGCGACTGCAGCACGTCCACCAGGTCCGGCCGGCGGTACTGCCGGTCCAGCGCGCCATCGGCCTCCAGGCGGCGCTGCAGCGTGGCCGCGTCCAGCCACTCGTGCGCCACCT
Source organism: Hydrogenophaga sp. (assembly GCF_035481345.1). Taxonomy (GTDB): domain Bacteria; phylum Pseudomonadota; class Gammaproteobacteria; order Burkholderiales; family Burkholderiaceae_C; genus Hydrogenophaga. The sequence goes on along the minus strand of NZ_DATIGV010000021.1, from coordinate 73,609 downwards.
GCTGCAAGGCTTGCTCGAAGGTGTCCAGGTGCTCCTCGTCGATGGTGCAACCCGCCGCCATGGCGTGGCCACCGAAGCGCAGCAGCACACCCGGGTGGCGCTTGGCCACCAGGTCCAACGCGTCGCGCAGGTGAAAGCCGGGGATGGAGCGTCCCGAGCCCTTGAGCTCGTGCTCCTTGCCCGGCGCCGCGCTGGCGGCGAAGACGAAGGTGGGCCGGTGCAGCTTGTCCTTCAGGCGCGAGGCCACGATGCCGACCACGCCCTCATGGAAGTCGGGGTCGAACAGCACCATGGCGGGCGGCGGCTCCTCGCCCTCGTCGAACAGGGCCTCGGCCATCTCCAGGGCCTGCTCGCGCATCTCGCCCTCGATGAGCTTGCGCTCGCGGTTGATGCCGTCGAGCGTGCGCGCGAGCTCATCGGCGCGCGCGGGGTCGTCGGTGAGCAGGCATTCGATGCCCAAGGTCATGTCGGCCAGCCGGCCCGCCGCGTTCAGGCGCGGACCCAGGGCGAAGCCGAAGTCGAAGCCGCTGGCGGTCTCCACGCGCCGGCCCGCGGCGGCGAACAGGGCCGCCATGCCAGCCGGCAAGGCGCCGGCGCGCACGCGCTTCAGGCCCTGCGCGACCAGGCGGCGGTTGTTGCCGTCGAGCTTCACCACGTCGGCCACGGTGCCCAGGGCCACCAGCGGCAGCAGCGCGTCGATGCGGGGTTGATTCTTCGCATCGAAAACACCACGCTCGCGCAACTCCGCGCGCAGCGCCAGCAGCACGTAGAACATCACGCCCACGCCAGCGATGCTCTTGCTCTCGAAGGCGCAGCCGGGCTGGTTGGGGTTCACGATGACGCAGTCGGCCGGCAGTTGCGGGCCGGGCAGGTGGTGGTCGGTCACGACGACGCGCAGGCCCAGTTCGTGCGCGGTGCGCACGCCCTCGACGCTGGCGATGCCGTTGTCCACGGTGACCAGCACGTCGGCGCCGCTGTCTTTCACGCGCCGCGCGATGGCGGGCGTGAGGCCATAGCCGTCGACCACGCGATCGGGCACCAGATAGCCGACGCTGTCGAAGCCCAGCGGCGCGCCGAGCAGCTTGAGGCCTCGCACGCCCACGGCGCAGGCGGTGGCGCCGTCGCAGTCGTAGTCGGCCACGATGCAGATGCGCTGCCGGGCGGCCATGGCGTCGGCCAGTTGCCGCGCGGCCTCGCGCGCGCCGCTCATGGTGTCGGGCGGCAGCAGGCGCCCAAGTGTGTCGTCCAGTTCGTCGGAGGTGGTGACGCCGCGCGCGGCGAACAGGCGCGCCAGCAGCGGGTGCAGGCCGGCCTGTTCAAGCGCCCAGGCGGCGCGCGGCGGAACGTCGCGGGTGATGATTTTCATAGGGTCTTGAGCAGGTCTTGAGCGCTGGCGCGTGGACGCAGGCCGAGGGCGCGGGCGAAGCGTTGCGCGAGGCCGGGACGCTCGGCCACGAGCGTGAGGGCCGCGCGTTCGCCGCAGAGGGTGAGGGCCAGGGGCTCGCCGCGCCGGGCGCGTTCGAGCAAGGTGGTGAAGAGGGACTGGTCGAGCGCGATGAAGGCGCGGCGCCAACCCTCGGTGTCGCCCGCGAGGGCGGCCGTGCGCAGGCGGTCGTCCACCGTGGGCGCGGGGCGCCAGCGCAGCCCGTCGTCCACCGCGCCGGGCGCGCTGAGCCACACGCCGTTGATGGGCAGGTGCCGCGCGGCCTCGCGCGCGTCGTTCACGCGGTGCGTGTAGAAAAGCATCTGTGCCTCGCTCTGCAGGCGCTGCAGCCAGCGCGCCTGCTCGCCGCGCGGCAGCCAGGTGGCCAGGGAGCGGGCGCTCACGCGGTCCAGGCTGGCGCAGGCCAGGCCACCCAGCCGCTCGCCGCGCGCGAGCCAGCGCGTGGGGCTGTCGAAGCGCAATGCCACGCCATCCTCCGCGCACAGCGGGGCCAGGGCGTCGAACAGCGCGCGCGATTCGGCTTCGTCGAGCCCGCCGGCCTGCTCGGCGGTCTGCAGCGTCACCTGGCCCGTGCCCACCTGCAGGTGCACGGGGTGCACCCAGGCCTGTGGCGTGTGGGGCGTGTCGCTGGCCAGCGCGGCCCAGGGCAGGGCACCGTCGCGCAAGGGCAGGCCCTGGGCGCGGGCCAGCGCGCGTTCGTGCGGCGGGCTCAGGCTCAGGCCGTCGTCGGCGTCGCGCGCGGCCTCGCGCAACAGCGCGAGCAGGGCGTCGAGCGCGGGCAGGGCGGGGGGATCCACCCCTTCGAGAGGGGCGGCAAAAGGAACCAGCCAGTGGTGCGCGGGATCCAGGACCAAGGGCTCGTCGGGCATGCCGCGATTGTCGGGGATGCCACAATGCCCGCCGATCACCCATGCAAACCCCCTACGAACTCCTGCTGGGCTGGCGCTACACGCGCGCTGGCCGCGCCACCCGGCGCAACGGCTTCATCTCCTTCATCTCCGGCGTGTCCATGCTGGGCATCGCGCTGGGCGTGGCCGCGCTGATCATCGTGCTGTCCGTCATGAACGGCTTCCAGAAGGAGGTGCGCGACCGCATGCTCGGCGTGCTCTCGCACATCGAGGTGTTCGAGGCCGGCGGCCAGGCCATTCCCGACCTGCCCACGGTGCTGTCCACCATCGAAGCGCGCCCCGAGGTGCTGGGCGCCGCGCCCTTCGTGGGCGCGCAGGCGCTGATCGCGCGTGGCGAGGACATGAAGGGCGTGCTGGTGCGCGGCATCGACCCGGCGCTGGAGCCCAAGGTGACCGATCTCGCGGCCGATCTGTCCGACACCGTGCTGCCGCGTCTCAAGCCGGGCGAATTCGGCATCGTGCTCGGCGGTGAACTGGCGCGCGGCCTGGGCGTGATCGCGGGCGACACGGTCACCCTGATCGCACCGAGCGGGCAGGTCACGCCGGCCGGCGTGGTGCCGCGCGTGCGCAGCATGACGGTGGTCGGCACCTTCGATTCGGGCCACTACGAATACGACTCGGCCCTGGCCATGCTGCACCAGGACGACGCCGCGCGCATCTTCCGCGTGGAAGGCCCCACCGGCGTGCGCGTGAAGATCCGCGACCTGCACGCCGCGCGCGAAGTGGCGGTGACGATGGCGGCCGAGCTGCCGCCGGGGCTGCTGGTGCGCGACTGGACGCGCCAGAACCGCACCTGGTTCGCGGCCGTGCAGCTCGAGAAACGCATGATGTTCATCATCCTCACGCTGATCGTGGCGGTGGCCGCGTTCAACCTCGTGTCCACGCTGGTGATGACGGTGACCGACAAGCGCGCCGACATCGCCATCCTGCGCACCCTGGGCGCGAGCCCGCGCAGCATCATGGGCATCTTCGTGGTGCAGGGCGCGGCGGTGGGCGTCATCGGCACCGGCCTCGGCCTGCTGCTGGGGCTGGGCGTGGCGTTCAACATCGACACGATCGTGCCCGCGCTGGAGCGCCTGCTGGGCGCGAGCTTCCTGCCGCAGGACATCTACCTCATCAGCCGCATGCCCAGCGACCCGCAGCAGGGCGACATCGTGCCGGTGGCGGTGATTTCATTGGTGCTGGCCTTCCTGGCCACGCTGTACCCGAGCTGGCGCGCCAGCCGCGTCAACCCCGCCGAGGCGCTGCGTTATGAATAGAACCCCCACGCTCCGCCGCTGCGCGGGTCGCTGCCCCCCAAGGGGGTGCGTTTCGCCTTGGGGCGGCCCAGCGGCGAAACCATCATGACCGAGATCGTTCTTTCTGCTCGTGGCCTCACGAAGCGCTTCATCGAAGGCCGCCTGGACGTGAGCGTGCTCCAGGGCGTGGACCTGGACGTGCACGCGGGCGAGACGGTGGCCATCGTGGGCGCCTCGGGCTCCGGCAAGAGCACGCTGCTGCATTTGCTGGGCGGGCTGGACGCGCCCAGCAGCGGCACGGTCGCGCTCAAGGGTCAACAGCTCTCGGCGCTGGGTCCGTCACGCCAGGGCGAGCTGCGCAACCAGCACCTGGGCTTCGTCTACCAGTTCCACCACCTGCTGCCCGAGTTCAGCGCGCGCGACAACGTGGCCATGCCGCTGTGGATCCGCCGCCAGCCGCGCGCCGAGGCGGCCGAGCGCGCCAGCGCGACCTTGGCGCGCGTGGGCCTGTCCGCCCGCCTGGCGCACCGCCCGGCCGAGCTCTCGGGCGGCGAGCGCCAGCGCGTGGCCATCGCGCGGGCCCTGGTGACGCAACCGGCCTGCGTGCTGGCCGACGAGCCCACCGGCAACCTGGACCGCGCCACGGCCGATGGCGTGTTCGAACTGATGATGGACCTGGCGCGCGACCAGGGCACGGCCTTCGTGGTGGTGACGCACGACGAGGGCCTGGCGGCGCGCTGCGGCCGCGTGCTGCGCCTGAACGCGGGCCGGCTGGGCTGAGCTTCAGGGCTTGGTTCGGGAGAAGCGCAAAGGCTTGTCCATGCCCTCCACGCTCAGCGTGAGCGTCATGCCCTGCACCTGCACGCGCTGCGCTTTCTGCAGCGCGGCCATGTAGCGGTTCTCCTGCTCGCCCACGGCGCCCGCGCAGGCCATGCGCGTCATGCCCATCTGGCCGAAGGCGATGCGGTCCTGCACCAGGGTGTAGCTGCCGAAGAAGCGGTTGCACGAACCGTTGCCGGCCACGCGGCCGGCTTCGGGAAAGGCCAGCGTGGCGGGCACGCGGTCGAGCACGCCCGCGCCGCCCAGGTCCTCCAGGCGCCACTCGGTGCCCACCAGCGACGGCGCGCCGCCCGGGCCGGCGGGCGTGGCGCAGGCACTCAGGCCAGCGAGCAAGGGCAGGGCGAGCGTGGCGATCCAGCGGGGTGTCATGGCGGTCCTCCTTGGGGCTTGGGTGTTGCGGTCACAATGCCACTACGAGCTTATACGCGCAACGATGACACCCCTGTGGATCGACACGCACGCCCACCTCGACGCGAGCGAGTTCGCGGCCGGTGAGGTCGCGGCCCTGCGCGCGCAGGCGCGCGAGCGCGGCGTCGCGCGCTGCGTGATCCCCGCCGTGGCGCGCACCAACTGGGACGTGGTGCGCGAACTCGCGCACCGGCTCGACGACGCCTATGCGCTGGGCATCCACCCGCTGTGCGTGCCGGGCGCGCACGACGCCGACCTGGACGCGCTGGACGAGGCCTTGCACACCCACCGCGACGACCCACGCCTGGTGGCCGTCGGGGAGATCGGACTCGACTTCTTCGTGCCCGAACTCACCGAACCCGCCATGCGCGAGCGGCAGACGCGCTTTTACCGGGCGCAATTGCGCCTGGCGCGCCGACACGGCCTGCCGGTGATCCTGCACGTGCGGCGCAGCGCCGACGCCCTGCTCAAGGGCCTGCGCGAGTTGCCGGTGGACGGCGGCATCGGCCACGCCTTCAACGGCAGCCTGGAGCAGGCCACGGCCTTCGTCGAGCGCGGCTTCGCGCTGGGCTTCGGCGGTGCGTCCACCTTCGACACCGCGCGGCAGATCCGCCGCCTGGCGAGTGAGCTGCCGCTCGACGCCCTGGTGCTGGAGACCGACGCGCCCGACATCCCGCCGCGGTGGTTGTACGCGACGGCGGCCGAGCGCGCGGCGGGCCGCCCGCAAGGCGTGAACCACCCGCGCGAACTGCCGCGCATCGGCGAGGTGATCGCCGGCTTGCGCGGCGTGGCGGCGGAGGAACTCGCGCGCACCACGAGCGACAACGCGCGGCGCGTGCTGCCGCGCCTGGCGGCCTTGGCATGACGCGGCTCATCGGCCTGCCCCCCATTGCCGATCCGAACACGCGGCTGCTGGTGCTGGGCAGCTTCCCCGGCGTGGCCTCGCTGCGCGCGCAGCAGTACTACGGGCACCCGCAGAACGCGTTCTGGAAGATCCTGGGCACCCTGTGGAACGAGCCGCTGGTGCAGGCCGGCTACGACGAGCGCGTGGCGGCGGTCCTGGCCCACGGGCTGGGCATCTGGGACGTGTACGCCAGTTGCGAGCGCGAAGGCAGCCTGGACACCGCCATCCGCGAGGCCGAGCTCAACGACTTCGCGCGCCTGCGCCGTGCGTGCCCCGAGCTGCGTGCCATCGCGCACAACGGCGGCGAGAGCTTCCGCCACGCGCGGCTCACCGCTGCCTTCGGCCTGCCGGTGCACCGCCTGCCCTCGACGAGCCCGGCGAACGCGAGCTGGTCGTTCGAGCGCAAGCTGGCGGCCTGGGGGGAGCTGCTGCGCGCGTACGGTGTGGTGTGAGCTGAGCGGTTTTTGCCAATTCAAGAATGGATCCTGAATTTGCAAAGACCCGTCCAACCAAGAAGGAGACCCGTATGCCCCCGATTTCTGTCCTCGTCTTCGACATCTTCGGCACCGTTGTCGACTGGCACGGCAGCATCGTGCGCGAGGTGCAGGCCGCGCACCCGCAGGTGGACGCCGACGCCTTCGCGCGCGCCTGGCGCGAGGGCTACCAGCCCGCCATGCAGCGCGTGCGCAGCGGCGAGATCGGCTGGACGCGCCTGGACGAGTTGCACCGGCGCATGCTTGAAGACATCCTGCCGCGCTTCGGGCTGGAGCACCTGGACGAGGCGCAGCGCGCCCACCTGAACCGCGTGTGGCATCGACTGAACCCCTGGCCCGACAGCGTGGCGGGGCTCACGCGCCTCAAGACGCGCTTCACGATCTGCTCGCTGTCCAACGGCAACATCGGCCTGCTCACCAACATGGCCAAGCGCGCCGGCCTGCCCTGGGACTGCGTGCTCTCCGCTGAAGTGTTTCACGCCTACAAGCCCGACCCGCGCGTCTACCTCGGCGCGGCCGGGGTGTTCGACCTGTCACCCGCCGAGGTGATGATGGTGGCCGCCCACCAGAACGACCTGGCCGCCGCGCGCGCCTGCGGCCTGGCCACGGCCTACATCGAACGCCCGCTGGAGTTCGGCGCCGCGCACGTGAAGGACGTGTCGCCCGACCCGGCGAACACCCACCACGCGCGCGACCTGCTGGACCTGGCCGAGCGGCTCGGCTGCTGAACGGTGGCGCTCAGCGGACCTCGATGCGCGCCGTGGCCGGCTCCACCAATGGCTTGGCGCCGTCGAGGTTGTCGAGCATCTCGAGCTTGAGGTTGTAGGCACCTGCGGGCGGTGCCAGCCAGACCTCGGTCTGCCCGTCGCGGAAGTCCATCACCGCCGGGGCGCCACCGCCCGCGGGGGCCACGGTGAGCTTGAAGTGGCCCGTGTCGGGGATCTTCTGCGACATCTGCGCCACGTTGAGCAGCGAGGCGTGGAAGCGCACCAGGAAGGGCGGGCGCACGCTGTTGCCCTGCGCCATGTCGATCTCCAGGCCCTTCTTCTGCAGCGTGGCGGGATCGGTGTCGTTCTTGCGCGTGACGGTGATCTTCGCGGGCTTGCTGAAGACGAAGTGCGGCAGGTGCTTCTGGTCGGCCAGCAGCATGCGCAGCGTGTACTCGCCCGGGGCCAGCGTGAGCACGGTTTCCATCTGGCCTTTGCCGAAGTGGATGTACTGGTCGTTGAAGGGCAGGGCTTGCTTGAAGTTGAGGGGCAGGTCGCGGTTGACCAGCAGGTGGTGGTGACCGCTCTTGCCCTGCCCGGCCTGCGCGATGGGCGCCAGGCCCCAGCCGCCCGAGAGGCCGAACCTGAGCACGTAGGGCGTCTCGATGCGGTCGCCGTCCTTGAGGTTGGTGAAGTAGGCCTCGGCCGACAGGCGCGGCGGCGCGGCCTGCCAGGGGTGCAGCACGCGCGCCGGTTCGGCCGCGGCCTGGGCGAGAGCGGCGCTGGCGCCCAGGGCGGCCATCAGCGCGATGCCGAGGCTGAGGAAGGAGGCGGGGCGCTGGCGCATGGTCGGTCGATACCAGTAGGGGGTAGTCCCCAAGTTTACGGGCCGTCCATGGTGGGTGATCTACATCGGGCGCGCCGGATCCTCTTCCTGTGGTGCCGGTGCGGCCACCTCGCGCCGCGCGTCGCGGTCTTTCCAGCGCGCCACCCAGGTGCCCTGGGCGCGCAGCGGGCCCCAGGCGGCGATGGCCCGGTCGGTGCCGCAGGACAGCCGTGTGAACACGCGCTGCGCCGGCCAGTGCGGCTGCAGGGGCTGACCGTCGAACGCGGCCAGCAGGTTGTGCGCGAGCGCGGCGCCCGCGCGCGCCGAGGCCATGGCGATGTCGGGGTAGGGGTGGTCGTCGCGGCGCGCGGCGTGGCCGGCGGCGAACACGTTCGGGTGGCTCGGGCTCTGTTGGAAGCGGTTGACGAGCACCTGCCCGCCGTCGGCGAGCGCCAGTGGCGTGTCGCGCAGCCACAGCGGCGCTTGCGCGGCACCGGCCACCAGGGGCACGTCGCAGCGCAGCAGCGCGCCGTTGGCCAGGCGCACGCCATCGACCGAGAGGCCGGTGCAGGGTTCGTTGAGCACGTGGATGCGCTGGCGCTTGAGTTCGCGCCGCACGCGCGAGGCCACGGTGGGCGGCAGGTCGCCGGCCAGCACGCCGCCGTCGGTGAGCAGGGTGAGGATGGTGCCGGCCTGGCCCTCGGCGCGCAGGCGCTGCGCCGCGGCGAAGACCAGTTCGATGGCCGCCGCGCCCGCGCCGATGACGGCCACCGACAACGGCCGCTGGCGCGCCAGCGACACCACGCGCGGCCACAGGCCCAGGAAGGCCTCGGTGGGGTAGCGCGCGAGCGCCATGTCGCGCGCGCCAGGCAGGCGCTGCTCCAGCGCCTCGCGGTCGGTGGTGGCGGCGGTGTCCAGCGAGAGCAGGTCGAAGGGCAGCTCGATCGGCGCGCCGCCGTCGGCCGGCGCGGCGCGCACCAGGCGGCCCTCGACGTCCAGGGCGGTGCAGCGAGCGCCGACCCAGCGCGCGTGGGCCAGGGCGAGCAGGCCCGACAGGCCCACGCGGCAGGAATCGGCCGTGTACCGGCCCGCGACCACGGCCGGCACCAGGGGTTCGTGCACCGGCGCGGGAGGCGGGGCCAGCAGGGTGACCTGCAGGTCGGCGGGGTGGTGTCGCGTCAGGCGGGCCAGCACCTCTCGGTGGGCCGGGCCTGCGCCGATGAGGACAAGTCGGGTGATGCCGCTGCGCATGGGCCGCGATGGTACGGCCCCGCGCGATGGGGATCAGGAACGCAGGCGACCGCCCAGCCAATGGTCCAGCGACCAGCGCCCCGGACCGAACAGCGCGAGCGCGGCCAGCAGCGCGCCCCAGGTGAGGTGCTGCTGAAAGGCCGCCGGGGCGATCTCGCTCAGGCTCAGCACCGCCACCACGTTGACCACCGACAGCCCGAGCGCCGAGAAGCGCCCGGCCAGGCCCAGCACCAGCAGCACGGGCAGGGCCAGTTCGCCCGCCGTGCCCATGACGGCGGCCATGGCGGGCGGCAGCAGGGGCACGTGGTACTCCTCGGTGAACAGCAGCAGGGTGGTGTCCCAGTCGCGGATCTTGGTCAAGCCCGAGAGGAAGAAGACCTGCGCGATGTACAGCCGCGCGAGCAGCGCGCCCAGCGGTTGGGCGGCGTCGAGCAGGCGGTCGATGGGTTGCCACCAGGCGGCGACGCGGTGGATCAGCGGGTGGGTGGACATGGGGGTTCTCCTTCGTTGTGGATTGCATCGGGCGTCACGCCCACGCACAGACCGCTGCGCACCGCCTCGCCCAGCCAGGCGACGGCATCGATCGGCGTGTCGTCCAGGGCCTGGCCGAGCGTGTGGCCACCCAGCAGCGCGGCCTCGAAGCGCGCGAGCGTGTCGTCGACAGGCGTGAGCCGCAGGGTGGCGCCCTGGCGCCACACGCGCACGCTCTCGGCCACGCCGTCGCTCAGGCGCCGGGCCACGGTGGCGAAGTCCGGCTCGCCATGCAGATGGGCGTCGAGCAGGCTGAGCACGGGCCAGGGACTGCGCACGATCGCCGTGCCGGGGGCCAGCCTCAGGCGCAGGCGTTCGGGGGGCTCGCGCTGTAGCCAGGCGAAGCTCGCGGCGTCGGGGGTGGCGTTCGCGGCACGTGAGGCCAGGTGCAGGGCCCATTCCAGCCGGGCCACGTCGCTCAGGTAGGGCAGGCCGTTCAGGTCGCTCTGCGCGGTAATGAAGGCCGCCAGCGCGGCGCCCCACTCCGAGAGATCGCCGCGCTCGGGTGGGTGGTGGTGCCACAGGGCGCGGGCGAGGGGGTGGAAGGCGTCCTCGCCGATCAACTGGGCGACCACGGGGTAGGCGTCGCGCAGCGCGCGCTCGGCGTGCGCGTGGGCGTTGGCGCGGTAGGCGCTCAGGCCCTTGCCGTGCCAGGCGGCACCGGGCTCCGGTGGGCGGGGCTGCAGCAAGGCGTCGAGCAGTTCGCTCTGCCGCTGCGCGAGCGGGGTGTTCATGCGATGCGCTCCACGGCGCTCGCGCGCGAGGCCTCCCGGCCCAGGCGCCGCGCGGTGGCGGCTTCATCCAGCAGCACCTCCAGCGCGGGGATGTCCGTGTCCCACTCGATCAGCGTGGGCACGGGGCCGAAGCGCGCGACGGCGTGGCGGTACGCCTGCCACACCAGGCCGGGCACGCGGCTGCCGTGGTCGTCGATCACGAGGTCGCCGCGGTCGTGGTGGCCGGCCAGGTGCAACTCGCTCACGCGGTCGGGCGGGATCGCATCGAGCCAGCGGCGCACGGCGGGCAAGGGGGCGTCGATGCGGCCGGCGCGCTGGTCGTTGAGCGCGTTGACCACGAGGTTGTTCACGTCCACGAGCAGGTGGCAGCCGCTGCGGCGGCTCAGTTCGGTGAGGAAGCCGGCTTCGTCGAAGTCGGCCTCGGGCCAGCACAGGTAGGCGGAGAGGTTCTCCACCGCGATCGGGCGGCGCAGGCGCTCCTGCACGCGCTGCACGTTGGCACACAGCACGTCCAGTGCCTCGCGGGTGAAGGGCAGGGGCAGCAGGTCGGCGGCGTGCACGGTGCGGCTTTGCCAGGTGCCGCGCGCAAAGCTCGCGTGCTCGCTCACGAAGCGTGGTCCGGTCTCGGCCACGAGTTCGGCCAGGCGCTCCAGGTGCCAGGGGTCGATGCCCCCTGCGGACCCCAGCGACAGGCCCACGCCGTGCAGGCTCAGGTCGTGGGACTCACGCGCCTTGAGCAAAGGCGCGCGCGCCGATGGATGGGGCGCGAAGAAGTTCTCCGCGTGCACCTCGATGAAATCCAGCGCGGGCTTCTGTTCGAGCAGGGCACGCTGATGCGGCGCGCGCCAGCCGATGCCCACCTCGGGCGCGTCGGCGTCGTTGGACGTATGGGCTGGCATGGCGCGTGCCGGGCTGGCGATCAGCTCTTCATCGTGGCCTTCTTGGCCTCATCGGCCGACAGGCCGCCCATCTGCTTGCAGGTACCCGTGGGCACGTACTTCCAGTCGCCCTTGTCCATGTCCATCTTGGCCTGGCCCGCGCAGGAGTGCGTGCCGGCGAGGTTGGCGCAATCGTTCTGACCGGCCTTGGCGATGCCGTAGCACTTTTCCTTGCCGCTGTTCTGCGCCAGCGCGGGCGTGGACAGCAGGGCGAGGGACATCAGCGAGCCGGCGGCGGCGGCGAGGAATTGGCGTTGGTTCATGGGAATGGCTCCTCAAACCCAGTGCCCACCGCGCGATGGCCCGGTGCAAGCGGTCTGGTGGGCTTGTGTCGCGGCACGGCGCGGGTTCTTACACCGCCCGTCGCCATGCGGTCACCGCCATTCACTACACTCGCGCGCCATGTCGTCTTCAACGTTCGAGCAGGAAGTCGCCGAATCGCGGGCCTACCTCATGAAGTTCGCCCGCCTGCAACTGCGCAACGAGTCCTGGGCCGAGGACGCGGTGTCCGAGACCGTGCTGGCCGCGATCGCCAAGCCGCAGGCCTTCGAGCGGCGCGCGCAATTGCGGACCTGGCTCGTGGGCATCCTCAAGCACAAGATCGTCGATGCCCTGCGCCAGCACGGGCGCGAGGTGACGCTGGGCCAGGGCGAGGACGACGAGGCCGACCCGCTGGACTACCTGCCCTTCAAGGCCGATGGCCACTTCGCCGAGCGGCCGGCCGATTGGGGCAATCCCGAGCAGGACCTGGACAATCGCCAGTTCATGAGCATCCTGGAAGCCTGCACCGAGAAACTGCCGCCCGTGCAGGGGCGCCTGTTCCTGATGCGCGAGTGGCTGGAGATGGGCAGCGAGGAGATCTGTAAGGAGCTCTCGCTCACGCCGACCAATCTGTACGTGCAGTTGCACCGGGCCCGCCTGCGCTTGCGCGAATGCCTGGAGCTCAACTGGTTCGCCCGCCGAGACGCCGCATGAAGCCCATCTACCCGTTGCGCCGCACCTGCAAGGAAGTCACCGCGCTGATCATCGCGCGGGAGGACCGCGAACTGCCGCGCCTGGAGCGTTGGGCCTTGCGTTTGCACATGGCGATGTGCCAGGCCTGTCCCACCTTCGAGCGGCAGGTGCTCACCATGCGCCAGGCCATGGGCCGCTGGCGCCACTACAGCGAGGAAGACGCTAGCTGAGCAGGGCCTGCGCGTACTCGCGCGCGTCGAAGGTTTCCAGGTCCTCGAGTTTCTCGCCGACACCGATGAAGTACACGGGCACGGGCCGTTCCCGCGCGATGGCGCAGAGCACGCCGCCCTTGGCCGTGCCGTCGAGCTTGGTGATGACGAGGCCGGTGAGTTGCAGCGCCTCGTCGAAGGCCCTGACCTGCGCGAGCGCGTTCTGGCCGGTGTTGCCGTCGATGACCAGCAGCACCTCGTGCGGACCGCTGGGGTCCGCCTTGTTCACCACGCGCTTGATCTTGCGCAGCTCGTCCATCAGGTGCAGTTGCGTGGGCAGGCGGCCCGCGGTGTCCACCAGCACCACGTCCTTGCCGCGCGCCTTGCCGGCGCTCACGGCGTCGAAGCACACGGCGGCCGGGTCGCCGCCTTCCTGCGTCACGATGTCCACCGTGTTCCGGTCGGCCCACACGGCCAGCTGTTCGCGCGCGGCCGCGCGGAAGGTGTCGGCCGCGGCCAGCAGCACGCTGGCGCCTTCGTCGGCCAGGTGACGCGTGAGTTTGCCGATGGAGGTGGTCTTGCCCGCGCCGTTCACGCCGGCGACCATGATGACGGTGGGCTTGTGCTCGCCGATGACCAGCGGCTTCTGCAAGGGCGCCAGCAAGTCGGCGATGGCCTCGGCCAGCAGGGCCTTCACGGCGGCGGGCTCGGTGGCTTTGGCCTCCTTCACGCGGCGGCGCAGGTCGCCAAGCAGGTGCTGCGTGGCCGATACGCCGGTGTCGGCCATGAGCAGGGCGGCCTCGAGTTCCTCGTACAGGTCCTCGTCGATGCGCGTGCCGGTGAACACCGTGGCGATGCCGCTGCCGGTGCGGCGCAAGCCGCTCTTCAAGCGGTTGAGCCAGCCCTGGCGCGGGGCGGCTGGCGCGGGCTGGGCCGCGGGCAGGTTCGCTGGCTCCGGGGGCGCGGCGATCGCCGCTGCGGGGGGCGGGACAGGCTCGACGGCCGGGGAGGCGTCGGGTCTGGCCAGCGGTGCCTCAGGCGGGGTCGCGGGATTTTTTTTGCGGAAAAACGAGAACATTTGAGAATCTCTGGAATCCTTGGGATTCTATGAAACGCCTCTTGACGCTCCTGGGGCTGGCACTGGCCGCGTCCATCGCGCACGCCGCGTCGCCACCCCCCACCGCCCCGGCGGTCCAGTCCTTCACCCTCGCCAACGGCATGTCGCTGATCGTGCGGCCCGACCACCGCGCGCCCACGGCGGTGCACATGCTGTGGGTGCGCGTCGGCGCCATCGACGAAGTCGACGGCACCTCCGGCGTGGCCCATGCACTCGAGCACATGATGTTCAAGGGCAGTGCAAGCCTGAAGCCGGGTGAATTCTCGGAGCGCGTGGCCGCGCTGGGCGGGCGCCAGAACGCCTTCACCAGCCGCGACGCCACGGCCTACCACGAGCAGGTGCCGGCCGAGCGGCTGGAAGAGGTGATGGCGCTCAACGCCGATCGGTTCGCGAGCAACCAGTGGCCCGACATCGAGTTCACGCGCGAGATCGAGGTGATCAAGGAAGAGCGGCGCCAGCGCACCGAGGAGTCGCCGCGCGCGCGTTTGTTCGAAGCCTTCAACGCCATGGTGTGGCAGGCCAGTCCGTACCGGCGGCCCATCATCGGCTGGATGAGCGACATCGACGCCATGACGCCGCAGGACGTGCGCGACTTCCACCAGCGCTGGTACGTGCCGGCCAACGCCGCCGTGGTGGTGGCGGGTGACGTGGACCCACATCGCGTGCGCGAGATCGCCGAACGCACCTACGGACGCATACCCGCGCGCGCCGTGCCCTCGCGCAAGCCGCGCACGGAGCCGCCGCAGCACGGCCCGCGCCGACTGGAGTACCGCGCCGTGGCGGATCAGGGCCTGGTGGTGCTGGCCTGGCACGCGCCCCGCTACACCGGTGGGGACGACGAAACCAACCGCGACGCGCTGGCGCTCGCGGTGCTCTCGGGGGTGCTCGACGGCTACAGCGGCGCGCGCCTGGAGCGCGCGCTGGTGCAGGGGCAGGGCATGGGCGGCAAGCGCATCGCCGACAGCGCGAGCTCGGGCTATGGGCTGATGGGCCGTGGGCCACAGGTGTTCACCGCCTCGGCCGTGCCGGCGCGTGGGGTCACGGCGGAGATGGCCATTGGCGCGCTCAAGGCCGAGATCGAGCGCATCGCGCGTGAGGGCGTCAACGACGAGGAACTGCAGCGCGTGAAGACGCAATGGACCGCGTCCGAGGTCTACAAGCTCGACTCGGTGTTCAACCAGGCGCAGGAGCAGGGCACGTACTGGCTCAATGGCTTGCCGACGGATGCCGGCGAGCGCCTGATGGCGGGGTTGCAGGCCGTGACGGCCGAGCAGGTGCGCGCGGTGGCGCGGCGCTACTTCATCGATCGCACGCTCAACACCGGCGTGCTGGTGCCCGAGGCGCGGGCGGGGGAGGGCGCGCGATGAGGCATGGGACAACAGCGAAGCGTGCGCTGGCCGCACTGGGCCTGGCGCTGGTCGCGGGCGCGGCCTCGGCCGCCATACCCATCGAACATTGGGTGCACCCCAGTGGCACGCGGGTGTACCTGGTGAACAGCCCGAGCATTCCCATGGTCGACGTGCAGATGGACTTCGACGGCGGCAGCCGGCGCGAGCCGGCCGCGCAGGCCGGGCTGGCCCATGCGGCGGCGGGCCTGCTGGACGGTGGCGTGGGCGCCTACGAAGGCCAGCCCGCGCGTGACGAGAACGCCCTGGCCGCGGCCTGGGTGGACCTGGGCGCCGAGTTCGGCGCAAGCGCGGGCAGCGACCGCTTCTCGGTGCAACTGCGCAGCCTCACCGATCCGGCGATCCTGTCGCGCGCGGTGGCCCTGGCAGCGCAACAACTGGCGCGGCCCTCCTGGCCCGAGGCCGTGTGGCGGCGCGACCGCGAGCGCGCCACGGCCGCGCTGCGCGAAGCCCTCAACCGCCCGCCGACGGTGGCCGGCCACGCCTTCGGGCGTGCCGTGTACGGGGAGCACCCGTACGGGCGGTTCACCACACCCGAGACCCTGGCGGCCATTCGCGTGGAGGACATGCGCGCGTTCTACCGTCGCCACGTCAGTGCCTGCCGCGCGCAGGTGGTGATGGTGGGCGCGGTGGACCGCGCGGGCGCCGAGCGCATCGTCGACGCGCTGGCGCGCGCCATCGCGCCGAATGGTTGCGCCGAGCTGCCGCCCGTGCCCGAGGTGCAGCCCCTGGCCGCGGCCTCGGAGCAACGCCTGCCCATGGCCGCCGCGCAGGCGCAGGTGCTCATGGGCCAGCCCGGCTTCAAGCGCGACGACCCCGACTTCTTCCCGCTCTTCGTGGGCAACCACATCCTCGGCGGCAGCGGCTTCACCTCGCGCCTGACAATCGAGGTCCGAGAGAAGCGCGGCCTGACCTACGGCGTCTACAGCCACTTCTCGCCGGGCCGCCACGCGGGGGCGTTCCAGATCGGGCTCAACACGCGGCCGGACCAGGCCGACGAGGCCGTGCGCGTGGTGCGCGAGACCCTGGCGCGCTTCATCGCCGAGGGCCCGTCCGAGGCCGAACTGCAGGCCGCCAAGGACTACCTCATCAACGGTTTCGCGCTGCGCTTCGACAGCAACCGCAAGCTGCTCGACAACGTGGTCAACATCGCCTGGAACGGCCTGCCGCTGGACTACCTGGACACCTGGACGCAGCGCGTGCGCGCGCTGACGGTGGACGAGGTGCGCGGTGCGATGCAGCGCGTGGTGAAGCCGGAACGCATGGCCACCGTGATCGTTGGCGCAAAGCCCTGAACATTGCGCGGTTAAGCTCGCCGGCATGAAGAAGTCCGCCGGCGCTCCGCCGCAAGAAGTCCGCCTGCTCGGCGGTCAGTGGAAACGCAGCAAGCTGCCCGTGGCCGATCGGCCCGGGCTGCGGCCCACGCCCTCGCGCGTGCGCGAGACCCTGTTCAACTGGCTGGGCCAGGACCTCACCGGCTGGCGCGGCCTCGACGCCTTCGCGGGCACCGGGGCGCTGGGCTTCGAGGCCGCCTCGCGCGGCGCGCGCGAGGTGGTGATGGTGGAGCAGGATCCGGCGCTCGTCGCGCAGTTGCAGGCCATCCGCACGCGCCTGAAGGCCGAGGCCGTGCGCGTGCAGCGCGGCGATGGCCTGGCGGCCCTGCGTGCGGCGGCGGGGCAGGGCCTGGACGTGGTCTTTCTCGATCCGCCCTTCGATGCGACGGGCCTGTTCGAGCCGGCGCTGCGCGCCGCCCGCGAGGCGGTGTCGGCCGACGGTTTCGTCTACCTCGAGGCCCCGCGCCCCTGGACCGAGGCGGATCTGGCGCCCCTGGGTCTGGCATCGCACCGGCACGGCCGCGCGGGCGCCGTGGCCTTTCACCTGCTGCGTCCGGCACCGCCCGGCGCCACGGGATAATCCCTCTCATGCCCGAGACCACCGCCCGCACCGCCGTCTACAGCGGCACCTTCGACCCGATCACGCTCGGCCACGAGGACGTGATGCGCCGCGCCGCCGGCCTGTTCGATGAGGTCATCGTGGCCGTGGCCGTGGCCCACCACAAGAAGACGCAGTTCACACTGAACGAGCGGCTGGCGATGGTGGCCGAGGCGGCGGGCCGCCTGCCGGGCCGCGTGCGCGCCTTGCCCTTCGACGGGCTGATCATGGACTTCTGCCGCCAGCACGGCGCACAAGCCGTGGTGCGGGGCATCCGCAACATCACCGACTTCGACTACGAAGCGCAGATGGCTGCCATGAACCGCAAGCTGCACCCAGGCGTGGAAACCGTGTTCCTGCTGCCGCAGGCCGATCTGCAGTGCATCAGCAGCACCCTGGTGCGTGAGATCGCCAAGCTCGGCGGCGACGTGTCGGCCATGGTGCACCCGTCGGTGGCGGCGCGGCTTGAGCCGCCGCCGCCCTTGCAGGCCTGAGAGGATCGCCATGGCCCTGCTGATCACCGACGAGTGCATCAACTGCGACGTCTGCGAGCCCGAGTGCCCGAACCAGGCGATCTCCATGGGCGAGGAGATCTACCAGATCGACCCCGGGCGTTGCACCGAATGCGTGGGGCACTTCGAGGAGCCGCAGTGCGTGCAGGTCTGCCCGGTGTCCTGCATTCCGGTGGACCCGGCGCACATCGAATCGAAAGAGACGCTGTGGCAGAAGTACCAGCGCCTGCAGAAGGCCGGTCAGGGCTTGTCGTCGGCCTCGGGTGAGGCACCGGCCGCCTGAGCGGGCGCGGCGGCGGGCCGCGGCGGCTTCGGCCGGGGCGGCTTGCTCGTGTGGATGAGCGCGGTGGCTTTGTCCATCTCACCCGCGATCAGGTGG
Source organism: Hydrogenophaga sp. (assembly GCF_035481345.1). GTDB lineage: Bacteria > Pseudomonadota > Gammaproteobacteria > Burkholderiales > Burkholderiaceae_C > Hydrogenophaga. Next base: position 55,877 of record NZ_DATIGV010000021.1, on the reverse strand, counting down.
GGCAGGGCCCTCAGGCTGCGGTCCACGGCCTGTTCGATGGCGATGCGGTCGTCGGGCGAAGGCTTCTTCAGCACCCAGTTCGCCACCTCGTTCTTGTTGCCCGGGTGGCCGATGCCCAGGCGCAGCCGCCAGTAGTCGGCGCCGATCTGAGCGTGCACGTCGCGCAGGCCGTTGTGGCCCGCGTGGCCGCCGCCCTTCTTGAGCTTGGCCTCGCCCGGGGGCAGGTCCAGCTCGTCGTGCACCACCAGCACCTCCTCGGGCGCGATCTTGAAGAAGCGCGCCAGCGAGCCCACCGACTTGCCCGACAGGTTCATGAAGGTCTGGGGCTCGAGCAGCCAGACCGACTGGCCGCCGACGTTGGCGCGCGCCACCAGGCCGAAGTGCGAGCGCTCCATCTGCAGCGAGACCTTGAGCAGGCGCGCGGCCTCGTCCACCCACCAGAAACCGGCGTTGTGGCGCGTGGCCTCGTACTCGGGGCCCGGGTTGCCCAGGCCGGCGATGAGCTTGATCATGGGGAGGGATTGTCCCAAAAGAAAAGGCCCGCGCGGGGCGGGCCTTGTTCATGGCGGGGCAGGGGGTTACTTTTTGCCCTTGCCTTTTTTCTTGTCGTCGGCGGGCGCCGCAGCCACCGGAGCGGCCACGACTTCCTCGACCGGCTCCACCACGGTCGCGACCGTGATGTCCTTGCGGCCGTGGGTGACGATCTTCACGCCCTTGGGCAACTTGATGTCGCCAGCGTGCACGGTGGCACCCTTGGTGACCTGGCTCAGGTCCACCGTGATGTGCTCGGGCAGCTGGGTGGCCAGGCACTCGATCTCGATGTCGTTGATCACGTGGTTGACCAGGCACTTGTCGAGCTTGACGGCGGGCGACTCTTCCGCGCCGGTGAAGTGCAGCGGCACTTTCTTGCGCAGGCGGGTCTTCTCGTCCACGCGCTGGAAGTCCACGTGCAGGACCTGCGGCTTGAAGGGGTGGTACTGCACATCGCGCAGCAGCACTTTTTCAACCTTGCCGTTGAGCTCCATGTCGAGGATGGAGGCGTGGAAGGCTTCCTTCTTCAGGGCGTGCCACAGGGCGTTGTGATCGAGTTCGATCGAGGTGGGGGCGGCGGTGCCACCAAAAACGATACCGGGCGCGCGACCGGTGATGCGCAGACGGCGGCTCGCACCCGTACCCTGCTTGGCGCGCTCGAAAGCGACGAATTGCATGACTGACTCCAGTTGAGGGGTTCCGCGACCAGAACGCCTCGGTTGATAAAGGCCGCCTCGCGGCGACCGGTTATTGATCGCTGATCAGAAGAGGTTGTCCTGATCGGCGAACAAACTGATGACCGACTCGCCCGAGGCAATGCGCGCGATCGACTCGGCGATCAGCGGTGCCACGGAAACTTGCCGGATCTTGCCGCAGGCCTGGGCGGACTGCGACAGGGGAATGGTGTTGGTGACAACCACCTCGTCGAGCGCGCTGCCCTTGGCGATGCGCTCGATGGCGGGACCGGAGAAGATGGGGTGCGTGCAGTAGGCGTAGACCTTCTTGGCACCGCGCTCCTTGAGCACCTCGGCCGCTTTCACGAGCGTGCCGGCGGTGTCGATCATGTCGTCCATGATCACGCAGTTGCGGCCTTCGATGTCGCCGATGACGTGCATCACCTCGGACACGTTGGCCTTGGGGCGGCGCTTGTCGATGATGGCCATGTCGCAGTTGAGCTGCTTGGCCAGCGCGCGCGCGCGCACCACGCCGCCCACGTCGGGCGAGACTACCAGCAGGTCTTCGTAGTTCTTGGTGCGCAGGTCGCCCAGCAGCACGGGCGAGGCGTAGATGTTGTCGACCGGAATGTCGAAGAAACCCTGGATCTGGTCGGCGTGCAGGTCCATGGTGAGCACGCGCTGCACGCCCACGGTCTGCAGCATGTTGGCCACGACCTTGGCGCTGATGGGCACGCGGCTGGAACGCGGGCGGCGGTCCTGGCGAGCGTAGCCGTAGTAGGGGATGACGGCGGAGATGCGCTCGGCCGAGGCGCGCTTGAGCGCGTCGACCATGATGAGCAGCTCCATCAGGTTCTCGTTCGTGGGTGCGCAGGTGGACTGCACGACGAACACGTGGCGGGCGCGCACGTTCTGGGTGATCTCGACGGTGACCTCGCCGTCGGAGAAGCGGCCAACCGTGGCCGCGCCGAGCTGCGTGCCCAGGTGCTGGGCGATCTCGGACGCCAGCACGGGATTCGCGTTGCCGGTGAAGATCATGTAATCCGGGGGCTGAACTTGCATGGCATTCCCAGCGGTCTGGCGGCCACCGGCGGGGCCGCGATCAAAAAACAACGGCCATCAGGGATGGCCAGTGTGAGTGATGTCAGAAAACGGTGGCAGGGGAGGAAGGACTCGAACCCTCGCATGCCGGAATCAAAATCCGGTGCCTTTACCAACTTGGCGACTCCCCTACGCTGGAGGCCCGTGACGATGCCACGAACCACCGAATTGTCGCAGGTTGCGCAACCGCTGCGCCGTCTGGTGCGCCGGCGTTCAGCCGTCGCACCAATCGAGCAATGGATGGGCATCCATGTTGCTGCAGACACGCACCTGCCAGGAGGCTGGCGCCGGGCCCAGAACCGGATTCCCGGTGCACGGTGCGAACACCGCGGTACCTGAACCGGTCATGCGCCCCGACAGACCTTGGTCTGCCAGCCAGTGAATCGCGTCACCGACCTCGGGGCACAGGGCCCGTGCCACCGGCTCCAGATCGTTGTGGCCAAAGGCCATCAGCGATTCGAGGTTGCCGTTTGCAGCAAAGCCTTGGATTGTAGCAGTTTTCGTGTCGCGTTTGAGCGCCTGGCTCGCGAAGATCTGTGGCGTCGACGCGCCACCGGGTGGCTTGACCAGTACCAGGTGGCCGCGCGGCAACTTGATGGGGGTCAGGCGCTCGCCGATGCCCTCGACCCAGGCGTGGCGTCCGCCGATGAAGAAGGGCACGTCGGCGCCCAGCGTGAGTCCGATGCGCGCCAGCGCGTCGCGCCGCAGGTTCAGGTTCCACAGGCGGTTGAGCGCGAGCAGCGTGGTGGCGGCGTCGGATGAGCCACCACCCAGCCCCGCCTGGGCGGGCAGGCGCTTGTCGAGCGTGATGCGCACACCGAGGGCACAGCCTGTGGCCTCGCGCAGCGCCCGCGCGGCGCGCACGCACAGGTCATCCGCGGGCAAATCGGCGGGCGCGCTGTCCACGCGCTCGATGGCGCCGCTGTCCAGGCGCTCGAAGTGCAGGTGGTCGCACCAGTCGATGAGCATGAACACGGACTGCAGCTCGTGGTAGCCGTCGCCGCGGCGGCCGATGATGTGCAGGAACAGGTTGACCTTGGCCGGCGCGGGAACGTCGTACAGGCTGTTCATGGTTGTTCGAACACGAGGCGCAGCTCGGCCGAGGGCCGGGGCTGTTCGCGCTGCGCCACCAGGCGGCCGTTGGCGTGTGCCGATAGGTCGACGCGCCAGCCGCCAGCTTGGGCGTCCCGGCCCTGGAGCCAGTCGAACATGGCCAGTACCGGCAAGGGGGCGCCGCTGAGTTCGGTGGTGAGCGCATCAAGGCTGTCGCGGCGCGTGGTGTCGTTGCCGCGTTGCAGCTCGGCCCCTTGCGCGGACCAGCGCACCGTGGCCAGGGTCTGCCCCAGCGCCGAACTGAGCTGGAGTTCGCCCTGGGCCGCGCTGCCGCGCAGGTCGAACAGGGCGGAGAAGGCCTGCGGAGGCGTGCTGTCCACGCGCAGGGCGAGTCGGCCGGACCAGGCGGCCTCGCCGGGCAGGCGGGGCCGCGGCGTGGCGCAGCCGGCGAGGCCGGCGGCCAGGGCGATGACGGCCGTGCGGCGGGTGAGCGGGGCGCGCAGGCTCACGGCTCGACGTTGAGGCGCTTGAGCGTGCTCTTGAGCGTCTCGTTGTCATTGGCGAGCGCCAGGCCCTCGCGCCAGATGCGGCGGGCCTCGTCGCGCTCCCCCTTGAACCAGAGCACCTCGCCCAGGTGGGCGGCGATCTCGGGGTCGGGGCGCTTGCCATAGGCGTCGCGCAGGATGCCGAGCGCGCGCTCGGTGTTGCCGAGACGGAACTCGACCCAGCCCAGACTGTCCTGGATGTAGGCGTCGTTGGGCGCCATGGAGACGGCCTTCTCGATGAGCCGCTTGGCCTCGGGCAGGCGCTCGTTGCGGTCGGCCAGGGAGTAGCCGAGCGCGTTGTAGGCGTGGTGGTGGTCGGGCTTGGCGGCGATGAGCTCGCGCAGCAGGCGCTCCATTTCGGCAGGCATGCCCGCCCGGTCGCCCATCATGGCCTGCTCGTAGAGCAGGTCCGGGTCCTCGGGGAAGCGCTGAACCGCTTCGCCGTAGACCTGATAGGCCTCGCGCCAGGCCTTGAATTCGCGCAGCAGCTGGGCCTCGCTGACAAGTTTGAGGCGCGCGTCGTCGGGGCGGCGCTCGGGCTGGCTGCGCAGCAGGGCGCGGGCGTCGTCCAGGCGGCCCTGGCGCGCCAACACCGAGGCGCGGCGCAACTGCGCGGCCATGATCTCCTCGGGATTGTCGATGCGGTCGAGCCAGGCGTTGGCGGCAACGAAGTCCTGCTGCTTCTCGGCGATCTCTGCCTTGAGCAGGTAGGCCTGCGTGAGGCTGCGGCGCTCGCGCTCGTCCTTCGCATCGCGAGCGAGCTGCAGGTAGGTGTCGAGCGAGACGTTGGCCGCGGGCAGTGCGTTGTCCCGCACCTGCAGCATGCCCAGCAGCAGCCAGGGGTCGGGCTGCTGCGGCGCCTGTGTGGTCAGGCGCTCGAGTTGCACGCGCGCGTCGCGCAGGCGGCCCAGGTCGAGCAGCACGCGCGCGTAGGCGGTGGCGATCGCCGTGTTCTGCGGGTCTTTCGCCCGCGCGGCGTCGATGTGCTGGCGCACCACCAGCTCCGTGTCGGCCTGGCCGCGCTCCAGCAGTTCCAGTGCAAGCAGCGCGGGATACGGCGATACCGGGTCCGCTGCATGGCCGCGCCGCACCGCGTCGCTGGCGGCCACGGGGCGATCGAGGTCGAGTTCAAGCCGGCCGATGGTGGCCCAGGCCGCGCCGGCGTGGGCGGCTTGGTTCTGGAACGGGCCCAGCGCCTCGCGGGCGGTGGCCAGCACCTGGGCCTTGTCCGTGGCGCGTGCGTACATCTGGGGAATGGCCGCGATGGCGCCGTTGCGTTCTTCCGCCGGGGTGGCCTGCAGCACGGCGCGCAGGACTGGCGCGGTTTCGTTCACGCGCCCCAGCGACAGCAGCGTGAGCAGCGCGAAGCGGTTGGCGTCGGCATCACCGGGAATATCGCGTGCCCAGGTGGTCGCGGCGGTCAGCGCGGCGTCGATCTGGCGGGACTGCAGCGCGACCTCGACGGCGCGCCGGAAGAGCTCGGGGTTCTTCTCCCGCTGGGCGGCGTCGAGGATGAGCGAGTAGCCCGCGCCGGGGTCGCCGCCGCGCACGTTGAGTTCGCCCAGCAGCAGTTGGTAGAAGAGGGAGGCGTCGAGCGCCGAGCGGGTGGCCGAGGGCTTCAGTGGGCTCTGCGCCAGCGCCACGGGGCTGGCCAGCACGCCGGCGCATGCCAGTGCCACGAGCGAGTGGCGAAGACGTGAATGCAGCGGCAGGGGTTTCATCGGGTCATGATAATTGAAGGGTCCAAGGCCTTTGTGTCTTGATCCAAAGACCCTGGCGCGTGTTCCCGTGCCCTTTTTTCGCCCAGATCGCCGTGCCCGAATTGCCCGAAGTCGAGGTCACCCGACGCAGCTTTGCCGACCGCATCGCCGGGGGCACGGTGCGCAGCGTGGCGCTGGGCAAACCGCTGCGCTGGCCGTTGGGCGTCGAGCCGGACGCGCTGGTTGGGCAGCGGGTGCGCTCGGTCGGTCGGCGGGGCAAGTACCTGCTGATGGAGCTGGATGCCGGCTGGCTGCTGTTGCACCTGGGCATGTCGGGCAGCCTGCAGTTCGCGCCGGTGCTGCCGCCCGCCGGCCCGCACGACCACTTCGAGCTGGACACCAGCCAGGGGCGGTTGCGCCTGCACGACCCGCGCCGCTTCGGTGCGGTGGTGCACGTGCCATCGCTCGAGCACCCGCGCGCCGTGCAACTGCTGGGGGGGCTGGGCGTGGAGCCGCTGGAGGCGGGCTTCGATCCGGTGCGCTTCCACCAGGCCCTGCGCCAGCGGCGTGCGCCCATCAAGCAGGTGCTGCTGGCCGGTGACATCGTGGTCGGCGTGGGCAACATCTACGCCAGCGAGGCCTTGTTTCGTGCCGGCATCCGCCCCACCACGCGGGCCGACCGCATCAGCGGCCCGCGCGCGGCGCGCTTGCACGGCGCCATCGTCGACGTGCTGCAGCGGGCGCTGGCGCTGGGCGGCAGTACCTTGCGCGATTTCGTCAGCGCTGAAGGGCAGAGCGGCTACTTCCAGCTCGATGCCATGGTGTACGACCGCGCCGGGCAGCCCTGCCGCCAGTGCGCCACGGCGATCCGCAGCATCCGGCAGGGGCAACGTTCTACCTACTTCTGCCCGCTCTGCCAGGCCCGCTGACCACGCGTCCGCGATGGGCGGCCTCTCTGGGAGGTGGGTGCTATATTGGTCGATCGCCCGAAAGACACTGCCGCATGAATTTCATTCAAGCCTTCGATCAGCACGGCGCCTGGCGCAAGCAGTTCGCGCTGCGCCTGAAGCTCCTGTCCGAATGGCTGGTCGACCATGAGCTGATGGAGCCGGGCATCCGCGAGCGGCTCGATCAACTGCACGCCCAGATCAAGAACGACAAGATCACGGTGGCCTTCGTGGCCGAGTTCTCGCGCGGCAAGTCCGAACTCATCAACGCGGTGTTCTTCGCGGGCTACGGCCGACGCATCATGCCGGCGAGCGCCGGGCGCACCACCATGTGCCCCACCGAGCTCGCCTACGACGCCGACCTGCCGCCCTGCCTGCGCCTGCTGCCCATCGAGACGCGCCTGCAGCCGCAATCCCTGCTCGACTGGCGCAACGCCCCCGCCAAATGGGAGCGCGTCGACCTGGACGTGAACGACCCGAAACAGCTCGCCAAGGCCATCCAGAAGGTGTCCGAGGTGCGCCACGTGCCCGTGGACGAGGCGCGCGCCCTGGGCTTCTGGCACGACGAGGTGCCCGAGGACAACCCGTTGCCCGGCCCCGACGGCCTGATCGAGGTGCCGCGCTGGCGCCACGCGCTCATCAACATGGCGCACCCGCTGCTCAAGCAGGGGCTGGTCATCCTCGACACCCCCGGCCTCAACGCCATCGGCGCCGAGCCCGAACTCACCGTCAGCCTGCTGCCCCAGGCGCACGCGGTGGTGTTCATCCTCGCGGCCGACACCGGCGTGACCAAATCCGACCTGGGCATCTGGCGCCAGCACCTGGCCACGCTGGGCGACGGCCAGGCCTCTCGCCTGGTGGTGCTCAACAAGATCGACACCATGTGGGACGCGCTGAGTTCCCCCGAACAGGTGCAGTTGCAGATCGCCGCGCAACGCGCCGATTCGGCCGAGATTCTGGGCGTGCGGCAGTCGCAGGTACTGGCGGTGTCGGCCCAGAAGGGCCTGCTGGCCAAGGTCAACCGCGACGACGAACTGCTCAAGGCCAGCCAATTGCTCGATCTGGAGCGCGCACTGAGCGAAGGCCTGCTGGGCCAGCGCCGGCGCATCCTGGGCGCGGCCGTGGCTGTCGGGGTGGAGGCCTTGCGCGGCGAGGCCGGCCGGATGGTGCACTCGCGCCTGCGCGACCTGGTCGAGCAGATCCAGGAGCTCGACGGCCTGCGCGGCAAGAACGCGGGCGTGATCAAGCAGATGCGCCTGCGCATCGAGCAGGAGCAGGCCGACTTCGACGCCAGCGGGGCCAAGATCCAGGCGGTGCGCTCGGTGCACCTGCGCCTGCTCAAGGACCTGTTCGCGCTGCTGAGTCCTTCGCACCTGAAAGCCGAAGTCTCCACGCTGGCGCGCCAGCTCAAGAGCCCCGGCATCAAGCTGGGTGTGCGCCGCGCCTACGACAGCACCTTCAAGCGCCTGCGCGACGACCTCAGCCGCGCCGACGAAATGGCGGGCGAGATCCAGTCCATGCTCGAGGGCAGCTTCAGGAACCTCAACGCCGAGTACGGCTTTTCGCTGCAGGCGCCGTCGTCGCCGCAGCTCGCGCTCTACCGCAAGGACCTCGACCTCATCGAGAAAAGCCACCTGCAGTACCTGAGCCTGGGCAACGCCCTGCGCCTGGCCCAGCCCGAGTTCGCCGAGCGGCTGGCGCGCGCGCTCATGAGCCGCCTGCGCGTGGCCTACGAAACGGCGGTGAACGAAGTCGAGCTCTGGAACAAGTCGGCCGCGGCCCAACTCGACGCGCAACTGCGTGAGCGTCGCCGCAACTTCACGCGCCGCATCGAGGCGGTTTCACGCATCCAGCAGGCCGCCAGCGGTCTGGACGAGCGCATCCGCGAACTGCAGGTTCAGCAGGCCGCGCTCAACCAGCTCGAACTCAAGTTCGAGGAACTCACTGCCCACCTGCTCGCGGCGCCCGACGAAGAACACGCCGAAGCCATGGCGGCATGACGGCCTTGCCCGCGGACTTCGCGCCGCGCCTCATCGATTGGCAACGCCACGCCGGGCGGCACGGCCTGCCCTGGCAGGGCACCCGTGACCCTTACCGCGTCTGGCTGTCCGAGATCATGCTGCAGCAGACGCAGGTCTCGACCGTGCTGGCGTACTACGCGCGCTTCCTCGAACGCTTTCCCGATGTGGCCGCGCTGGCGGCGGCGCCCATCGACGAAGTGATGGCGCTGTGGAGCGGGCTGGGCTATTACAGCCGCGCGCGCAACCTGCACCGCTGCGCGCAGGCCGTGATGACCGAACACGGCGGGCGCTTTCCCGCCAGCGCGAGGGAGCTCGAAACCCTGCCCGGCATCGGCGCGTCCACGGCGGCGGCCATCGCCGCGTTCTGCTTCGGCGAGCGCGTGTCCATCGTCGACGGCAACGTCAAGCGCGTGCTCGCCCGGTTGCTGGCCTTCGAGGGCGACGTGGGCCAGGCGTCGAGCCAGCGCGCGCTGTGGGACCTGGCGCAGGGCCTGTTGCCCGCCGAGGTCACCCACGACGACATGCGCGCCTACACGCAAGGCCTGATGGACCTGGGCGCCACGGTGTGCACGCGCACCCGACCGCGTTGCGACGCCTGTCCCGCTCGCGAACTCTGCCTGGCGCGGGAGCGCGAAGACATCGCCCGGTACCCGGTGAAAGCGCGCCGCGTGCAGCGGCGCTTCGAGCGCTGGTGGCTGCTGTTCGCCATCCGCGGGGACCAGGTATGGCTGCAGCGCCGACCCGAGCGTGGCATCTGGGCGGGGCTGCACGCGCCCCTGGTGTTTGCGAGCGAAGAGGCGATGCAGGTCGTATCGCCCGCCGACTGGCCCTCGCAATGGATAGCGGCCGAGGCCGTGGCCCATGCGCTCACGCACCGCGAACTGCAGTTGCTGCCGCATTGGGTGGCTGTGGAAAGCGTGCCGCCGGACTGGGCTGGCGAGTGGGTGCGGCTGTCGGCGCTGCCGTCCGTGGGTTTGCCGGCGCCGGTGCGAAGCCTGCTGTCGGGCGACTGGGCGGCTCAGCTCCTCGACCAGTAATCGGCCTCGCGGTGGCGCACGCGCGCCACCCACTCCCCGCCGAAAAACGCGGCCAGGCGTTCCACCAGGAACACGGAGCGGTGCTGGCCGCCGGTGCAACCGATGGCCACCGTGACGTAGCTGCGGTGGTCGCGCTCCATGTGGGGCAACCAGTGCTGCAGGAAGCCGCGGATCTGGTCTTCCATGGCCAGCACGTCCGGGCTGGCTTCCAGGAAGCGCGCCACCAGCGCGTCGCGCCCGGTCAGCGGCTTGAGCAGCGGCTCGTAGTGCGGGTTGGGCAGCATGCGCACGTCGAACACGAAGTCGGCGTCCATGGGAATGCCGCGCTTGAAGGCGAAGGATTCGAACACCAGGGTCATGGGGGTGCGCGTCGCGCCCACGAGTTCCTTGACCTGGCTGCGCAGTTGGGCGGCGCGCGTGAGGCTGGTGTCCAGCACCAGGGCCTGCTCGCGCAACTCGGCCAGCAGCTCGCGCTCGTACTCGATGGCGTCCGTCAGCGCTCGGCGCTGGTCATCGGTTTCCTCCAGCGACAGCGGGTGCAGGCGGCGCGTTTCGGAAAAACGCCGCACCAGCGTGTCGGTGGTGGAGTCGAGGAAGAGCGTGGTGAGTTGCACGTCGCGCGAGCGCAGCGCGGCCAGTCGACGCGGCAAGCCGGGCAGCGACTTGGCGCTGCGCACGTCCATGGCGATGGCGACCTTGCGCAGGCGGTCGTGGCGGTCGAGGTCGATGAAGGCCTCGAGCAGCTCGGGCGGCAGGTTGTCCACGCAGTAGAAGCCCAGGTCTTCCAATGCGTTGAGCGCCACCGACTTGCCCGAGCCGGACATGCCGGTGATGACGACGAGCTCGGTGGTGGCGGGGGCGGTGTCCATCAGGCCGACAGGAGTTCGCGCGCGTGCGCGAGCGAGATTTCGGAGCGTTCGTTGCCACCGAGCATGCGCGCCAGTTCGCGCACGCGCGGCTCGGTGTCGATGGCCTGCACGGTGCTCAGGGTCTGCTGGCCCTGTCGCTGCTTGGCCACGAGCAGGTGGTGGTCGGCGCAGGCCGCCACCTGGGCCAGGTGCGTCACCGCCAGCACCTGGCGGTCCTGTCCGAGCTGGCGCAGCATCTGACCCACGGTGTGCGCCACGGCGCCGCCAATGCCCGCGTCCACCTCGTCGAAGATCAACGTGGGCGCCTGCCCCAGGCGGCTGGTGACCACCGAGATGGCCAGGGCGATGCGGGAGAGCTCACCGCCCGAGGCGACCTTGGCCACCGGCTTGGGCGTGCTGCCGGCGTGGCCGGCGACGCGGAATTCCACCTGCTCCAGCCCATGCGACTGAGGCTCGGCCAGCGGCGGCAGAGCCACCTCGAAGCGGCCGCCCTGCATGCCCAGGGTCTGCATGGCCTCGGTCACGGCCGTGCCCAGGCGCGGCGCCGCTTTCTGGCGCTGGCGGCTGACGGCGCGGGCGGCCTGATCGAAGGCCGTGCGCGCGGTGGCCTCGCGCCGTTCGAGCGCGGCGAGGTCGAGCGTGTCGTTGATCTGCTGCAGGTCGCGGGCCCATTGCGCATGCAGGGCGGGCAGTTCCTCAGGCGTGGTGCGGTAGCGGCGCGAGAGGGACAGCCACTGCGCCAGCCTTTCGTCCAGCGCGGCCAGGGCCGAAGGGTCGAGCTCCATGTGGCGCTGGTGCTGGTGCAGCTCGTGCACGGCGTCCTGCACCTGGGCCAGCGCGCTCTCCAGCGTTTCAACGATCCGCGCGAAAGCCGGCTCCACGTGCGCCTGCGCCTGCAGCGCCGACACCGCGCGGCTGAGCAGGCTGGCGGCGCTGTCGTCCTGTTCGTCCAGGACCTGCACGGCGGTTCCTGCAGCGTCGATCAGGGCCTGGGCGTTGGCCAGGCGACCATGCCGGGTGTTCAGCTCGTCCCATTCGCCCGCTTGCGGGCCCAGCTTGTCCACCTCGGCCATCTGCCAGGCCAGGCGCTCACTGTCCTGGCGCGCAGCGTCCTGGCGTTCGCGCGCTTCGCGCAGGGCGGCGGCGGCCTGCCGCCAGGCGGACCACGCGGCATTCAAGGCCGTGGTGTCCACACCCGCATAGGCGTCGAGCAGTTCGCGCACCGCCTCCGGCCGCGTGAGGCTTTGCCAGGCGTGCTGACCATGGATGTCGACCAGCGCATCGGCCGCGGCGCGCAACTGCGTGAGCGTGGCCGCGCTGCCGTTGATCCAGGCGCGGCTGCGGCCGTCGGCGTCGATCGTGCGGCGCAGCAGCAGCGCCTCATCGTCGGCGAAGCCCTGCTCGTCGAGCCAGGGGCGCAGGATCTCGGGCCGGTCGAACTCGGCCGCGATCTCGCAGCGCGGCGCGCCCTCGCGCACCACGCCCGCGTCGCCGCGCGCGCCCAGCGCCAGTTGCAGCGCGTCGATCAGGATGGACTTGCCGGCGCCGGTTTCACCCGTGAGCACGCCGAAGCCGCCGGCCAGTTCCAGGTCCAGCGAGGTGACGATGACGAAGTCGCGCAGGACGATGCGTCTGAGGCTCATGAATGGGTATGGACGTGGGGGATGTCGCCGGGCTCACGCGCCTTCGTTCCAGTGCAGCTTGCGGCGCAGCGTGTCGAAGTAGTTCCAGCCGACCGGGTGCAGCAGCCGCAGCGCGTGTTCCGAACGCCGCACCACGATACGGTCACCATGCAACAGGCTGGTGAAGGTCTGCATGTCGAAGTTCGCGCTGGCGTCGCGGCCGTTGACCAGTTCCAGTGCGATTTCGCAGTGCGCGGGCAGCACCACGGGGCGATTGGACAGCGTGTGCGGCGCGATCGGCACCATCACCCAGCCACCGATGCTCGGGTGCAGCAGCGGCCCACCGGCCGACAGCGCGTAGGCCGTGGAGCCGGTGGGAGACGCGATGATCAGGCCGTCGGCGCGCTGGTTGGCCACGAAGCGGCCGTCCACTTCCACGCGCAGTTCGATCATGCTGGCCACCGCGCCGCGGTTGACGACCACGTCGTTGAGCGCCGTGGCTTCGTACACGCACTGTCCATCGCGCCAGACGCTGGCGGCCATCAGTGCGCGGGCTTCCTCCTGGTACTCGCCGCGCAGGATGGGGCACAGGGCTTCGCGGTAGTCGTCGAAGGCGATGTCGGTGATGAAGCCCAGGCGGCCCTGGTTGATGCCCACCAGCGGCACGCCCTGGCGCGCCATCTGCCGGCCGATGCCCAGCAGCGTGCCGTCGCCGCCAATGACCAACGCCAGGTGCGCGTGGCGGCCGATGCCCGGAACGTCCAGTGAGGGGTAGTCCGTCAGTCCGGTGTTCTGCGCGGTCTGCTCTTCCAGCGACACCTCGCAACCTTGCGCGTGCAGGAACTGGGCGATCTCGTCGACCACGTGCCGCGCGCCCGGCGCCTGGTACTTGCCCACGATAGCCACGTGGGCGAAGCGCAGCGGGCGGTTCGCGGTGGGTGTCGTGGCGCGGGGATCCAGCGGGGCATTCATGCGCAAATTACATCACACGGTGTCGCCGCCCAGGCGCGCTTTGGCAGGGGTGGAAGCGCCTCATCAGGGCTTTCCTTAGAATGATCCGCATGATGGACGACCGCGCGAAGTTGCTGCTCAAGGCGCTGGTGGAGCGCTACATCGCCGACGGGCAGCCGGTGGGCTCGCGCACGCTGGCCCGGGCCGCCGGCCTGGACCTCTCGCCCGCGACCATCCGCAACGTCATGAGCGACCTGGAGGAGCTGGGCCTGATTGCCAGCCCGCACACCTCAGCCGGGCGCATTCCCACCGCGCGGGGCTACCGGCTCTTCGTCGACACCATGCTCACCGTGCGCCGCGAAGAGATGCCCCGCGTCGCCGAATTCGGCGCGCCGGGCGTGGAATCGCCGCAGCGCGTCATCAGCCAGGCCGCGCATCTGCTGTCCAGCCTGTCGCAGTTCGTGGGCGTGGTCATGGCGCCGCGCCGCAGTTCGGTGTTCCGGCACATCGAATTCCTGAGCCTGTCCGAGCGCCGCGTGCTGGTGATCATCGTCTCGCCCGATGGCGAGGTGCAGAACCGCATCGTCCAGACCCAGGCCAACTTCTCCCAGTCGCAGCTCGTGGAGGCCGCCAACTTCCTCAACATGCACTACGCGGGCCTCACGATCGAGGCCGTGCGAGAGCGCCTCACCACCGAACTGGACGCCCTGCGCGGTGAGATCGCCGACCTGATGAAGCAGGCCGTGGACATCGGCGCACAGCCCACCCCGCAGGACGAGGTGGTGGTCGCTGGCGAGCGCAACCTGTTGTCGGTGAGCGAGTTCAGCAGCGACCTCGGCAACCTGCGCCGCCTGTTCGATCTGTTCGAGCAGAAAACCCAGCTCATGCGCCTGCTCGACGTCTCGAACCAGGCCGACGGCGTGCGCATCTACATCGGCGGCGAAAGCCAGGTGGTGCCTTTCGAGGACCTGTCGGTGGTGACGGCACCCTACGAAGTGGACGGCCAGGTGGTGGGTACCCTGGGTGTGATCGGCCCGCAGCGCATGCCCTATGACCGCATGATCCAGATCGTGGACGTGACGGCCAAGCTGGTGAGCAACGCCCTAAGCCACACGAAGTAACTACCGGCGGACGACGCCAACCTACAATCGCGCGCTCGGGCCGTTAGCTCAGTTGGTCAGAGCAGAGGACTCATAATCCTTTGGTCGTTGGTTCAAGCCCAACACGGCCTACCAAAAAAGCCTGCTATACTGCGAGGCTTCGCGGCTGTAGCTCAGTTGGATAGAGTACTTGGCTACGAACCAAGGGGTCGTGGGTTCGAATCCTGCCAGCCGCGCCAAACTGAAAAGCCTGCAGCCACAAGCTGCAGGCTTTTTCTTTTGGTGTCCCTTCCTCGCGCACCTCGTCACCATGAGCAAGGCATTCACCCGCGAATCCGATCACGACGACGACGATGACATGGGCATCCCGGCCACGCCGGGCGGCAAGAACTATGTCACGCGCGCGGGCTATGAGCGCCTGCGCCACGAACTCCTGAGCCTGATGGACGAGGAACGCCCCAAGGTGGTCGAGGCGGTGCACTGGGCCGCCAAGAACGGCGATCGCTCGGAAAACGGCGACTACCTCTACGGCAAGAAGCGCCTGCGCGAAATTGATCGGCGCATCCGCTTCCTCACCAAACGCCTGGAAATCGCCGAGGTGGTCGATCCGTCCGCGCACCACGGCAGCGACCAGGTGTTCTTCGGTGCCACTGTCACTTACGCCGACGAGTCGGGGCGCGAGACCACCATCACCATCATGGGCACCGACGAGGCCGACAGCGCCCAGGGGCAGGTGAGTTGGGTGGCGCCCGTGTCGCGGGCCTTGCTCAAGGCGCGCGTGGGCGACGTGGTGAAGCTCGCGGTGCCGGGCGGGGTGCAGGAGCTGGAAGTGCTTGAGGTGAGCTACCCCGCACCCACCGCCTGATCAGGCCTTGGCGGCGGCCTTGTAGCGCTGCGCCTTGATGACCGAAGGCGTGCGCTTGAGGCTGCGCAGCACGTCGGCCAGGTGCTGGCGGTCGCGCACCGAGACCGAGAAGCGGATGTCCGTGGCGGTCTGCGCGGGCTCATCGCCCATGTCCACGTGGGTGATGTCGGCCTCGGCCGCCGCGATGCTGGAGGCCACGCGCGCCAGCACGCCCTTGCCGTTGGCCACCGTGACGATGACCGTGGTGTCGAAGGAGCGCACCGGCTCGTCGGCCCACTCGACCTCGAGGAAGCGCTCCGCGTCGCGATCGCGCAGTCGGCGCGCGACGGGACAGTCCTCGGCGTGCACCACCAGGCCTTCGCCACGGCCCAGGTAGCCCACGATGCGGTCGCCCGGAATGGGCTTGCAGCAGGGGGCGTACTGCACCGACAGGCCTTCGCTGCCGTCGAGCGTGACCACGCCTTGCAGCGTGCCATCGTCCCGCCCGGCGGCGTAGCGCTCGGTGCTGATCAGCACCGCGTCGGGCTTGAGTCCGGTTTCCGCCAGCAGCACCGCCAGCTTCTTGCCCACCATGCTGGCGATGCGCCGGCCCATGCCGATGTCGGACAGCAGCTCCCCGCGGCTCTTGTTGCCGGTGAAGCGCAACAGCTTGTCCCACACGGTGGCGTTGTCGCCTTCTTCGGCCGGGAGTTGCGCGATGCCTTCGGAGCGCAAGGCCTGGCTGAGCATGCGCTCGCCCAGTTCCAGTGACTTTTCCTGCGCGACGGTCTTGAGGTGGTGGCGGATCTTGGAGCGCGCGCGGCCCGTCTTGACGAAGGACAGCCAAGTGGGATTGGGCTCGGCCTTCTCGTCGGTCATCACCTCGACCACGTCGCCGTTGGCGAGTTCGGAGCGCAGCGGTCGCTGCTCGCCATTGATGCGCGCGGCCACCGTGCGCTGGCCGATGTCGCTGTGGATCGCGTACGCGAAGTCGACCACCGTGGCGCCGCGCGGCAGCGCGAGGATCTTGCTCTTGGGCGTGAAAACGTAGACCGCGTCGGGGAACAGGTCGATCTTGATGTGGTCCCAGAACTCGCTGGCGTCGTGCGTCTCCTGCTGGATATCCAGCAGGGACTGCAGCCATTGCGTGCCCAGGCGCTGCGACATGTCGCTGCCGGGCTCGTTGGCCTTGTAGAGCCAGTGGGCGGCCACGCCCGATTCGGCCACCACGTCCATGGCGTGCGTGCGCACCTGGAATTCGATGTTGGTGCCGAAGGGGCCGACCAGCGTGGTGTGCAGCGACTGGTAGCCGTTGACCTTGGGAATGGCGACGTAGTCGCGGAATTTGCCCGGCAGCGGCTTGTACAGCTGGTGCAGCACGCCCAGCGCCGTGTAGCAATCGGTCAGGTCTGGCACCACCACGCGAAAGCCGTAGATGTCGGTGACTTGGGCAAAGGACAGGTGTTTGCTGTCCATCTTGCGGTAGATGGAGTACAGCGTCTTCTCGCGGCCCATCATGCGCACGGGCAGACCTTGCCGGCCGAACGCGGACTCGACCTCCTGCTGCACGCGAGCGATCAGGTCGCGACGCCGGTTGCGGGCCTTGTTCAGTGCCTTGGACAGCACCTCGTAGCGCCACGGGTACAGGAAGCGGAAGGCCAGGTCCTGCAGCTCACGGTAGGTGAAGTTCAGGCCCAGGCGGTGGGCGATGGGAGCGTAGATCTCCAGTGTTTCGGAGCTGATGCGCTGCCACTTGTTGCGCGGCATGTCGCCCATGGTCCGCATGTTGTGCGTGCGGTCGGCCAGCTTGATCAGGATGACCCGCACGTCCTTGGCCATGGCCAGCAGCATCTTGCGGAAGGATTCGGCCTGATTCTGCTCGCGGGAGGTGAATTCCAGTCGCTCGAGCTTGGTCAACCCGTCGACCAGTTCGGCCACCGGCGCGCCGAAGCGCTCCACCAGCTCCTGCTTGGTCACGCCGCAGTCTTCGATGGCGTCGTGCATCAGCGCCGCCATCAGGGCCTGGGCGTCAAGCTTCCATTCCGCGCACTGCGCGGCCACGGCGATGGGGTGGGTGATGTACGGGTCGCCGTTCTTGCGCAACTGGCCCAGGTGGGCCTCATCGGCGAACCGGTAGGCCTGTCGGATGTGTTCGATGTCCGTGGGGCCGAGGTAGTCGAGCTTGCCCAGCAGCGCGGCAAAGCTGGCCGCGGCTGCGCTGGCGGCCGCAGTGGCCGCGTCGGGCGGGCTGGCCGCCAGGGTGCCGTCGACGGTGGGCGTCATCCTGCAACTGTAGCGCCTGACGGCATGCACCGCTTTGGGTCAGGGCCCTAGGCCCTGGTCTCAAGCAGGAATCGGGGGCTGCAGAAACAAAAAGACACCGCCATGCGGTGTCTTTTGTGGGGAGGGTACGACGAACCGGCTCAGGTCGGGACCTTCTTGAGCATCTCGAGGCCGACCTTGCCTTCGGCGATTTCGCGCAGGGCGGTCACGCCCGGCTTGTTCTTGCTCTCGATCTTGGGCGCATGGCCCTGGCTGAGCATGCGCGCGCGGTAGGTGGCGGCCAGCACGAGTTGGAAGCGGTTGGGGATCTGTTCCAGGCAATCTTCGACGGTGATGCGTGCCATGGCGGGCTCCGGGCTGTGTCAGGGGATGTCGAGCGCTTCGAAGGTATCGCTTCTGGCGCTGCGTTGCGCCGCGTACTTCAGGCGCTGGGCGTGAACGATGGCCTTGAGGTCAAACAGGGCCCGCTCGAATAACTCGTTGATTATAACGAAGTCGAAGTCCCGGGCATGGGCCATCTCCATGGCGGCATTGCGCAGGCGCAGGTCGATCACGTCGGCGGTGTCCTCGGCGCGGCGTTCCAGGCGGGAGCGCAGTTCTTCCCAACTGGGCGGCAGGATGAAGATCAGCACCGCGTTGGGGAAGATCCGCTTCACCTGGATCGCCCCCTGGTAGTCGATCTCCAGCACCACGTCAGCGCCTTGTTTCATGCGCTGCTCGATCGCCGTCTTCGAGGTGCCGTAGCGGTTGCCATGCACCTGCGCCCATTCCAGGAAGGCGTCCTGGGCGATCATCTGGTCGAACGTTTCCTGGCTCACGAAGTAGTACTCGCGACCATGGACTTCCTGCCCGCGCGGTGGGCGGGTGGTGTGCGACACCGAGGGCTGCACGCGGGCGTCGAGCTCCATCAGTGCCTTCACCAGGCTGGATTTGCCGGCCCCACTGGGCGCGGCCACGACGAACAGGTTGCCGGGGTACTGCATCAGGGTCTCATTCCAGGTTCTGCACCTGCTCGCGCATCTGCTCGATGAGCACTTTCATGTCCACCGACACGCGGGTGAGTTCCAGGCTCGAGGACTTCGAGCCCAAGGTGTTGGCTTCGCGGTGCAGCTCCTGGATCAGGAAGTCCAGGCGCTTGCCCACCTCGCCGCCGCGCTGCAGCAGGCGCTCGATTTCGTCGAGGTGGGAGCGCAGCCGCGTGAGTTCTTCCGCCACGTCGATGCGGATGGCGAAGGCCGTGGCTTCGGCCAAGGCGCGGTCGCGCGCGGCCTCGCTGCCGGCCACGGTGCCCGAGGCATCGGCGCCGAGCGCTTCCTGCCAGCGGTCGAGGAAGCGCTGGCGCTGCTGCGCCACGAGTTCGGGGATCAGGGGCTGCGCCGTGTCGGTCAGCGCGCGCAACTGGCCCACACGATCGAGCAGCATGCTGGCCAGCCGCGCGCCTTCTCGCGCGCGCGCCTCCAGCAGTTGCTCCAGTGCGGTGTCCAGCAGTTCGGTGAGGCGCTCGTGCAGGTCGGCCGGCGGGGCGCTGCGGCGCTCGACGAGGCCCAGCACCTCGGCCACCGACAGCGGCTGGGCCTGGGGCAGCCAGGTGCGGACGGCGTCCTGCGCGGCCAGCAGGCGTTGCAGTTCGGCGCTGCCCGGTGCGCGTGGCACCTGGTCCGACGAGGCCTCGATCCAGCCGCGCAACTCCACCTTGCCCCGCTTGAGCTTCTGCGTGAAGCGCTCGCGCAGGGCCGGTTCGCTCGCGCGCAGGTCGTCGGGCAGCTTGAAGCTGAGGTCGAGGAAGCGGCTGTTGACGGAGCGGATTTCGACACCGACGGACGGCCCGGAATCCCCCGCGGCCGGCTCCGCGCCAGCGTTTCGCTGGGCCGAGGCGTAGCCGGTCATGCTGTAAACTGCCATCGCTCTGGGCCGGTGGTGTTGGAGGTCCAAAACGGGGCGTTTCGGAAACCGGTCGAATTATGTCAAAGGTCAAACCCGCTCCTCTGCCACCCGACACGGTGATCGGTGGCTACCGCATCGTTCGCAAGCTGGCCGCCGGCGGTTTTGGCGTGGTGTACCTCGCGGTCGACACCGAAGGCCAGCAGGTCGCCGTCAAGGAATACCTCCCCTCATCGCTGGCCACGCGCGGCCCCGGCGAACTGCTGCCGCAGGTGCAGCCCGAAAAACTCTCGCTCTACCGCCTGGGCCTCAAGAGCTTCTTCGAAGAAGGCCGCGCGCTCGCGCAGATCTCCCACCAATCGGTGGTCAGCGTGCTCAACTTCTTCCGCGAGAACGAGACCGTCTACATGGTTATGAACTATCTCGAGGGCTCGTCCCTGCAGGAGTTCATCATCACCGCTCGCGAACTGAAGAAGCAGAAGGTCTTCCGCGAGTCCACCATCCGCTCGCTCTACGACGAGGTGCTGCGCGGGCTGCGCATCGTGCACCAGCACAAGATGCTGCACCTGGACATCAAGCCCGCGAACATCTTCGTCACCGACGACAACCGCGCCGTGCTGATCGACTTCGGCGCCGCGCGCGAGGTGCTGAGCAAAGAGGGCAACTTCATCCGCCCCATGTACACGCCCGGCTTCGCCGCGCCCGAGATGTACCGCCGCGACTCGTCGATGGGCCCCTGGACGGACATCTATGCCATCGGCGCCTGCATCTACGCCAGCATGCAGGGCTACCCGCCCAACGACGCGCCCCAGCGCCTCGAGAAAGACCGCCTGTCGCTCGCACTGTCGCGCCTGCGCGGTGTGTACTCCGACAACCTCATCGAAGTGGTCGAGTGGTGCATGTCGCTCGACCCGCTCTCTCGTCCGCAATCGGTCTTCGCGCTGCAGAAGGAACTCAGCCGCGAAACCGAGCGCAGCTACACCAAGCTCACCGTGGCCGAGAAGATGCGCCTGCAGTTCGACAACATCGTCTCCGACAAACAGAAGTCAATGCTGCGCAAGTCCACTGACGTGGGCACCAAGTTCCGATGAAATTCTCGGTCTATCAGATCAGCCGGCAAGGCGGTCGCGAGCGCAACGAAGACCGCATGGGCTACGCCTACACGCGCGAGTCCGGCCTGTTCGTGCTGGCCGACGGCATGGGCGGCCATCCCGAAGGCGCCATGGCCGCGCAGCTCGCGCTGCAGACGCTGTCGGCCTACTTCCAGAAGGCGGCCAACCCCACGGTGCGCGAGGTGCCCGAGTTCCTCTCCAGCGCACTCATGGCCGCACACCACCAGATCATCCGCTACGCGGCGGAGAAGGGCATGCTCGACACGCCGCGCACCACGCTGGTGGCGGCCGTCATGGAGCGTGGCCACATCCACTGGGTGCACTGTGGCGACTCGCGCCTGTACGTGGTGCGCGACAACGAGCTGCTCACGCGCACGCGCGACCACTCCTACATGGAGCAGCAGGCACATCTGGGCCGCAACACCGAGCACATCAACCGCAACATCCTCTTCACCTGCCTGGGCTCGCCGGCCAAGCCGGTCTATGACCTGTCCGGCCCGGTGCAGCTCATGCAGGGCGACCGCGTGTTGCTGTGCTCCGACGGCCTGTGGGGCACGGTCGAGGACGATGAGATCGTGAACGAGCTGTCCACGCGCCCGCTGGAGCAGGCCGTGCCCGACCTCGTGGAAACCGCGCTGCGCCGCGGCGGCCAGCGCTGCGACAACGTCACCGTGCTCGCCATGGAGTGGGAAACCGTCGACGAATACCAGACGACGCGCGTCTCCACCGAAGACATCGAGGACGGCGTGTTCGCCTCCACCATCCAGTCGGGCGTGCCCGACCCCACCATCGAAGACCTGGACGACGCGGCCATCGAAAAATCGATCGCCGAGATCAATGCGGCGATCGCCCGCACGGCGGCCGCGCGCAACGCCTGAGCTTCGTTTTCCCTTTTGAGGTTTCTGCCATGACGGCCGTCCAACGACCAGGCCAGCGGGCCACCAATGCCCTGCGCCCGGTGCGCATCACCCGCGGTTACACCATGCACGCCGAAGGCTCGGTGCTCATCGAGTTCGGCAACACCAAGGTGCTGTGCACGGCCTCGGTGGAAGAAAAGGTGCCGCCGCACAAGCGCGGCAGCGGCGAAGGCTGGGTGACGGCCGAGTACGGCATGCTGCCGCGCGCCACGCACACCCGCAGCGACCGCGAGGCCGCCAAGGGCAAGCAGAGCGGGCGCACGCAGGAGATCCAGCGCCTGATCGGCCGCTCGCTGCGCGCCGTGTTCGATCTCAAGGCCCTGGGCGAGCGCTCGATCTCGCTCGACTGCGACGTGTTGCAGGCCGACGGCGGCACGCGCACGGCCGCCATCACCGGCGCCTTCGTGGCCGCGCAGGACGCGGTGAACCGCCTGATCGCCGCCGGCAAGCTCACGGCCTCGCCGATCCGGGACCACGTGGCCGCGATCTCCGTGGGCATCCTCGATGGCACGCCGCTGCTCGACCTCGAGTACGTGGAAGACTCCACCTGCGACACCGACATGAACGTGGTGATGACCGGCGCCGGTCATTACGTGGAGGTGCAGGGCACGGCCGAGGGCGTGGCTTTCACGCGCGCCGAGATGGACCAGTTGCTGGTGCTGGCCGAGAAGGGCATCGCCGAACTCGTGGCCCTGCAGAAGGCCGCGCTCAGCGCATGAAGCTGGTTCTGGCATCGAACAACGCCGGCAAGCTGGCCGAGTTGCAGACCCTGTTCGCGCCGCTGGGCGTGCAACTGGTGCGCCAGGCCGATCTGGGCATTCCCGAAGCGCCCGAGCCGCACCGCACCTTCATCGAGAACGCGCTGGCCAAGGCCCGGCACGCCGCGCGCGAGAGCGGCCTGCCGGCCGTGGCCGACGACGCAGGGCTTTGCGTGGAGGCCTTCGGCGGTCTGCCGGGTGTGGACACCGCCTACTACGCCACGCAGCACGGCTACCCCAAGGGCGACGACCACAACGTCACCGCGCTGCTCGAACAGATGCGCGAGGTGAGCGACCGCCGCGCGGCGCTGGTCAGCACCCTCGTGGCCCTGCGCCACGCCGACGACCCCGAACCCCTGGTGGCCACGGGCCGCGCGCCGGGCCTCATCACGCGCGAGCGAGTGGGCGATCAAGGCTTCGGCTTCGATCCCGTGATGTTCATCCCCGCGCTGGGCCAGACCTTCGCTCAGCTCGACCCTGAGGTGAAGAACCGGCACAGCCACCGCGGCCAGGCCGCGCGCGCCATGCTCGAACTCATGCGCGAGCGCTGGTTCTCGCCGGCGCCCTGAGCGGCGCGCCCGCCGCGCACCACCCGGAGCTTTCCCCATGAGCGACGCCCCGATCAGCCGCGACCCGCGCCACTGGATGCGCCCGGGCACGCTGCAGCTCGGCGCGCTGCCACCGCTCTCGCTCTACATCCACCTGCCGTGGTGCCTGAAAAAATGCCCCTACTGCGACTTCAATTCGCATGAGTGGAGCGCGACGGCGGCCCCCGGCGCCGCGATGCCCGAGGCGCGCTACCTCGATGCCCTGCGGGCCGACCTCGAGGCCTCTTTGCCGCTGGTGTGGGGCCGGCCCGTGCACAGCGTGTTCATCGGCGGTGGCACGCCCAGCCTGTTCTCGCCCGAGGCCATCGACCGCCTGCTCGCCGACGTGCGCGCGCGCCTGCCGCTGGAGGCCGACGCGGAGATCACGCTGGAGGCCAACCCCGGCACCTTCGAGAAAGACCGCTTCCGCGCGTTCCGCCAGGCCGGCGTGACGCGCCTGTCCATCGGCGTGCAGAGCTTCGACGACGCGCAGCTCAAGGCCCTGGGCCGCGTGCACGACGGCGCGCAGGCGCGCGCCGCGCTGGAAGAAGCGGCCCAGGTGTTCGACACCTTCAACCTGGACCTGATGTACGCCCTGCCGGGCCAGACGCTCGCGCAATGCGAGGCCGACTTGCGCACTGCGCTGTCCTTCGCGCCGCCGCACCTGTCGGTCTACCACCTCACTCTGGAGCCCAACACCTACTTCGCCAAGTTCCCGCCCCGGCTGCCCAGCGACGACGAGGCCTACGAGATGCTGGACCGCATCACCGCGATCACGGCGCAAGCCGGCCTGCAACGTTACGAGGTCTCGGCCTACGCGCGCGCGGGCCATGCCTGCCGGCACAACCTCAACTACTGGCGTTTCGGCGATTACCTGGGCATTGGCGCGGGCGCGCACGGCAAGCTCAGCTTCGCGCATCGCATCGCGCGCCCGGTGCGCGTGCGCGAGCCGCGGCTGTACATGGAACGCGCCCTGGCCGGCGACGCCCTGGCCAGCATGGACGAGGTGCCGCGCGCGCAGTTGCCCTTCGAGTTCATGCTCAACGCGCTGCGCCTGCGCGAAGGTTTCGCCCTGGCCGACTTCATGGCCGGCACCGGCCTGCCGCTGTCCAGCATCGACGCGGCCTTGCGCGAAGCCGAGGCGAAGGGCCTGATCGAGCGCGATGGCGGCCAGGTGCGCCCGACCGAGCGCGGCTTCGATTTTCTGAGCGACCTGCAGTCGTTGTTCTTGCCTGGCTGACACGCCAACGCAGCATATCCAGAGATACCGCGGAACCGGCTTCGCCGGGCCGCAGGTGTCGCCCCCCTTGGTCGCGCGCAGCGCGGCGGGGGGCGTCAGCTCAGGCTGAAGCCCACGCGCGTGCGGCCAGCGGAGGATTCCGCCGCCGCGAAGCCATCGTGCATGCGCGCGATGGCCGCCACGATGGACAGGCCCAGGCCGTGGTGCGGCTTCTCCAGTTCGCAGCGCGAGGCGTCGGCGCGGAAGAATCGGTCGAACAGGCGCGGCAGGTGGTCGGGCTCGATCGCCGGACCCACGTTCTCCACCCACAAGCGCACGCCGCTGTTGCCCTCGCGCAGGATGCGCACGCACAGGCGCGAGTCCTTGTCGGCGTAGCGGATGGCGTTGCCCAGCAGGTTGGACAACGCGCGCTTGAACAGCGGCTCGTCCACGGCGAGTTGCGCGTCGCCCTCAATGTCGATGGACAGGCCGGCTTCTTCCATCGGTGCTTCGTGGAATTCCACCACCTGGCTCACCAGCTCGGCCAGGCTCACGGCCGCGCCGCGGCGGGCCTTCACCCCGCGATCGGCCTGCGCCAGGAAGAGCATGTCGTTGACGATGCCCGCCATGCGCTGCAGCTCTTCCAGGTTGGACAGCAGCACTTCCTCGAGTTCGGGCGCGCTGCGCTCGCGGCTGAGCGCCACCTCGGTGTGCCCGATCAGGTTGGCCAGCGGCGTGCGCAGCTCGTGCGCCACGTCGGCGTTGAAGCCTTCGAGCTGCACGTAGGTGCGCTCCACACGCTGCATGAGGCCGTTGAACTGCTCGATGAGCGGTTGCAGTTCTTCGATGGGTTCGGACATGGCCAGGCGCTGGTCGAGCCGGCGCACGTCGATGGCGCGCGTCTGCGCCGCCAGGTCCGCCAGGGGACGCAGGCTGCAGCGCACGCGCCAGTACGTGGCCCAGGCCACGAAGGCGCCGCCCGCCAGTGTGGCGGCCACCAGCAGCAGGGCCATGCGCTGGCCGTACTGCGCGTCGCGCGAGCAGTCCATCACCAGCCGGCCCTGCAGCGGTGCGCTGCCGTCGGCGCGCGGCACCGAGAACCGCTGCTCGCTCGTCGGGGCCGTTTGGGGGTCGAAGGTGGGCAGCGCGTCACGGTACATCTCGCTGCCATCGGCGCGGTGGATCTGCACGAAGTTGCCAGGCCGGCGCTCGCTCAGCCATTGCAGCTTCTGCACCATCGCGGCCTCGCCGCCGTCGGCGTCGGCCTCTTTCAGCACCTCGATGAGCACGTTGGAGTACCCGCGCAGCTCTTCCTGCTGGCGCGATTCGAAGAGCATCCAGGTGGCGGCATAAATGACGGCCAGCAACACGCCCAGGCCGATGATGGTCTGCACCGCCAGCAGCAGCGACAGCCGCTTGCCGATGGAGTAGGTGCAGGGCTTGGCCGCGGTGCTCGGCTCGGCGGCGGCCGGGCTGGTGGGCGGGGCAATGGTGGTGGTGTTCACGCGCGCTCCTCCAGCACGTAGCCCATGCCGCGCACGTTGTGCAGCAGCTTGGGACGGAAGGGGTCGTCCATCTTGGCGCGCAGCCGACGGATCGCCACCTCGACCACGTTCGTGTCGGAGTCGAAGTTCATGTCCCACACCTGCTCGGCCAGCGTGGTGCGCGACAGGATCTGTCCCTTGCGGCGCGCCAGCAGGGCCAGCAGCGCGAATTCCTTGGCCGTGAGCTCCAGCCGCTGGCCTGCGCGCGTGGCCTTGCGGCCGAGCAGGTCGATCTCGAGGTTGCTCACGCTCAGGCGGCTGTTGGCGGCCTCGTTGCCGGCTGCCGGGCCGCGGCGCAGCAGGGCGGCGATGCGCGCGAGCAGCTCTGAGAAGGCGAAGGGTTTGACGAGGTAGTCGTCCGCGCCGGACTGCAGGCCGCGCACGCGGTCCTCCACGAGGTCGCGCGCCGTGAGCATGAGCACCGGCGTGTTGTGCTTCTCGCGCAGGGCGGACAGGACGCCGAAGCCGTCCACGCCCGGCAGCATGATGTCGAGCACCACGAGCTGGTAGTCGCCCTCGGTGGCGAGGTAGCGGCCTTCGATGCCGTCGCGGGCGACGTCAACCGTATAGCCGGCTTCGCTCAGACCACGTTTGACGTAGTCGGCCTGCTTGGCTTCGTCTTCGATGACCAGGATGCGCATGGCGTGGGGGAGGGTGAAAAGAGGGCGCGCTGACCAATTGCGCGCTATGAAATTGTCACGGAAAGTGAGCTGGCATTGGGTTACGAATACGTAATTCAGGCGTTCGGGAAACGACAGGCCCGGTTTCTACAGTTCCTCCCATGCCGACGCAGAACGGCTGGCCCAGTGTCTCCACCCTCCATCGTCTTCAACCTGTCGTCTCCAAAGGAACTGTCATGAAAACCTCGCAACGTGTCCTGCTCCCCATCGCTTTTGCCCTCACCGCGGGCGCTGCCTTCGCCGAGGGCCCGATCTTTGTCGATCCGCCGTTCACTTCCACGCTCAGCCGCGCCGAAGTGCGCGCCCAGGCCCTTGAGGCTCGCGACGCCGGCGTGTTCGCGCTGGGCGAGGGCCAGACCCTGGTCGCCGAGAACACCGTCAAGAGCAACCTGAGCCGCGCCCAGGTGCGCGCCGAGGCCGCGGAAGCCCTGCGCCTGGGCCTGCACAACGGTGGCGAGATCACGACCTTCGCCAGCGCCCAACAGGCCGAGCAGATCCGCCTGGCCGGTCTGCGCGCCGCGCAAGGCAATGCCGTGGTGCAAATCGAAGGCAGCGTGCAAGCCAACTGATCCCGCGATCGAACGTCTCCTCCAAGGATTGAAAGCAGCCTCCGGGCTGCTTTTTTTTGCCTGCCGCCGGAGACGGCGCCACATAATGCGCGCGACTGCCCCGCCGGGGCGCCCCAGGAGCCGTGATGTCGCAAACACCCGTGCAGCGCCGCATCAACGCCATCTTCTCGCGGCAGGCCGGCGGCCAGCAGCGGCCGGCGTTCTTCGACATCGACCAGACCTACCCGGCCCTGCGCGTGCTGGACCGGCACCAGGACGCCATCCGCACCGAGCTCGAGGCGCTGCTGCAGGAGCGCGAACGCATCCCCCGCTACCACGAGGTCTCCAAGGTCGAGACCTACATCTCCGGCACCGTGAATCCCGACAAGAGCTGGCGCGTCTTCATGCTGGCCACGGTGGATGGCGAGGTGCCCGCCAACGCCGGCAAATGCCCGCAAACCATGGCCGCGCTGCGCCAGGTGCCGAACCTGCTGGGCGCCTTTTTTTCCATCCTCGACCCGGGCAAGTCCATCCCCGCACACGACGGGCCCTACACCGGTTACCTGCGCTACCACCTGGCCCTGAAGGTGCCCGCCGAGAACCCGCCCACCCTGCGGGTGAAGGACCAGTTCCACACCTGGACGAACGGCCACAGCATCCTCTTCGACGACAGCTGGAGCCACGAGGTCATCAACCACGCCAGCGACATCCGCGTGGTGCTCATCGTGGACGTGCTGCGGCCCATGCCCTGGCCCTACCGTGCGCTCAACCTCCTGCTCACCCGGGTGCTGGGGCGCTACTCGGAAGAGGTGAAGGGGATCCGGGCCAACCTGAAGAAGTACGCCTAGGGTGGCGGGCTTGCGGTCCTGGGCGATGGCGGTGCTGGGCGCCGCCCTGTGCGGCGCGGTGGCGCTGGCGGCGCGGGCCGAGCCGGGCTTTGCGCCCGATGGCCCGCAGGCCGCCGCGTACGGGCAGGCCCTGGGCTACCCGGTGCCCCCGCCCGGCACCAAGCGCGAAGGCCTGAAGCAGGAACACTACGTGGGCCTGCACAGCCACTACGACCAGTTCCGCCCCCTGCGCGAGGTGCCCACCTCGGCCAGGCCATCGCCCTTGTCGCGGCCGCCGGGCAGACTGGACCTGACGTACCAGCACGAAGGCCGAACCCACACCCTGGCCGACTACCTGCGCCGCCACCCCGTCACTGGCCTGCTCATCGCGCGCGACACGGACATCCTGTTCGAGCGCTACCAATATGGCCGCCAGGACAGCGACCGCTTCCTCTCGCATTCGCTGGCCAAGACCATCACCGGTCTGCTGGCGGGTGCGGCGCTGGAAGACCGCGCCATCCGCTCGCTCGACGACTCCGTGTCCGCCTACGTGCCCGAGCTGGCGGGCACGGCCTACGGCGCCACGCCCCTGCACGCCTTGCTGCCCATGGCCTCCGGCATCGGCTTTCGGGAGACTTACCAACCGGACGACGACGTGCGCCGCCTCATCGACGGCCTCATCGGGCCCTCTGCCATGGGGGCGGTGGCCGCGGTGCGCCAGTTCGACTCGCGTGTGGCCGAGCCGGGCCGGGTGTTCCACTACTCCAGTGCCGATTCGCAGGTGCTGGGCATGGTGATCAGCCGCGCGGTGGGCATGCCGCTGCCCGACTACTTCAGCCGCCGGCTGTGGGCCCCGCTGGGGGCCGAAGCGAACGCCGCGTGGGACGCGGACGCCGCGGGCGATGCGCTCAGCTTCTGTTGCGTGGTGGCCCGCCTGCGCGACTGGGCCCGCCTGGGCCTCATGCTGGCGCACGACGGGCGCTGGAATGGCCAGCAGGTGGTCTCGCGCCCTTGGGTGCACGAAAGCACCACGCCGCCGCGCGGGCTGGGCGCGAACTACGGCTACCAGATCTGGCTGTCCGGCGAGACGCCGCGCTACTACGCCATGCGCGGCATCCTCGGCCAGGCGGTGTTGATCGACCCGATCACGCGCTTCGTGCTGGTGCAGACGGCGGTGAACCTCAACCCCAATGACGCGGGCGCCTCGGCCGAACTCACGGCGCTGTGGCACGCGCTGCTGGCGCAGCACGGTCCGCCCGGGCGCTTCGGGCGGACCTGGTGAGCCGCCGGCTTACTGCAGTTCGGGGCTCTGCTTGACCAGCTCCTCGCGCGTCAGGCGCGGGAACATCTCGGCGTACATGTAGCTGTAGCCCTCGTTCTGCCACTTGGCCAGGTCGATCACGGCGGCTGGCACCACGGTGACCACGTCGTAGAACTCATCGGGCTTGTAGCCGCGCGAGCGCGCCGCGTTGGCGCAGACGCGGATCGTCACGCCCGCGTCGGCCAGGGCCTTGAGCTCCTCGTACATGCCGGGGTAGGCCGCGCGGTTCAGGCGCGAGAAGGCATGCAGCTCGTTGCCGTGCGCCACGATGACGATGTGCGACTTCGGGTCGCCGTATTCCTTGATGGCGCGCAGGTGGTTTTTGACGTAGCCGAAGGCGGCCTTGCCCTCCAGGGGCTTGGAAAAATTGAAGTCGTACAGCGCTTTCTGGGGCAGGTAGCGGGTGCCGTCGAACGTCGAGGGATCGTTCGGGCCGGCGAGGGCGGCGCCGCTCAAGAGCAGGGCCGCGGCCAGGGCAGCGAGACGGGAAATGCGCATAAGGGGCTCCGTGATGCAGGGGTGAGGCCGGGCGGCGGTGGTTGAGGCGTCAACTGTAACGGCGCTCACGCCGGCTTGGCGACCATCAGGTAGAAGATCGCCACCATCGCCACGAAGGCCGGGCAGCCGAGCGCGATCCAGGCCCACAGGCAGCGCTGGTACTGGGGCGGCAGGGCTTCGTTGCGCGCCACCGCCCGGCGCGCCAGGTCCCGCATGCGGATCTGCAGCCAGACCACCGGCAGCCAGCAGGCCACGGTGAGCGCGAACAGCCACAGCGAGCCCTGCAGCCACGTGGGCGACAGCGATCCGCCCGAGAGGCGCACCAGGTACAGGCCGGTCAGCGGCTGCACCACCACCGTCGTGGCGGTGAAGAGCCAGTCCGCCGTCACCACGCGTGCGGCGACCAGCGCCACCGCGCGCGGCTCTCGCGTGAGGCTCACGGTGAGCAGGTAGTAGGCCGTGCCCACCCCGGTGCCAAACAGCACCGTCGATGACAGCACGTGCAGCCATTTGACGATGAGGTAGCTGTTCATCGCGGTCCTTCGGCGGGTGGGCGGGGCGGCGCGAGCGCGTGCAACAGCCACAGCAGGGCCAGCAGCGGCAGGTTCTTCAGCACCGGCCCGTAGGGGTGCGCCCAGAACTCCGGCAGGCGCAGCGTGATGACGGCCGTGTAGAAAGCGATGAGGGCGGCCTGCACGCCCCACAAAGGGCGCCAGCGGTGCCAGAACAAGGTCGCCACGCCCAGCACCGCGTCGAACGCGGCGGCGCCCCACAGCAACAGCGGCGACCACGCCGCCGGTACGCCCGCGCGCTGCAGCAGGTCCAGGCTCTGCTCGCGCGGAAACACCGCGATCGACACCACGGCGGTGACCAGCCAGACCAGCGCCAGGGACCACCGCAGAACGGGCAGCAAGGCCTCCAGTTGGGCCGCCTGCCGCAAGGCCGGCGCCTGGTCCCGCTCGACAAACGCAGCCGGCGGGCGCGGCGGGTGGCCCAGCAGCGCCCGGACCGGCGCCGCATCGCCCGTGTTGCCCCGCTGCAGCATGCCCCAGGTGTCGCGGTCAAGCAGCGCGCCGGGCCAGTGGCTGCCCAGCCAGGCAGCGGCCGACACCCAGGCCTGCGGGATTGGCACCACCCGGGTGGGTGGCAGGCCCAGGGCCCGCCGCAGGGTGAGCAGAAAATCCGACAGGCCCATCGCCTGTGGCCCGGCGAACTCGACCCGCCCCAGCGGTGCCCCGTCGTCCAGCAGGGCCAGCAGGGCTTGCACCGCGTCGTCCACGTGCAGCGGCTGCACCTCCTGCCGCCCGCTGCCGGGCACCGGCACCCAGGGCAGAACGGCCAAGCGGGAAAAAAGGCGAGCGCTCGCCCCGCCCGTACCGTACAGCAGGGCCGGTTGCACCACGGTGGCCGCCAGCGGCAGGCCCAGCAGGTGCTCATCCGCCGCCCGCTTGCTGCGGTGATAGGCGCTGCGTGCGTCGGCATTCGCCCCCAGGGCCGACACCTGCAGCACCCGGCGCACGCCGGCCTGCACGGCCGCCTCGAACAGGGCCCGAGGCCCGCGCACATGCAATGCCTCGAAGGTCTGCTGGCCCGATTCGCGAAGAATGCCGGCCGCATTGATGACCGCGTCCACGCCCTGCAGCCGGGGCAGCCAGTCGCCGATCCGGTGATCGGTGGTGAAGTCGCCCTGCAAGCGCCGCAGACGGGCGTGCTCGGTCTCCCCGGCCGACGACGGGCCGGACAGGCGCCGCTGCACCTGGACCACCTCGTGGCCGGCCGCGAGCAGGGCGCGCGCCAGCCGGCGACCGAGAAAGCCGGTGGCTCCGACCAGCAGGATCACCATGGGGCGTCGCCGGAGGGGCCCGGAGGGAGCGAAGGGAGGGCGGGGGTGGATGGCATGGCGATTGCCGATCGGGCAAGTCCCATGCCTGTCGAACGCCGGAGCCATCGATGACCCCCTGGACCCAAGCCCTGCAAGCCGCCATCGTGAGCGGCACCCTCGCCAGCGCCTGCTCGACGCTGGTGCTGGCCTGGCGAGGGCAGCGCGACACCGGCGCAACAGCCGCGTCCTTGAACGCGCCCAGCCACTGGCTGTGGCCCAGCGCCTTGCGCCAGGACCGGCCCAGCCTGCGCTACACCCTGACCGGCGCGCTGGTGCACCACCTCGCGTCCATCTTCTGGGCCTGTCTCTACGAGCGCATGGCCCCGCACGGCCGCGCGCGCGGCGCTGGCCGCGCGCTGCGCGACGCCGCCGCCGTCACGGTCGTGGCGGCCTGCGTCGACCTGCAGCTGGTGCCGCCCCGGCTGACGCCCGGCTTCGAGCGGCGCCTGCAGCGCCGCAGCCTCACCGGCGTGTACCTGGCCTTCGGCGCCGGCTTGGCCTTGGCCGGCCTGCTCGCCGCGCGCGACCGGCGCGGTTGAGTTGGCAAACTTTGCTGCAATGGCGCAGCCGCCCGTTCCCCTGCCCTCAGCCGGGCGCTCGCGCAGCCGGTCGTCCCATCCGTCCGGCCAGCCGCCAGCCCTCGGCGCGGTGCCGCACGCCCACGGCGTGTGCTTCACGGTATGGGCACCGAACGCGCGCCAGGTCTGCCTCATCGGTTCGTTCAACCGCTGGCGCCCCCAGGCGATGCACCGCCTGGACGACGGCAGCGGGCGCTGGGCCCTGAACGCCGAAGGCGCCGTGCACGGGGATCTCTACAAGTACCGCATCGAGGGCGCCGACGGCCACTGGACGGACAAGGCCGACCCGCACGCCCACCGCTGCGAGCCCCCGCCCGGCAACGCCTCCCAGGTCTGGCGGCTCGACCACGACTGGCACGACGGCGAATGGATGGCCACGCGCGGCGAGCGCCAGTCGGCGCGCCGCGCCATGTCGATCTACGAGGTGCACCTGGGCTCCTGGCAGCGGCGCGAGGACGGCCACTTCCTCAACTACCGAGAGCTGGGCGTGCGCCTGGCCGCGCACTGCCTGCAACTGGGCTTCACGCACGTGGAGCTCATGCCCGTGGCCGAGCACCCGTTCTACGGCTCCTGGGGCTATCAGACCAGCGGCTACTACGCGCCCACCTCGCGCTACGGCACGCCGCAGGACCTCATGGCCATGGTCGACACCCTGCACCGGGCCGGCATCGGCGTCATCGTCGACTGGGTGGGCTCGCATTTTCCGGCCGACAGCCACGCGCTGGCGCGTTTCGATGGCACGGCACTCTACGAGCACGCCGACCCGCGCCAGGGCTTCCACCCGCAATGGAACAGCCTGATCTTCAATTACGGCCGCTACGAGGTGCGCGACTTCCTCATCGGCAACGTGCTGTTCTGGCTCGACAAGTACCACGTCGACGCCGTGCGCGTGGACGCCGTGTCGTCCATGCTGTACCTGGACTTCGCGCGCGAGCCGGGCCAGTGGATCCCCAACCGCGAAGGCGGCAACCACAACCACGAGGCCATCCGCTTCCTGCAGGACCTCAACACCGCCGTGTACGCCGCCTTCCCGGACGTGCACGTGATCGCCGAGGAGTCGACGGCCTGGTCCGGCGTCTCGCGCCCGGTGCACGCCGGTGGCCTGGGCTTCGGCATGAAATGGAACATGGGCTGGATGAACGACACGCTGCGCTACTTCCAGCGTGAGCACGTGCACCGGCACTGGCATGGCGGCGACATCCGCTTCTCCTCGGTCTACGCCTTCGACGAGAACTTCGTGCTGGCCCTGTCGCACGACGAGGTCGTCTACGGCAAGGGCAGCCTGCTGCAGCGCCAGCCGGGCGACGAGTGGCAGCGCTTCGCGGGCCTGCGCGCCCTGTACGGCTACATGTGGGCGCACCCCGGCAAGAAGCTCCTGTTCATGGGCGGCGAGTTCGCGCAGCCGCACGAATGGCACCACGAGCAGACCCTGGACTGGCATCGCCTGGCGCGCCCGCTGCACGCTGGCGTGGCCCGCTGGGTGGCCGACCTCAACCGCGTGTACCGCGGCCTGCCCGCGCTGCACGAGCACGACTTCGGTGGCCGTTTCGACTGGGCGCCGCTCGCGCACGATGAGCCCGAACTGCTTGCCTTCTACCGCCGCGCGGGCGATCAGTTCGTGCTCGCCGTGTGCAACCTGACGGCGCGTCCCCGCACCCACCTGCGGCTTGGCATGCCGATTGCCGGGTGGTGGCACGAGGTACTGAACAGCGACGCCAGCGTCTACGGGGGCAGCGGAATGGGCAATCTGGGCGGGGTCCGGGCTCAGGCGAAGGCCCTGGGGCACCTGCCCGCGAGCGCCGCCATCACCGTCCCGCCACTGGCCTGCGTGTTCTTCTCGAACGGCCCGATCTAAACCCATTCGCGCACCGGCGCGGGAGCTCTCCATGTCACGCAGCAACAACGTCCTGGCATTCGTCATGGCGGGGGGAGAGGGGTCGCGCCTTCACCCGCTCACCGCCGAACGGTGCAAGCCCGCCGTCCCCTTCAACGGCAAGCACCGCATCGTCGATTTCGTGTTGTCCAACCTCATCAACTCCGAGATCTACTCGGTGTACCTGCTGGTCCAGTACAAGTCGCAATCGCTCATCGAGCACATCCGACAGTCCTGGGCCATGGCGCGCTTCATTCCCAGCCATTTCATCACCGTGGTGCCGCCGCAGATGCGCAACGGCCCCGAGTGGTTCCAGGGCACGGCCGATTCGGTCTACCAGAACATCCACCTGATCGAGACCTTCCGTCCCGACATCGTGGCCGTGTTCGGCGCCGACCACATCTACCGCATGGACGTGCGCCAGATGATCGACTTCCACACCGCCCGGCGCGCGCAGGTGAGCGTGGCCACCCTGCCAGTGCCGCTGGCGCAATGCGACCAGTTCGGCATCGTGGAAACCGGTGCCGACCAGCGCATCACCGGCTTCGTCGAGAAGCCCGCGCAGACGCGGCCCATGCCGGGCAACGAGACGCACGCGCTGGCGTCGATGGGCAACTACCTGTTCGATGCGGACGTGCTGCTCGAGGCCCTGCGGCGCGCACACCACACAGGCCAGAGCGACTTCGGCAAGCACATCCTGCCCTCCATGATCGAGAGCCACCGCCTGTTCGCCTACGACTTCGGCACCAACGACATCCCCGGCATCGCGCCCTACGAAGAACGCGGCTACTGGCGTGACGTCGGCACCATCGACGCCTACTTCGAGGCCCATTTCGACACCCTGGGCGCGGTGCCGAAGTTCCGCATGACCAACCGCGAGTGGCCGATCTACGCCAGCCCCGACCAGGCCGAATCGGCGCAGATCGAGAACGGCGTCATCCACCGCTCCATCGTCGGCTCGGGCAGCATCGTGAACGGCGCGCGCCTGGACCACGCGATGCTGCGCCGCTCGGTGCTGGTGGAGCGCAACGCGGTCATGGAACATTGCATCGTCATGGAGCGCTCGCGCGTGGGACGGGGCGCACACATCCGCCGCGCGATCATCGACCAGGACAACGACATCCCGCCCGGTGAGCGCATCGGCCTCGACCTGGAGGCCGATCGCCAGCGCTTTCACGTCACCAGCAGCGGCATCGTCGTGGTGCCCGCGCGCTTCTTCCCGCCGGGCCGCGGCCAGGCGCCGGGCACCGACGCCGCCACGACCGTGGTCGAACGCCTCACCGGGGAGCGCCAGGAGGCGATGGCGTGAGGCCGATCCCAGGCGCCGGACCCGGGGCAGGGGGGTGGCCGTGAGCGCAGGGGTCCCCGCCCCCTTGACCCTCATCAAACCCCGCCGCCCTCGCGCCACCCACCACCGCGTGGCCGAGGGCGAAGCCTGGCCCCTGGGCGCCACGCCCGACCGGCACGGCGTCAACTTCGCGGTGCATTCGGCGCATGCCGAGCGGGTGGAACTCTGCCTGTTCGCCGCCGACGGCCGCACCGAGGTGGAGCGCCTCGCGCTGCCCGGCTTCACGCACGGCGTGTGGCATGGCTACGTGCATGGCCTGCGCCCCGGACAGCTCTATGGCCTGCGGGTGCACGGCCCCTACGAGCCGGCGGCCGGCTGGCGCTTCAACCCCGCGCTGCTGCTGCTCGACCCGCACGCCCGCGCCATCGACCGGCCACTCGTCTCCGGGCCCGCGCTGTTCGCCTACCCCCTGGGCCACGACGACCAGGACCTGGCGATGAACGTGAACGACAACGGCGCGCTCGCTCCCAAATGCCGCGTGGTGCGCGGCGCCTTCGACTGGGGCGACGACGAGCCACCGCGCGTGCCGCCGCAGGACACGGTGTTCTACGAGGTCCATGTGAAGGGCTTCACCCAGGCGATGCCCGGCGTGCCGCCCGAATGGCGTGGCACCTACGCCGGCCTGGCCAGCCCGCCGGCCCTGCAGCACCTGCAGGACCTGGGCGTCACCAGCGTCGAGCTGCTGCCGGTGCAGGCCTTCATCGACGACGGCTTCCTGCAGGACGCCGGCCTCACCAACTACTGGGGCTACAACACCGTGGCCTTCTTCGCGCCCGAGCCGCGTTACGGCGGGCCGGACCCGGTGACCGAGTTCAAGGCCATGGTCAAGGCCCTGCACGCGGCCGGCCTCGAGGTGATCCTCGACGTGGTCTACAACCACACCGGCGAGGGCAACCACCTCGGGCCCACGCTCTCGCTCAAGGGCATCGACAACCCGGGCTACTACCGCCTGGCGGAAGAAGCGCGCTACTACACGGACCACACCGGCACCGGCAACACCGTGGACACCAGCAGCCCCACAGCGCTGCGCCTGGTGCTCGACAGCCTGCGCTACTGGGTCACGGACATGCACGTGGACGGCTTCCGTTTCGACCTCGCCAGCGCCCTGGGCCGCGACGCCCAGGGCCGCTTCGATCACCGCTCCCCCTTCTTCGCCGCGCTCGCGCAGGACCCGGTGCTCGCGCGCGTGAAGCTCATCGCCGAACCCTGGGACCTGGGCCCCGACGGCTACCAGGTGGGCGGCTTTCCGCCCGGCTGGATGGAGTGGAACGGGCGCTACCGCGACGCGGTGCGCGACTACTGGCGCAACACCGATGGCAGCCTGCCCGAGTTCGCGGCCGCCCTGTGCGGCGGTGCCGACATGCACAGGCCGCGCCGGCGCCCGCCCTGGACCAGCGTCAATCTCGTGACCGTGCACGACGGCTTCACGCTGCACGACCTCGTCAGTTACGACGGCAAGCACAACGAGGCGAACGGCGAAGGCAACGCCGACGGCGAGGCGCACAACCGCAGCTGGAACTGCGGTGCGGAGGGCCCCAGCGACGACCTGTCCGTGCGGTCCCTGCGCGAGCGCCAGTGCCGCAACTTCCTCGCCACGCTCTTCGCCTCGCTCGGCGTGCCCCTGCTGTTGGGCGGTGACGAAATCGGGCGCACGCAGGGCGGCAACAACAACGCCTACTGCCAAGACAACGAGATCAGCTGGTTCGACTGGGCGCGGGCGGGCGAGCACGCGCCCCTGCACGGCTTCGTGCGCGGGCTCGTGCGGCTGCGCCAGGAACTCGCGGTGCTGCGGCCGCGCGCCTGGCCGGCCGACGGCAACGACGACCCGGGCGGCTGCCCCGCCATCGAATGGCACAGCGTCTGGGGCCAGCACATGACGCCGCAGGAATGGAACAACCCGCAGGTGCGCTGCGTCGCCGCGGTCATCGAGGGCCGCGACGGCGAGGAAGCCGTGCTGCTGCTGTTCAACGCCACGCCGGAGGAGGCCATGTTCACCCTGCCCAAGGAAGCGCCCGAGCGCGAGTGGGCGGTCCGCGTCGATACCCGCACGGCCGAGGTGCCACCGCCCGACGAGGGCCCGGTGGCCTCCGGCGCCCACTGGACGCTGGAGGCGTTCTCCATGGCCGTGCTCACCGCCCCCGCGAAAGGGCCGCAATGAAGCACGCCCACGACATGCCTTTCGGGGCCATGCCGCGCGCGCGCGGCGGCGTGGACTTCCGCCTGTGGGCGCCCGCGGCCACCGGGCCGGCGCTGCTCTGGCAAGACGCCGCCGGCGTCACGCACCGCCAGCGCGCGCGCGCCGCGCAAGAGGGCTTCTGGCACTGCCGCGTCGCGCCGGCCCGCGCCGGCACCACCTACCAATGGGAGGTGGACGGCGGTCAGCGCGTGCCCGACCCGGCCTCGCGCTGGAACCCCCACGGGCCGCTGGGCCCCAGCGTGGTGACCGACCCCTTGGCCTTCGACTGGGACGAGGGCTGGACCGGCCGGCCCTGGCACGACGCCGTCATCTACGAGCTGCACGTCGGCAGCTTCACGCCCGAAGGCACCTTCGAGGCCGCGGCCCGCCAGTTCGAGCGCCTGGCCGCGCTCGGCGTCACGGCCATCGAACTCATGCCCGTGGCCGCCTTCGGCGGCCGCTTCGGCTGGGGTTACGACGGCGTGCTGCCCTTTGCACCGCACGCCGCCTACGGCACGCCCGATCAGCTCAAGGCCCTGGTGCAGGCCGCGCACCGCCTTGGCCTGATGGTGTTGCTCGACGTGGTCTACAACCACTTCGGTCCGCAGGGCAACTTCCTGAACCACTACGCGCCCGCCTTCTTCTCGTCCACGCACCAGAGCCCCTGGGGCGCGGCGCTCAACTTCGACGGACCCGACAGCGCCACCGTGCGGCGCTTCTTCGTCCACAACGCCCTGTACTGGCTGCAGGAGTTCCGCTTCGACGGTCTTCGGCTGGACGCGGTGCACGCCATCGTCGACGCCTCCTCGCCGGACATTCTGCAGCAGCTGTCGGCGCAGGTTCGCGAGGCCACGGCCGGGCGCCATGTGCACCTGGTTCTGGAGAACGAGAAGAACGAGCGTCACCGCATAGCCGGCGCGCCACAGCCGGGTCGCTTCGACGCCCAGTGGAACGACGACTTCCACCACGCGCTGCACGTGCTGCTGACCGGCGAGTCGCATGGCTACTACGGCGACTATGCGGCCGAGCCGCTGGACCTGCTCTCGCGCGCGCTCACGCACGGCTTCGTCTTCAAGGAATCGTCCCGGCGCGAGGGCGGCCGGCGCACCGCCTGCCTGCCGGCGCCGCCGCAGCCCTTGCCCGCCATGGTCAACGCCATGCACAACCACGACCAGATCGGCAACCGCCCCTTCGGCGAGCGGCTGGACCGGCTGGTGCCGCCGCAGGCCCTTGAGCTGGCCCTGCTGCTGACCGTGCTGACGCCGGCCACGCCTCTGCTGTTCCAGGGCGACGAACTCGCCACCGAGCGGCCCTTCCTCTACTTCGCCGATTGGGACGGCGAACTGCGCGAGGCCGTGCGCGCGGGCCGACGGCGCGAGTTCGGCCACGCCGAGACGCCCGAGCGGCCCTTGCCCGACCCGTGCGCGAGCGAGAGCTTCGAGCGCAGCCGCCTGGCCTGGGACGAGGCCTCGCGGCGCCACGGCGCGCCGCGCGAGCGGCTGCTGCAAGCGGCGCTGGCCGCGCGGCGGCGGTGGATCGTGCCGCGGCAGGCGCGTC
Source organism: Hydrogenophaga sp. (assembly GCF_035481345.1). Lineage (GTDB taxonomy): Bacteria > Pseudomonadota > Gammaproteobacteria > Burkholderiales > Burkholderiaceae_C > Hydrogenophaga. Next base: position 17,293 of record NZ_DATIGV010000021.1, on the reverse strand, counting down.
TCGCGCCGGGCGTTCACAGCGCGCGGCGCGTGGGCGCGAGTGGCCTGCGGCTGTGCTGGCGCTACACCGACGGCGCCGTGCTGTGGCTCGACATCAACCTCGGCGCGGCGCCGGTCGACGACCCCGCGCCCCCGTCGCGCGGACGCTGGCGGCCGGTGTTTCGCCACGCCTGGCCCGATGACGGCCCCGATGGCGGTGCCTGGCCCGCGTGGGCGGCGCGCTGGCGGCTCGGGGAACCCGAATGACCCCCATCCTGTCCGAGCGCGCGCGCGCCGCCGGCATCGCCACCGAGTACACGAGCTTCTGGGGCGAGCCGGTGCAGGTGCCCCCCGGCGTGCTGGAGCGCGCTTTGGCGGCCATGGGCACCGCTTCGGCCGCCCCCGTCCGGACCGAGGTGCTCGCGCCAGGCGAGGCCGGCGCGCTCGCGGCGGACGGGGCCTGGACCCTGCGCGAGGCCGAGGGGGCCGGGCGCGTGCTCGCCTCGGGCGAGGGTTCGCGGGCCACCTTGCCAGCCGGCCTCGCCCCAGGCTACTACCGCTTCGAAGCCCCGGCGGGCGAGGCCTTCGTCATCGTCGCGCCACCGCGCTGCTGGGCGCCGGACGCCCTGCGCGAAGGCGAACGCTGGTGGGGTTTCAGCGCGCAGCTCTACGCGCTGCGCTCGGACAGCAACTGGGGCATCGGCGACTTCGGCGACTTGCGCGAGCTGGTCGACCTGGCGGCGTCGCAAGGCGCGGCCTTCGTGGGCCTGAGCCCGCTGCACGCGCTGTTCGCGCACGCCCCCGAACAGGCCACGCCCTACAGCCCTTCGAGCCGGCTGGCCCTGAACCCGCTCTTCATCGACGTGCCCGGCCTGCCCGAGTTCGCGCGCTGCGAGCCCGCGCAGGCCCTGGTCGCCAGCGCGGCGTTCCAGCGGCGCCTGCAGTCGCTGCGAGAAGCGCCCGAGGTGCGTTACGCGACGGTCGCCGTGGCCAAGCACGAGGTCTTGCGCTTGCTGTGGGCGCAGTTCCGCGCCGACCCCCGCGGCCAGCGCCAGCGCGCCTTCGACGACTTTCGCCGCGAGCGCGATGGCACGCTCGGCCGCCACGCGCTGTGGGAGGCCATCCAGTGCCAGCTGCACGCGGCCGATCCCTCGGTCTGGGGCTGGCCGGCCTGGCCCGAGGCCTTGCAACGGCACGACAGCCCCGCGGTGCAGGCGTTCGAGCGCCAACACGCCGACGAGGTGGCTTACCGGTTCTGGTTGCAATGGGTGGCGCAGGAGCAGCTCGCGCAGGCCCAGCGCCACGCGCGCCGCTTCATGCCGCTGGGCCTGTACTGCGACCTGGCGGTGGGCGCCAACGACGGTGGCTCCGAAACCTGGGTGGGGCGCGAGCTGTTTGCGGCAGGCCTGCGGGTGGGCGCGCCGCCCGACCCGCTCAACGCGATCGGCCAGGACTGGGGTCTGCCGCCGGTGAACCCCGTGGCCTTGCAAGCCGCGCGCTTCGCGCCCTTCATCGAACTCATGCGCGCCGTGATGCGCCACGCCGGCGCGCTGCGCATGGACCACGTGATGGCGCTCATGCGCCTGTTCTGGATCTCGCCCGAGGGCGGCACCTACGTGCGCTACCCGCTGCACGAACTGCTCGCCATCCTCGCCGTCGAGAGCCAACGCCAGCGCTGCCTCGTGATTGGCGAGGACCTGGGCAACGTCGCTCCCGAGATGCGCGAGGCCATGCGCGCGCGCGGCGTGCTGTCCTACCGCACCCTGCTGTTCGAGCGCGCCGAGGACGGCCGCTTTCGTCCGCCGCGCGAATGGCAGCCGCAGGCGCTGGCCGTGCTCAGCACGCACGACCTGCCCACGCTGTCGGGCTTCTGGGCGGGCGAGGACATCGAGACCCAGGCGCGCCTGCGGCTGCTGCCCGGCGAGGACGGCCACGCGCAGGCGGTGCTGGCCCGCGCGCAGGACCGCGCCCACCTGCTGCTCGCACTCGATGGCGAAGGCCTGTTGCCCGAGGGCATGAGCCTGCACCCGACCGCGCTGCCGGACGTCGACCACCGCCTGGGCGCCGCCGTGCACGCCTACCTGGCCCGCACGCCGTGCTGGCTGGCGGCGGTCCAACTGGAAGACGCCTGCGGGCAGCAGCGGCAGGTGAACGTGCCCGGCACCACCGAGGCGGTGCACCCCAACTGGCGGCTGCGCCTGCCCATGCCGCTGTCCTCGATGGCGGCGCTGCCAGGCTTCGTGGCCATCGCGGCGGCCATGCGGGCCGAGCGTGGAGGCCACTCACTGGCCGACGCGGCCGGGGAGCCGCCGCCCCTGGAGAGCGCCGACATTCCGCTGGCCACCTACCGCCTGCAGTTCAATGCCCGCAGCACCTTCGCCCAGGCGCGCGCGGCCGTGCCGTACCTGGCGGCGCTGGGCGTGAGCCACCTCTACAGCTCGCCCTACCTGAAGGCGCGCGCCGGCAGCACGCACGGCTACGACGTCGTCGACCCCACGCGGCTCAACCCCGAGGTCGGCACGGACGAGGAGCACGCGGCCCTGTGCGATGCCCTGGCGGCGCACGGCATGGGCCAGGTGCTCGACATCGTGCCCAACCACATGGGCGTTCTGGGTGCCGACAACCCCTGGTGGCAGGACGTGCTGGAGCACGGCCAGGCCTCGCTGCACGCCAGCACCTTCGACATCGAGTGGGCGAGCGCCGCGCCCGAGATGCGCGGGCGCGTGCTGCTGCCCGTGCTGGGCGACCACTATGGCCGCGTGCTGGAGGCCGGCGAGATCTCGCTGCGTTTCGACGCGGCCGAGGGCCGCTTCGAGGCGGTCTACTGGGAGCACCGGTTCCCCCTTGACCCGCGCGGCTACCCGCAGATCCTGGCCGCCGTGCCCCCACCGGTGCCCGCGCCGGAAGCGGCCGAGGTGCAGTCGCTGCTCGACGCCTTCGGCCGCCTGGCGCCGCGCGACACGCCCGACGAAGCGCAGCGGGAGACCCGACGCCGCGACGCGGCGCTGCACCGCCAGCGGCTGGCGGCGCTCGCGCGCCAGCACGCCTGGCTGCGCGAATGGATCGCCGCCGCGCTGCGCCAGCTACAGGGCCAGCCGGGCGACCCCGCCAGCGTCGACGCACTCGACGCGCTGTTGCGCGCCCAGGCCTTCCGCCTGGCCGACTGGCGCACCGCGGGCGACGAGATCAACTACCGCCGCTTCTTCGACATCAATGCGCTGGCGGCGGTGCGCATGGAAGACCCGGCGGTGTTCGAGGCCATGCACCAGCGCGTGCTGCGCTGGCTGGCCAAAGGGCGCATCACCGGCCTGCGCGTGGACCACCCCGACGGGCTGAGCCGGCCCGGCGAGTATTTCCACCGCCTGCAGGGGCGCCACGCGGCCCTGGCGCGCGCGGCCGGCCGGGAGCCGCGCGCGCTCTACCTCGTGGTCGAGAAAATCCTCGCCGAGCACGAGCCCCTGCCCGAGGACTGGCCCGTGCACGGGGGCACCGGCTACCGCTTCAGCGGCCTGGTCAACGGCCTGTTCGTCGACCCGGCCGCGCAGTCCGCCTTCGACGCGGCGTACGAAGCCTTCACCGGCGACACCACCGGCTACGAGGACACCGTGCGCGAGTGCAAGCGCCACATCATCGAATCGGCGCTCGCGGCGGAGCTGGGCTGGCTCACCGAAACCGGGGTGCGCATCGCGCAGGCCGACCGCCGCGTCTGCGACTTCACCCGCCAGCGGCTGCGCACCGCGCTGGCCGAGGTGGCCACCGCGTTTCCCGTCTACCGCACCTATGTCGACGGGGACGGCGCGAGCGAGGCCGACCGCCGCCACATCGACTGGGCCCTGGCCGACGCGCGCCGCCGCCTCGACCCGTCCGAGGCCGGCCTGCTGGACTTCCTGGGCGCGCTGATGGCCGGGGAGGACGGCCCCGCCCCCGCGTTGCGCCGCCGTTTCGTCGAGCGATGGCAGCAGTTCACCGCGCCGGTGATGGCCAAGGCGGTGGAGGACACGGCCTTCTACCGCCACGTTCGCCTGGCCTCGCTCAACGACGTGGGCGCCGAGCCGCGGCGCTTCGGCGTCTCGCCGGCGGCCTTTCACCACGCGAGCGCGCAGCGCGCGCGCCACCGGCCGCACTGGCTGCTGGCCACGTCCACGCACGACAGCAAGCGCTCGGAGGACGTGCGCGCGCGCCTGAACGTGCTCTCGGAAATGCCCGCGCCCTGGGAGGACACCGTGCTGCGCCTGGACGCGCTCGGTGGTCGGTGGCTGGGCGAACACGAAGGCCAGCCGGCGCCCGGCCCGCACGACCGGTGGGTGCTCTACCAAACGCTCGTGGGCGTCTGGCCCGCCGCCGGTGCGAACGCCGCCGAACGCGAGGGCCTGCGCGAACGTGTGCAGGCCTACATGCTCAAGGCCGTGCGCGAAGCCAAGCGGCAGTCGAGCTGGCTGTGTCCCGACGAGGGCTACGAGCGCGCGCTCGCCGGCTACATCGACGGGGTGCTCTCGCTCGATGGCTTCGTCACCGTGCTGGAAGCATTCGTCGCGTGGGTGGCGCCCCACGGCTTTCGCAACGGCCTGGCGCAGCTTGCGCTCAAGCTCACCGTGCCCGGCGTGCCGGACATCTATCAAGGCTGCGAGCGCTGGTGCTTCAGCCTCGTCGACCCGGACAACCGGCGCCCCGTGGATTTTTCCGCGCTGGCGGCCTCGCTCGAGCGCCTGAGGCCGCTGTACGGCGGCGGACACGTTCCTTCGCGGGCCGACTGGTCGCGCCTGTTGCCCGCCTGCCCTGGCGGCGACCTCAAGCAACTCGTCACCTGGCGCTTGCTGCAACTGCGCCGCGCCTTGCCGGCGCTGATGCGCGACGGTCGCTACCTGCCCTTGGCGCTGGAGGGGGAGGCCGCCCACCACGCCATCGCCTTCGCGCGCTGGCACGAGGGCCAGGCCGTGGTGGTGGTGGCCGCCCGCTTGCTGCGGGGGCTGGCCGCGCGGGGCTGGCAGGACACGCGGCTCCTGGTCGCCGACGCGCACCCTGCGCTGGCGCGCGTGGCGGCCTGGCGCGAATGGATGACCGGTGCCGAGCCCGTGGCGGATGCGCAGGGTGCCCTGCGGCTCGATGCCCTGCTGGGCGACGTCGGCCCGGCATCGGCGCGGCTGCCGTTCGTGGTGCTGGTGTCGGGCGACGCGCCATGAACATTCTCTTTGTCACGCCGGAATGCGCGCCGCTGGCCAAGACAGGGGGCCTGGGCGACGTGAGCGCCGCGCTGCCGCCCGCGCTGGCGCGCCTGGGGCAGGACGTGCGCGTGCTCATGCCGGCCTACGGCGACATGAAGCTCGGCGGTGCGCTCGTGGCGAGCTGGTCGCTGCCCGCGGACGGCGCCTGGCCCGCGGCGCAGTTGCTGCACGTGGAGCGCGTGGACGCCCCTTCGCTGCTGTTGCTGGCCTGCCCGGCCCTCTACGCGCGGGGCGGCACCCCCTACACCGACGCGGGCGGTCGCGACTTTGGCGACAACGCCTTGCGCTTCGGCCTGCTGGCCCGCGTGGCCGCGCTGCTCGGCACGGCGGCCTCGCCGATCGGCTGGCGGGCCGACGTGGTGCACGCGAACGACTGGCCCTGCGGGCTGGCGCCGCTCTACCTGCGGCAGGCCCGCGCCACCGACGGCGCGCCGGTGGCGGCGAGCGTGCTCACGGTGCACAACCTGGCTTTCCAGGGCCTGTTCCCGCTCACGGCCTGTGAGGCGCTCGGCATCGCGCCCGCGCACCGCCGCATCGATGGCGTGGAGTTCTGGGGCCAGGGCTCCATGCTCAAGGCGGGGCTGCAATTCGCCGACGCCATCACCACCGTGAGCCCGCGCTACGCGAGCGAGATCCAGACCGAAGCCGAAGGCTTCGGCCTGGACGGCGTGTTGCGCGCGCAGGCCGCGCGGCTGCAGGGCATCCTCAACGGCATCGACACCACGGTCTGGAACCCCGCCACCGACCCATTGATCACCGAGCGTTACGGCATCGGGCGTCTGGAGGCGAAGGCGATCAACAAGACGGCCCTGCAAGCGGCCTGTGGCCTGGAGCCCCGGCGCGAGCGCCTGCTCTTGGGCCACGTGGGTCGCCTCACCGGCCAGAAGGGGGTGGACCTGATCGCCGGCGGCGCCGACGCCATCGTGCGCGGCGGCGCGCAACTGGTCGTGCTGGGCAGCGGCGAGCCCGCGCTGCAGGCGGCGCTGTCGCAGGCCGCCGCGCGCCACCCGGCTCACATCAGCGTGCACCTGGGCTTCGACGAAACCCTGGCCCACCAGATCGTGGCCGGTGCCGACGCCTTCCTCATGCCCTCGCGCTTCGAGCCCTGTGGCCTCACGCAGATGTACAGCCAGGTCTACGGCACGCCGCCCATCGTCACGCCCGTGGGCGGGTTGGCCGATTCGGTCAACGACGCGGCCGCGGGCGGCGGGGGTTTCCTCATGGCGGCCGCCACGCAGGCGGCCTTCGACGAGGCCGTGGCGCGCGCCACGGCGGCCTGGGCGCAGGCACGGCGCTGGCGCGGCATCCAGCGCGCGGGCATGGCGCGCGACTTCGCCTGGGATGCACCCGCGCGGGCCTACCTCGAGGTCTACGGGCGCGTCGCGCCGGACACGGGTATGCGCCTTGCCCGATAGCTCGCTCCTTCCACCCACGAACCCAAGGAGCCTCCATGCAAGCCACCACCACCGGCGCCAACCGAACGGGCGAGGCCGTATCGCCGAAAGGCGTGCAAGCCATGACCGAAGCCGTGCTGCGCTACAGCCCGCCCACCTTCATCGACACCTCGGCCAGCGACGAGGACCACGCGCGCTACATCGCCGAGGCCGAGGCCATCGGCTCGGTGCCTCCGCCAGCCTCGCTCAAGGGCAGCGTCAAGACGGGGATGGGCAAGCTCATGGGCGAGCGCCCCGAGTTGCTGCTCGACAAGATCGGCGAGCGCATCGCCTTCGAGCGTGGGGGCACACGCCTCTACGACGCCCTCATCGTCAAATACCAGGCCGCGGTCGACGCCGACGCGGAACTGCCCTCCGTGGCCGAGGCCATGGCCGCGCAAGGCGAGCAGGGCGCCGTGCTTGAAACCTTACAGCAGGAAATGCCGATGCAGACGCTGCAGCGCATCCGCGACGAAGAGCTGCAGCACTTTCACCTGCTCTGCCAGGCCATGCGGCGCCTGGGTGGCGACCCCACGGCGCAAACGCCCTGTGCGGACGCGACCGCGACCGCCAATGCCGGGATCATGCAGGTGATCACCGACCCGCGCACCACCCTGGCCCAGTCGCTGAACGCACTGCTCACCGCCGAGCTGGCGGACAACGCCGGCTGGGAACTGCTGATCCAGCTCACCGAGCAGGCGGGTGAGGACGAGCTGACGGGCGTCTTCCTCGGCGCGCTCGCGCAGGAGGCCCGGCACGCACAGATCGTGCGGCACTGGTTGAGCGCGCTCTTGAGTGCCGAGCGCAGCTCGGTGCTCGTCTGACACTTCACCAGGAGAACCGACATGAGCCTCAACCTCTTCCAAGACAAGGGCATGGCCCTGGACCGCCAGCGCATGAGCTGGAAGGACATGGTCGGCAAGCCGATCAGCAAGCTCGACGACGACGCCTTCACGCGCGTGCGCATCATCCTCATGAACGGACTGGAGCTCGATTCGCTGCGCACCAAGCAGGTGGCGTTGCGCATGAACGCCGCCGCGCGCCCGCTGCTCGCGCAGCTCATGCGCGTCGAGCAGCACCAGGCCACCACCATCAACTGGCTGCTGGGCGCCGACCACTCGCCGCTGGAGACCACCATCGGCTACGAGCAGACCGCCATCGAAGTGACGGCCTCGGTGGCCCAGCTCGAACCCGACACCTACCTGGCCCAGGGCTACCGCTACGCGCTGCTCGAGGACTTCGACCACCTCTACCGCTACAGCGCGCTGCTCGACCGCCTGGAGGGCAAGGACGCGAACAACATCACCCAGGGCTACACCGACATCGTGCCGGCGCGCGAGACCTGGTTTCACCACCGCTCGCCCGAACACGACCTGCTGGAGCCCTACGGCCCCGACGCCGCGCTGGCCACCAAGCTGCACGCCCTCACGCTCACCGGCGGCGAATACCAGACGCACGACTACTACATGAACATCGGCCCGGTGTTCGCCGACCCGCTCGCGCGCCAGCTCTACGCGGAGATCGCCTCGGTCGAGTCGCAGCACATCACCCACTACGGCTCCATGCTCAATCCCATGGAGTCGCCGCTGGAGAAGCTGCTCATCAGCGAGGCCTGCGAGGTGTGGAACTACGCGGGCTGCGCGGCGCAGGAAACCAACCCGCGCGTGCGCGCGATCTGGGAGCGCTTCCTCGACTACGAGCTCGGCCACTTCCAGCTCGCGCTGCAACTGTTCAAGGACAACGAACGCCGCGACCCGGCCGAGGTGCTGGGCGACGGCGCATTGCCGCCCTTCATCCAGTTCCAGAGCCAGCGCGACTTCGTGCGCCAGGTGGTGGAGCAGGAAACCGGCCTGCGCAAGGACGGCACGCAGTACGTCGGCACCGAAGCCGAGGGCAAGAGCTCGCTGGTCTACCGCGACGCCGTCAACGCCGGCGGTTCGCCGTCGCGCACCGTCTCGGCCACCTACTCCTGGACGTCCGGCACCGAGCTGATGCGCGAGCCGGGCGAACTTGAACTGGCGGCCTGAGCCTCGGCGGGGCCCGCTGGCCGGCGCGCTCCGCCCATTGCCCCTCAGCGCGGCACCAGGGGAATGCCCACCGCGCTGTCGCCGGCGGCCCAGTCGGGGCCCGGTGCCATGATCTTGTCGGGCGTCATCGGCGTGGAGCGCAAGCGCCGGCCCGTGGCGTGGAAGATCGCGTTGCTCACGGCCGCGGCGACGCTCACGATGCCGATCTCGCCCACGCCCTTGGCGCCCAGGCGGGGACTGACGATGCGGTCGTCCTCCTCGACGAAGATCACGTCGATGTCGTGGATGTCGGCGTTGGCGGCGACGTGGTACTCGGACAGGTTGTGGTTCATGAAACGGCCCAGGCGGTGGTCGGTGTGGGTCTCTTCGTGCAGCGCCTGGCTGATGCCCCAGACCACGCCGCCCGTCACCTGGCTGGCGGCCAGTCGCGCATTCATGATGCGGCCCGCCGCCACGGCGCTCACGATGCGCGTGACCCGCGCGACGCCCAGCGCCTCGTCCACCCGCACTTCGCAGAACACCGCGGAGTGCGTGGCCCGCGTGTAGCGCTTCTGCCGCAGCAGGTTCGGCAGCATCAGGTAGCGCTCCTCGACGCGGTCCACTTCGGCGGCGGCCAGCAGCGCGGGCAGCGGCGTCGAGGCCCGCACCGCGCCGGTGTCCGCGTCCATCCACTCCATGGCACCGCCGCGGAACCGCAGGTCCTTGAAGCGGGCCTTGGCGAAGGGCGAGTCGGGCAGGGCGTGCGCAAACCGCAGCAGCGTCTTCTGCAGCTTCTCGCACACCCCTTCCACGGCGGAACCCACGGTCGCCACGTGCGAGGAGCCGCCTTCCACGGGCGCCACCGGAAGGGTGGAGTCGCCCAGGCGGAACAGCACCCGCTCCATCGGCAGGCCCATGGCCGCGGCGGCGATCTGCGCCATCACGGTGTAGGTGCCGGTGCCGATGTCGCTGGCGGCGCTGCTCACGATGAGGCTGCCGTCGGCGCGCAGCTCGGCGTGGGCGCGGGCGAACATCTGCATGGCGTCCCACTGCCCGGTGGCCATGCCCCAGCCGATGAGCTCGTCGCCCTGGCGCAGGGACCGCGGCGCCAGCGGCCGGCCAGCCCAACCGAAGCGCGCCGCGCCCTGCTCGTAGCAGGCCTTGAGCGCCTTGGTGGAGTAGGGCAGGCCGGTGGCGCCATCGCGCTCGGCGAAATTCTTCAGCCTCAGCGCCAGCGGGTCCATCTGCAGCGCATGGGCCAGCTCGTCCATCGCCACCTCCAGGGCGTGCATGCCGTGCGCGGCGCCCGGGGCGCGCATGTCGATGGGGCTGTAGTGGTCCAGCCCGACCAGGCGGTAGTCGAGCTTCACGTTGTCGCAGGCGTAGAGCTGACCCGACCAGTTGACCACCACCTCCGCGTAGTCCTCGAGCCGCGAGGTCTCGGCAATGGCCTCGTGCATCACCGACCGAAGGTGGCCGTGCGCGTCCGCCGCCAGCCGCACGCGCTGCCAGGTTTCGGGCCGGTGGCCGAAGGTGAACATCTGCTGGCGCGTCAGCACCACGCGCACCGAGCGCTTCAGGCGCAGCGCCGCCATCACGGCCAGCACCAGGTTGTACTGCGGGCGCAGCCCCGAGCCGAAAGCGCCGCCGACGAAGGCGTTCTTCACCGTCACCTGATGACGCGACAGGCCAAAGACGTGCGAGACCAGCCAGCGGCAGTTCTGCGGGCCCTGCGTCTTGTCGTGGATGGTCAGGTGGCCGTCCTCACCGCGCAGCACGGTGGTGGCGTGCATCTCCATCGGGTTGTGGTGCTCAACGCCCGCGTGGTACTGGCTGTCGACCTTGACAGCCGCCGCATCGAAGGCCGCCTGAGCGTTGCCCTTCTCCTTCGGTGGCGGCGAGAAGCCGGCCTTGAGGCGGCTGGGCTGGTGCGCGCGCTGCAGATGCGACAGCAGCCGCGTCTCGTGCGGCTCGGCGTCGGCGTCCACGCGCACCAGTGAGGCGGCGTAGCGCGCGGCCTCGAAGGTCTCGGCCAGCACCAGCGCAATGGGCTGGCCGCTGTACAGGATGCGATCGCTGTGGAAGGGCTTGAACGGCGACCCGGCCGGGGCGGTCATGTCCTTGTAGAAGAGGTCCAGCTTTCGCATGCGAGGCCGGTTGCGGTGCGACAGGATCTCCAGCACGCCGGGCACCGCCAGGGCGTCGTCCAGATGAAGGGCGGTGATGCGGCCCCGGGCGATGGCGCTGTTGACGACCACGCCGTGGACCAGGTCAGGCGCCGCGTGCTCGGCCGCGTAGCGCGCGGCCCCCGTCAGCTTGGCGCGGGCGTCCACGCGTGGCACGGGGTCGCCTTTGGCCACCGGGCCGGTGCCCGGCTCGGCGACGGGCTGGGCGTTGTCGGGGCGGCCGTTCACGCCAGGTTGCCTCCCGTGTGGGACACGGTGCCGCGCGCGGCCGTCTGCAGCGCCCGCACGATGGCGCGCTGCGCCATGGGGATCTTGAAGGCGTTGCTGCCCACGCCCCGGCCGTGCGGCACGGCACCCTGCAACAGCGTGGTGGCGGCGCGCTCGAACGCGGCGGTCTCGGGCGCCTGGCCCTGCAGCAGCGCCTCGGCGCCGATGTCGCGCCAGGGCTTGTGCGCCACGCCGCCCAGGGCCAGGCGCGCACCGCGAATGCGCCCGTTCGGCCCCAGGTCCAGGGCCGCGGCCACCGACACCAGCGCGAAGGCATACGACTGCCGCTCGCGCAGCTTCAGGTACACCGAATGCGCCGCGTACTGCCGCAGCGGCGCGATGGCGATGTATTCGATCAGTTCATCCGGTGCGAGCGTGGTGTCCTGCTCGGGCCGATCGCCCGGCAGGCGGTGGAAGTCGGCGAAGGCGATGTCGCGCTCGCCGCGCGCCGAGCGCACGTGCACCACCGCGCCCAGCGCCGCCAGCGCGACGCACATGTCGGACGGATGCACGGCCACGCAGTGCTCGCTGGCGCCCAGGATCGCGTGCTGCCGCGCCAGGCCCTCGCGCGCCGGGCAGCCCGTGCCGGGCGCGCGCTTGTTGCAGGGCGTGTGCGCGTCATAGAAGTAGTAGCAGCGCGTGCGCTGCAGCAGGTTGCCGCCATTGGTGGCCATGTTGCGGATCTGCGCAGAGGCCCCCGCCAGGATGGCGCTCGACAACAGCGGCAGGTTCTCGCGCACCGCCGGGTGGTAGGCCGTGTCGGCGTTGCGCGCCAGGGCGCCCAGCCGAAAGCCCCCGTCGGGCAACTCCTCGATGGCGTCCAGCGGCAGGCCGTTGATGTCGACCAGGTGGCTGCAGCGCATGAGGTTGTCCTTCATCAGGTCCAGCAGGTTCGTGCCGCCTGCGAGGAACTTCATTTCCACGGCAGAGGCGTCAGCCGGCGCGGGGGCGGCCGCGGCCTGCGCGAGCGCGGCCGGTGTGTCGGCGGCCTTCGTGTAGGCGAAGGGGTTCATGCGGGCACCGTGCCGGTGACGATGGGCTGACGGGCCCGTTCGCTCTCGTGCGGCGGGGCGCCCAGCGCCACGTCGGCCACGGCGCGCGCGATCTGCACGTAGGCGCCGCAGCGGCAGATGTTGCCGCTCATGAGCTCGCGCACCTCGTCGAGGCTGCTCGCCTGGCCTTCGTTCACGAGCCCGATCGCCGAACACACCTGGCCTGGCGTGCAGTAGCCGCACTGCAGCGCGTCGTGCTCCAGAAAGGCGAGCTGCATGGGATGCAGCACGTCGCCCCGCGCCAGCCCTTCGATCGTGGTGATGTCCGAACCCTCGTGCATCACCGCCAGTTGCAGGCAGGACAGAACGCGCCGCCCGTTCACCAGCACCGTGCAGGCCCCGCACTGGCCGTGGTCGCAACCCTTCTTGGTGCCGGTGAGCTGCAAGCGATCGCGCAACAGGTCCAGCAGCGTGACCCAGGCATCCACTATGGCGGTGTGCGCCTGTCCGTTGATGCGCAGCGACAGCGGGTGGGGCGCGGCGGCGGGTGGCGTGGCGTTCATGGGCGGGTTCGGCAATCGGCGTTCCCTCGCGTGGCGCGTGGCGGTGGGCATATCGCTTGCCTCGTGTTCGCCCGATTCGCGCGCAGGGGCACCGCATGGACACCGACCACCGTCACGACGAAGCGCCCACGCGCGCGGGCGCGCTCACGCCCTTGAAGCTGCCGGGTTTCCTGCTCGGGGTGTCCCTGGGCGGCTTCTTCGATGGCGTCCTGCTGCACCAGATCCTCCAATGGCACCACCTGCTCTCGGCCGTGCAGGCCGCGCAAGACCTGCGAACGCAGTTGCTGGCGGACGGCCTGTTCCATGCCCTGATGTACCTGCTGGCGGTGGCGGCCTTGTGGGGGCTCTGGCGTCGGCGCGCGGCACTGGGGCGCGCCGGGGCCGGGGCCCTGCTGGGGGGCATGGCCTTGACGGGTTTCGGCGCCTGGCACGCGCTCGACGCCGTGCTCTCGCACTGGCTGCTGGGCATCCACCGCATCCGCATGGACTCGCCCCACCCCCTGCTGTGGGACCTGGGCTGGTTGGTGGTCTTTGGCCTGGTGCCTCTGGTGATGGGCGCCTGGGCTTTGCGCCGGCGCGGCCCACCGGGCAGCGGCGGCGGTCGCGCCGCGGCGGTCTCGCTCGCCCTGGCCGCTCTGGTGGCGGGGCCGCTGGCGGCGCGCGCGCCGCAAGGCGCCGATCAGACCGTGGTGCTGTTCGCGCCCGGTGTGAGCGCGGGCCAGGCGCACCAGGCCCTGGCGGCGGCGCAGGCGCGCATCGTCTGGGTCGATGGGTCGGGAGGGGTGTGGGGCGTCGCGCTGGACGATCCGTCGGCGCGGTGGGCGCTGTACCGGCGGGGAGCGCTTTGGGTCGGCCAGGGGGCGCTCGCGGGGGGCTGCGTGTCGTGGACGCGGCGGGCGGCGGCGCCTCGGGTCTGAGGTGGTTACCGCGTGACGGCGTCGGCTCGACAAGTGGCGGAGACGGTGAGATTCGAACTCACGGACCCTTGCGGGTCGGCAGTTTTCAAGACTGCTGGTTTAAACCACTCACCCACGTCTCCGCAGAGACCGGGATTCTAGTGCGGCGCGTTCGCGGGCGGGGCGACGCCCTCGGCCCTCGGCCTTCAGGCCGGTTGCGCCGCCTTCAGCAAACCCCGCGTCTCGATGAAGCGCACCACCTCGTCCACGCCCGCCAGCGTCTTGAGGTTGGTCATCACCCAGGGCCGGCGCTGCGCGTCGGGGCGCATGCGCGCGGTGTCGGCCTTCATCACCTCCAGGTCGGCGCCCACGTGCGGCGCCAGGTCCGTCTTGTTGATGACGAAGAGGTCGCTCTTGGTGATGCCGGGGCCGCCCTTGCGCGGGATCTTCTCGCCCGCGGCCACGTCGATCACGTAGATGGTGAGGTCGCTGAGCTCGGGGCTGAAGGTGGCGGCCAGGTTGTCGCCGCCGCTTTCGACGAAGACGATGTCGGCGTCGGGGAAGCGCTCCAGCATGCGGTCGATGGCCTCGAGGTTGATGGAGGCGTCCTCGCGGATGGCGGTGTGCGGGCAGCCGCCCGTCTCCACGCCCAGGATGCGATCGGCCGGCAACGCGCCGCTCACGGTGAGCAGGCGCTGGTCTTCCTTGGTGTAGATGTCGTTGGTGATGGCGATGAGGTCGTAGCGCTCGCGCATGGCCTTGCAGAGCATTTCGAGCAGGGTGGTCTTGCCCGAGCCCACGGGGCCGCCGATGCCCACGCGCAGTGGGGGCAGGGGCTTGGTGCGGTTGGGGATGTGGTGCAGCGGGGTGCTCATGATCGGAACAGGCGTGAATACTGGGTTTCGTGGCGCGCCGAGAGGATGGCGAGCATGGGGGTGAAGGCCTGGCGCTGGTCGTCGCCGCCGCGCGCGATGGCCTCGTCGACGGCGGCGGGGATCTCGCCCACCAGGCGCGCCAGCAGGCGCTGGCCCGTGCCCTGGCCCAGCGGCACGGCCTTGATGGCGGCCTGCACCATGTTCTCGGCCCAGCCGAAGGCCAGGCCGATCACGGCCTCGCGCACGGTGGCCTCGCCCTGCGCCGCGGCGCAGGCCGCGGCCACGGGCCAGGTGGGCGGGCTCAGCGCGGCTTCGCTCAGGGCGGCGTGCACGGCCGTGCCGTGTTCGCCCAGGGCCTGCGCCCAGGCGAGCAGGGACTTGCCCATCTGCTCGCTCTGCAGGCGCAGCTCGCTGGTCTCGCGCGTGGTGAGCACCCATTGGTTCAAGGCGCGCACGCGGTCCAGTTCGCGCGCGCGCCACGCGGGGATGGCCTCGGCCATCACGGCCAGGTCGCTGCGGGCCTGGCCCAGGTGCAACTGGTCGATGAGCCAGGTGGCCACGCTGGCCTCGTCGCTCGCCAGGCCGGCGTCGATGGCCGCCTCCAGGCCTTCGGAGTACGAGAAGCCGCCCACGGGCAGGGCGGGCGAGGCCAGCCACAGGGTGCGCAGCAGGCCCGCGTCAGTGGTCGTGCGAATGGCCGTGTTCGTGGTCATGGTGGTCGTGGCCGTGCCCGTCACCGTGTGCATGGCCATGCGAGTGCCCATGCCCGTGCCCGCTGTGGCTGGCGTAAGCCCCGCCCTCGGGTTCGAAGGCTTCGCTCACCTCGGCCACGTCCAGGTGCATGGCGCGCAGCATCTCGGCCAGCACGTGGTCGGGTTCGATCTTCAGGTGGTCGGGCTTGAGCTCGATCGGCACGTGCCGGTTGCCCAGGTGGTAGGCGGCGCGCATCAGGTCGAAGGCCTGCTCGGCCAGCGGGTGCGCGGGGCAGGCGGTGATCCGCAGCACGGGCTGCGGCGCCGCGATCACGCGCACGAGTTCGCCCTCGGCGGTGAGCAGCACGTCGCCGCCGCGCACGAGGCTGCCGCGCGGCAGGAAGACGGCGAGCGCGCGGCCATCGCTCAGGCGCGCGTCGAAGCGGCTCTTCTGGCGGATGTCCCAGTCCAGCTCGACCGTGGGCGCGCGCTTGAGCAGCACGGGCGCCAGGCCCTTGCCACCGGCGATGAGTTTCGAGGCTTGTTGCATCAGAAGAGGAAGTAGCGCTGCGCCATGGGCAGCACGCTGGCGGGCTCGCAGGTGAGCAACTGGCCGTCGGCGCGCACGCTGTAGGTCTGCGCGTCGATCTCCATGGTGGGGAGCCAGGCGTTGTGCACCATGTGCGTCTTGTTCACGCCGCGGCACCCCGTCACGGCGGCCAGCGTCTTCTTCAGGCCGTAGCGTTCGCCCACGCCCGCGTCCAGCCCGGCCTGCGAGACGAAGCTCAGGCTGCCGCGCGCCAGCGCGCCGCCGTACGAGCCGAACTGCGGGCGAAAGTGCACCGGCTGCGGCGTGGGGATGGAGGCGTTCGGGTCGCCCATGGCCGCCAGCGCGATGCTGCCGCCCTTGAGCACGATGAAGGGCTTGACGCCGAAGAAGGCCGGCTTCCACAGCACCAGATCGGCCCACTTGCCCACCTCCAGCGAGCCCACGATGTGCGAGATGCCGTGCGCAATGGCCGGGTTGATCGTGTACTTGGCGATGTAGCGCTTGACGCGGAAGTTGTCGTTGCGCGCCGAGTCTTCGGGCAGCGTGCCGCGCTGCAGCTTCATCTTGTGCGCCGTCTGCCAGGTGCGCATGATCACCTCGCCCACGCGGCCCATGGCCTGGCTGTCGCTGCTCATCATGCTGATGGCGCCCAGGTCTTGCAGGATGTCCTCGGCCGCAATCGTTTCCTTGCGGATGCGGCTCTCGGCGAAGGCCAGGTCCTCGGGGATGGCCGCGTCCAGGTGGTGGCAGACCATGAGCATGTCGACGTGCTCGTCGAGCGTGTTCACGGTGTAGGGCATGGTGGGGTTGGTGGAGGAGGGCAGGAAATTCTTCTCGCCCACCACGCGCAGGATGTCGGGCGCGTGGCCACCGCCCGCGCCTTCGGTGTGGAAGGCGCAGAGCGTGCGGCCCCTGGTCGCTTCGATCGTGTTCTCCACGAAGCCCGACTCGTTGAGCGTGTCGCTGTGGATGGAGACCTGCGTGTCGGACTCTTCCGCCACGGCCAGGCACTGGTCGATGGCCGAGGGCGTGGTGCCCCAGTCCTCGTGCAGCTTGAGGCCGATGACGCCGGCGTCGATCTGCTCGCGCAGCGCGTCGGGCCGGCTGGCGTTGCCCTTGCCCAGGAAGCCGATGTTCATGGGCAGGCCGTCGGCCGCCTGCAGCATGCGTTCGATGTGCCAGGGCCCGGGCGTGCAGGTGGTGGCGAAGGTGCCCGTGGCCGGGCCGGTGCCGCCACCCAGCATGGTGGTCACGCCCGAGGCCAGGGCCTCGTCCACCTGCTGCGGGCAGATGAAGTGGATGTGGCTGTCGATGCCGCCGGCCGTGACGATCATGCCTTCGCAGGCGATGACCTCGGTGCCCGGGCCGATGACGATGTCCACGCCCGGCTGGGTATCGGGGTTGCCGGCCTTGCCGATGGCGGCGATGCGGCCGTCCTTCAAGCCGATGTCGGCCTTCACGATGCCCCAGTGGTCGACGATGAGCGCGTTGGTGAGCACGGTGTCCACCGCGCCTTGCGCGCGCGAGCGCTGGCTCTGCGCCATGCCGTCGCGGATGGTCTTGCCGCCGCCGAACTTCACCTCCTCGCCGTAGCCGCCGGCGGCCAGGGTGAAGTCCTTCTCCACCTCGATCA
>NZ_DATIGV010000020.1:0-82743 GCF_035481345.1 Hydrogenophaga sp. | reverse complement strand
TCGCTACACAGAGCGCCCTGCCGCCCGATCCACCAACACGGTGGGCGCGCCGCTGGTGGTGTGCCTGCTTCTCCGTTGCCCGAGGACGCTGGGTGGCCGACGCAGCGAAATAAAGGAGGAGCCAAGGGCGCAGCCCTTGGCGGGGGACATTCGCGGAGTCGGCCACCCAGTGGCCTCGGGCCGCCAACCGCGTGGACCGGAAAGCCCGGGCATCACGCATCCGGGAGCAGCCCCACGACCACAAACGCCCCCAAGTCCCACAGCCCGCAAGACCCCGTCACGTACACTCGACCCCTGCTTTTTCGGGGCCCACCACCATGTTCGGCATCGCGGACTACGGCGCTTTTGTCGTCGCCATCGTTGTTTTCCTCGCCATTCCCGGCCCGGGCAACCTGGCCCTGATCACCTCCACCGGCAAAGGCGGGGTGCGTGGTGGCCTGGCGGCCACGATGGGTGTCATCGCCGGGGACCAGGTCCTCATGTGGGCCGCCGTGGCCGGCGTGGCCGCGCTGCTCGCCGCCACCCCCACCCTGTTCAGCGCCGTCCAGTGGATCGGCGCCGGCTACCTCGCCTGGCTCGGCTGGAAGATGCTCACCGCCAAGCCCGGTGACGCCCCCGTCCTCAACATCCGCCCCCGCCAGTACTTCCAGCAGGCCGCGGCCATCACCCTGCTCAACCCCAAGGCCATCGTGTTCTACATGGCCTTCTTCCCGCTCTTCGTCGACCCGGCCCACCACCAGGGCCTGGTCACCTTCGGCGCCATGGCCGCCACCATCGCCGCGCTCACCTTCGCCTATGGCCTGGGCATGACCCTGATCGTGCACTTCCTGGCCGAGCGCCTGCGCGCCAACCCCCGCATCGGCCGCGCCCTGGAAAAGATCGCGGGCGTCTTCCTCATCGGCTTCGGCGTCAAGCTGGCCCTGTCCAAATAAGAAGAAGCATGGCGAAGATCTTTTGCGTGGCCAACCAGAAGGGCGGCGTCGGCAAGACCACCACCACGGTCAACCTGGCGGCCGGCCTGGCCAAGGTCGGCCAGCGTGTGCTGATGGTGGACCTGGATCCCCAGGGCAACGCCACCATGGGTTCGGGCGTGGACAAACGAGCGATGCAGCTCTCGGTCTACGACGTGTTGCTCGAGTCCGCCTCGGTGGCCGAGGCCGCCACCTTTTCCGAAAAGTGTGGCTACCACGTGCTCGGCGCCAACCGCGAGCTCGCGGGCGCCGAGGTGGAGCTGGTGGAGGTGGAGCGCCGCGAGCGCCGGCTCAAGCAGGCCCTGGCGGCGGTGGCCGACCAGTACGACTTCGTGCTGATCGACTGCCCGCCCTCGCTGAGCATGCTCACCCTCAACGGCCTGTGCTCGGCGCACGGCGTGATCGTGCCCATGCAATGCGAGTACTTCGCGCTCGAGGGCCTCACCGATCTGGTCAACACCATCAAGCAGGTGCACGCCAACCTCAACAAGGACCTGCAGATCATCGGCCTGCTGCGCGTCATGTTCGATCCGCGCATCACCCTGCAGCAGCAGGTGAGCGACCAGCTCAAGGCCCACTTTGGCGACAAGGTGTTCGACACGGTGATCCCACGCAACGTGCGCCTGGCCGAAGCGCCCAGCTACGGCCTGCCCGGCGTGGTGTTCGACCCGGCGGCGCGCGGCAGCCAAGCCTTCATCGCCTTTGCCGAAGAGATGGTCCAGCGCATCAAAGGCATGTGAGGGCAGGGTGTTCCACGTGAAACCGCAGAACGTCCTGATCCTGCCCGGCTGGCAGAGCAGCGGGCCCGACCATTGGCAAAGCCGCTGGGAGGCGCGCTTCGGCTACCGCCGGGTGGAGCAGCACGACTGGATGCACCCGCAGCGCGGCGACTGGATGGCCCGGCTGGAAGATGTGGTGCTGGGCGCCGACGGCCCGGTGGTGCTGGTGGCGCACAGCCTGGGCTGCATCCTGACGGCGGCCTGGGCGGCGCATTCCAGGAACACCGCCCGGGTGCAAGGTGCGCTGCTGGTGGCGCCGGGCGATTCGGAGCGCGAGGACCTGCGCGAGCTGCTGCCGAGCTGGTCGCCCATCGTGCGCCAGCGCTTGCCGTTCCCGGCCCACCTCATCGGTAGCCGCGACGACCCGTACTGCAGCTTCGAGCGGGCCCAGGGCTTCGCCGCCGACTGGGGTACCCGCTTCACCGACCTTGGCCCGGCCGGTCACATCAATGCCGATTCGGGGTTGGGCGACTGGCCGCAGGGCCAAGCCTGGCTGGACAAACTCAGGGCAGATGCATAAGCTGGGCATTGGTAGTCAAGTTTGACTACCTTCCGATCCTCAGGAGCCACCATGCGCGCGACCGTTGCCACTAGCCTGAAACTGCCCGTCGAACTCAAGGCCGCCATCGATGAAGATGCGCGGCGGCAGGGGATGTCCAGCCACGCTTACATGGTCAAGGCTTTGGGCGAGGCGGCCGACCGCTCCCGCCTGCGCGAGCGGTTTACCGAGGACGCGTTGACAGCGGAACGCGAGGCGCTGGTCACCGGCCTCGGCCATTCCCTGGACGAGGTGCGCGAGTACTTTGCCCGGATGGCCGAGTTCCGCGCTGGCCGGGCGGAGCGCCCGGCGCCTTTGGTGCCCAAGAAGCTGCTGTAAGCCTCGATGGCCCATGTCATCCTCACGCCGCAAGCGCATGCCGATCTGGTTCGCCTGGAGGAATTTCTCTGGGAGAGCCAGGATCCCTTGGCCCAGCAACTGCTCGACTTCCTACTCGACGGCCTGCACGTGCTGACGCATCAACCTGGCGTGGGCCGCCCCCTGCCGAACGGCCACCGCGAACTGATCATCAGCCGGGGCCGTGGCGGCTACCTCGCCCGCTACGTGTTCGACACCAAACGGCAATCCGTGCTGGTGCTGGCCATCCGGCACCAGCGCGAAGCCGGCTACACCGACAACGAGATTTGAATATGGTCACCAAAAAACCCAAAGGCCTCGGCCGCGGCCTCGAAGCGCTGCTGGGCCCCAAGGTCGAAGACAAGCCCGCCACCACCGACGCTGCGCCCGCTGGCGCGCCGTCCACCTTGCCGCTGGATCAGCTGGTTCCCGGCCAGTACCAGCCCCGCACCCGCATGGACGAGGGCGCCCTGTACGAGCTGGCCGAGAGCATCAAGGCCCAGGGCATCATGCAGCCGATCCTGGTGCGCCGGCTCACCAGCGGCCCCGACGCCGGCAAGCACGAGATCATCGCGGGCGAGCGGCGCTTCCGCGCTTCCCGGTTGGCCGGCCTGAACGAGGTGCCGGTGCTGGTGCGCGAGGTGCCCGACGAGTCGGCCGCCGCCATGGCGCTGATCGAGAACATCCAGCGCGAGGACCTGAACCCGCTGGAAGAGGCTCACGGCCTGCAACGTCTGGTGAAAGAGTTTGGGCTCACTCACGAACAAGCGGCGCAGGCGGTGGGGCGCTCGCGCAGCGCCGCCAGCAACCTGCTGCGCCTGTTGCAACTGGCCGAGCCGGTGCAGACCATGCTCATGGCCGGCGACATCGACATGGGCCACGCCCGCGCCTTGTTGCCGCTGGACAAGGCCACGCAGATCACCACCGCCAATCAGGTCGCGACGAAGAAGCTGTCGGTGCGCGAGGCCGAGAACCTGGTGAAGAAGCTCGCCGCCGAATTCACGCTGGCGCCGCAGAAGCCGCGCAAGGAAAAGTCGCGCGACATCCGCCGCGTGGAAGAGGAACTGGCCGACCTGCTGACCGCCGAGGTCGAGGTGCGCGTGAAGAAGCGCGTGAAGCGCCACGGCCGGCTGGAGGAGATGGGCGAGGTGGCGATCCAGTTCGGATCGCTGGACGCGCTCAACGGCTTGATCGAGCGCCTGCGCGCTGCGTAGTTGTCACCCCCCGCCGCGCTGCGCGCGACCCCCTGAAGGGGGCGGCGCCTGCGGCCCGGCGAAGCCGGTTCCGCGGCGCCCCTGGGGCAGGCCGCTGCGCGCTTACACCGAAAAAATCTTGCCTGGGTTCAGGATGTTGTCCGGGTCCAGCGCGCGCTTGAGCGTGCGCATCATGTCCACCGCGCCGGCCCCGGCCTCGTCGAGCAGGAAGCCCATCTTGTGCAGGCCCACGCCGTGCTCGCCGGTGCAGGTGCCTTCCAGGTTCAGCGCGCGCGTCACGAGCTTGACGTTGAGTTCCTCGGCCACGCGGCGCTCCTCGGCGTTGTCGGGGTCGATCAGGTAGCCGAAGTGGAAGTTGCCGTCGCCCACGTGGCCGACGAGGAAGTAGGGCAGGCCGCTGGCATCGGCCTCGGCCACGGAATCGAGCAGGCAGTCGGCCAGCCGGCTGATGGGCACGCAGGTGTCAGTGCTCACGGCGCGGCAGCCGGGTTTGGTCTGGATGGCGGCGAAGTAGGCGTTGTGCCGCGCGGTCCACAGGCGCGTGCGTTCCTCGGGTGTCACGGCCCATTCGAAGGCCTTGCCCTCGAACTCGCTGGCAATCTCCTGCACCGTCTCGGCCTGCTCCTTCACGCTCGCGGGCGAGCCGTGGAACTCCATCAGCAGCATGTGCTCCTCGCGCAGGCCCAGCTTGCTGTGCGCGTTGACCATGCGCACGGTGTTGGCGTCGATCAACTCGCAGCGCGCGATCGGCACGCCGAGCTGGATGACCTGGATGACCGTGCGCACGGCGGCCTCGATGGTGGGGAAGGAGCAGACCGCCGCCGAGATCGCCTCGGGCAGCGGGTAGAGCTTGAGCGTGACCTCGGTGATCACGCCCAGCGTGCCTTCGCTGCCCACCATCAGGCGCGTGAGGTCGTAGCCGGCGCTGCTCTTCTTGGCGCGCGTGCCGGTGCGGATCACCTCGCCCTGGGCGTTGACGACCTCGAGCGCGAGCACGTTCTCGCGCATGGTGCCGTAGCGCACGGCGTTGGTGCCGCTGGCGCGCGTGGCCGTCATGCCGCCGATGGAGGCATCGGCACCGGGGTCGATGGGGAAGAACAGGCCCTCGCTTTTCACCGCCTCGTTCACGGCCTTGCGCGTCACGCCGGGCTGCACGGTCACGGTCAGGTCCTCGGCGTTGATCGAGAGCACCCGGTTCATGCGGCCCACGTCGATGCTGATGCCGCCCTGCACCGCGAGCAGGTGGCCTTCAAGCGAGGAGCCCACGCCGAAGGGGATGACCGGCACCTTGTGTTGCGCGCACAGAGCCACGGCATCGGCCACGTCGCGCGTGCTTTCGGCGAACACCACGGCGGCCGGCGGCGGCACGGTGACGAAGGCGGACTCGTCACGCCCGTGCTGCTCGCGCACCGCCAGGGCGGTGGAACACTGCGCGCCGAAGCGCTGCTGCAGCGCGGCCAGGAAGTCGGCGGGCACCTCTCGCTGCGCGACGGTGGGCAGCAGGTGGGCGACTTGGGTGGGGGCGTTCATGGGGCGGTCTCCGGCGCGGTGTTCGAACCGCGCAGTGTACGCCCGGGGGTGCTCAGCGACGGGGGCCGCGGGCCGTGGGGCCGCTGAGCGCGCCCTGCGGGGAGGGCATGGACAGGCTGCTGGGCGTGGCGCCCTGGCGGGGTTTCTGCAGGAAGGGGCCGGCGGACGCGGCACCGGCGATGACGAGGGTCCAGGCGGCGAGCAGTTGCACGCTGCGCGCTTCGAAGCGCTGGGACAGGGCTTGGGTCTTTCGGGGCAGGCTCATTCGGTCTCCGTTGTCGCCCCCAGGTGCGGGCGATGGGGGCGATTGCAACGTCTCCATGTGACAGGACCAAGTGTTTTTGCGACCCGTTGCGGGCTTGACCCCCGCTTGACGCCAGTGACATGCGGTTACAGACCGGCCCTGGCGCACAATGCCCGACCGACCACCCCCACCGCATCCCCCATGGGCAACCGACTCACCCAGATCGCCACCCGCACCGGCGACGCCGGCACCACCGGCCTCGGCGACAACACCCGCGTGTCCAAGAGCCACCTGCGCGTGCACGCCATGGGCGACGTGGACGAACTCAACTCCCACATCGGCGTGTTGCTGTGCGAGGAGCTGCCCCTTGAGGTGCGCGATCTGCTGGTCGAGGTGCAGCACCAGCTCTTCAACCTGGGCGGCGAGCTGTCCATCCCGGGTTACGAACTGCTCAAGCCGGAGGCCGTGGCCGCGCTCGACGAGGCCCTGGCCCAACACAACGCGGCGCTGCCGCGCCTGCAGGAATTCATCCTGCCCGCCGGCAACCGCGCGGCCAGCCAGGCGCACGTGTGCCGCACCGTGGCGCGCCGCGCCGAGCGCGCGGTGGTGGCCCTGGGCGAGGCCGACAGCGTGCGCGAGGCGCCGCGCCAGTACCTCAACCGCCTGAGCGACCTGATGTTCGTGCTGGCGCGCGTGCTCAACCGCATGAACGGCGGCGACGACGTGTACTGGAAGAGCGAGCGCCTGCAGCGTGGGGCGGCGGAGTGAACGCCCGGCTCGCCGTGGCTCTGCTCGGCCTCGGCGCGGCGTTCGCGCAGGCCGACGAGGCGGTGAAGGGCGAGCAGGTCAGCCTGTCCTGCGAGGCCGTCTACCTGCCCGCGCGCAGCACCTGGGTGCGCGAGGTGCGCTTCACGCTCGACGAGCGCCGCATCCGCGGCGTGGAAATCGACGGCGTGCCGGTCTACAGCTTCTCGGTGTTCGACACCGTGCTGCTCACGGCGCTGGACAACGAGCGCATCCAGCTCGACACCGCTGCGCTGATCTGGCGCAGCGACTTCCGGGGGCAAGCCACGTCGGAAGGCCGCTGTACAAGAAGGTAGCACCCCCCGCCGCGCTGCGCGCGTCCCCCCTCGAGGGGGGCGGCACCGAGGGCCCGGCGAAGCCGGTTCCGCGGTGCCTCTGGATGGAAGTCAGTTCGCGCGTGGCGCGAGCACCGACATCGTGATTCGCGAGACGCAGGTGAGTTCGCCCGCGTCGTTGCGCAGGTCGATGTGCCACACCTGCGTGCTGCGGCCGATGTGCACCGGCCGCGTGAGGCCCGTGACCCAGCCCTGCGTGGCGCCCTTGAGGTGGTTGGCGTTGATGTCCAGGCCCACCGCGCGGTGGCCTTCGGGGCAGGTGAAGGCCGCGCCGCAGGAGCCCAGCGTTTCCGCCAGCACCACGCTCACGCCGCCGTGCAGCAGGCCGTAGGGCTGCTTCGTGCGCGCGTCCACCGGCACGCGCGCGGCGATGAAGTCGTCACCCACCTCGGTGAACTCGATGCCCAGTTGCCGCACGGCGGTGCCCTCGTGCAACTGGTGCAGGATCTCGCAGGAGATGGGTCGGGTCCAGATCGCTGCCATGGTCAGGCCTTGCGCCCACGGCTCAGCAGCCAGTACAGCACGATGGCCCCGAAGGTGGCGGTGCCGATGCCCCCCAGCGCGAACTGGCCGAACTTGAGCGTGTAGTCGCCCGTGCCCAGGATGAGGGGAATGGCCGCCACCAGCAGGTTGCGGTTGTCGGAGAAGTCCACCTGGTTGTCCACCCAGATCTTGGCGCCCGCGATGGCGATCAGGCCGAACACCACGATGGACACGCCGCCCATCACGGCCAGCGGAATGGTCTGGATCAGCGCGCCGAACTTGGGGCTGAAGCCCAGCACGATGGCGATGACGGCGGCCACCACGAACATGGCGGTGGAGTAGATCTTCGTGGCGGCCATCACGCCGATGTTCTCGGCGTAGGTGGTGACGCCCGTGCCGCCCGAAGCGCCGCTGACGATGGTGGCCACGCCGTCGCCGATGAAGGCCTTGCCCAGGTACGGGTTGAGGTCGCGCCCGGTCATGGCGCTCACGGCCTTCACGTGGCCAAGGTTTTCGGCCACCAGGATGATGGCCACGGGCGCGATCAGCAGCATGGCCTGCGCGCTGAACACCGGCGCTGCGAAACCGGGCATGCCGAACCAGGCGGCGGCCGCGACGCCGCTGAAGTCGATCGGCTTGCCCAGCCCCATGCCGTTGGTGAGCACGGCGTAGACCACGCTGGCCAGGATCAGGCCCACCAGGATGAGCAGGCGCTGCACCATGCCGCGCGTGTACACGGCCACCAGGCCTACGCTCAGGAAGGTGATGGCCTGCATCCAGGCATCGAAGCCCGTGGGCGCCATGTTCTTGATCGGAATGGCCGCCAGGTTCAGGCCGATCACGGCCACCACCGTTCCTGTGACCACCGGCGGCATGAGCCGCTCGACCCAGCCCGTGCCGATGGCCTGCACCACGAAGCCGATGAGGGTGTAGACCACGCCGCAGGCGATGATGCCGCCGAGCGCGACGCCCAGGTTGGTGTTGGGCCCGCTGCCGGCGTAGCCGCTGGCCGCGATCACCACGCCGATGAAGGCGAAGCTGGAGCCCAGGTAGCTGGGCACCCGGCCGCCGGTGATGAAGAAGAAGATGAGCGTGCCGATGCCGCTCATGAGGATGGCCACGTTCGGATCGAAGCCCATGAGCAGGGGCGCCAGCACGGTGGCACCGAACATGGCGATGACGTGCTGCACGCCCATCACCGTGGTCTGTGGCCAGGGCAGGCGTTCGTCGGGGGCGATGACACCGCCCTGGGTGAGGGTGCTCGCCGGTTTTTCTGTCCAGTTGAAGAGGCCCATCTCGCTCGCTCCTTGTTCTGCCGAAGTGGCAGGCGATTGTGCAAGCAAGTGCCGCGCGGCCAGCGTCGCGCTGGCGGCGGCTCAGGGCCGCGTGTGCCCGCGCGCGCGGGGCGGCATCAGGGCGGGCGCGAGGGCCGACAACACCGTGGGTGCCAGCACCGCGCGGATGCCGCCAGCGATGAAGCCGCTCAGGCGCAGCGCGGTGCCAGGCTCGACGCCCTGGCCCGGCAGCACCTTGTCGAGCCGGTGTTCGCCCAGGTGGGCCTGCACGGCGCCCAGGGCGAAGCGCAGCGCGTCGGCCAGATCGGCGCGCGAGGCCTTGGGCAGCGCCGCCTGCAGGGCGTCGAGGAAGCGCTGCAGCAGCGGGTCGACGTGCTGCTGCAGCGCGGACTCGGCCTCGGGCGTGGACTGGGCGAGTTCGCGCGCCAGCAGCCGGGCGTAGTGCCGGCTGGCGCTGTCGCCGCGCCAGCGCATCAGCGGCTGCACGAAGGCGTCGACCACGCGGAGCAGGCCATCGGGTTCGCCGGCGCGGCGGCGGGCCTCTTCCAGCGCGCGCATGGCCTCGTGGTGCAGGTGGCCGTGGTGCGCGAAGACGGCGCGAAACAGGCCTTCCTTGTGGTGGAAGTAGTAGCCCACCAGGGCCAGCGGCACGTCGGCCGCTTCGGCGATCTGGCGGATCGTCACCGCGTTGAAGCCGCGTTGGGCGAACAACTGCTCGGCGGCCCGCAGGATGGCCTGCTGGCGGTCGCTGCGCGGGGGCAGATGGGAAGGGCGGGGCGATGGCATGCGGAGACCGGAATCGAGGGGGTGCGTCGCGCAAGCGCGCCGCGGGGACTGACATTCCCGCAGGACGACGCTACGCTGCGGCCCGCAACCCAAGCAGGAACCCCATGCCAACGCCTCCCTACGTGCCCCAGATCCGCCGCTACACCGATTGGCTCGCGCAGCGCCATGGCCTGCGCTTCGACGGTTACCCCGCGCTGTGGCAGTGGTCCGTCACCGATCTGTCGGGGTTCTGGAAGTCGATAGAAGAATACTTTGGATTGCATTTTGGCAGCAAGAACGAGAACGTTTTGTTGCACAACACCATGCCCGGTACCCAGTGGTTCGCGGGTGGCCACGCCAACTACGTGCGTCAGGTGTTCGCCCACGTGGCGCCCGCGCACGCGGCCGGCATGCCCGCGCTGATCGCGCGCAACGAAAAGGGCCGCCACACCGAGCTGAGCTGGCCCGAGCTGCGCCGCCAGGTGGCTGCGCTGGCCCTGCACCTGAAGGAACAGGGCGTGCGCCCGGGTGACCGCGTGGCCGCCTACCTGCCCAACATTCCGGAGACGGCGATCGCCTTCCTTGCCGTGGTGAGCATCGGCGGGGTCTGGAGCGTGTGCGCGCCCGACATGGGCACCAACGCCGTGCTCGACCGCTTCCGCCAGATCGAACCCGTGGCCCTGATCGCCTGCGATGGCGTCACGTATGGCCGCCGCGACATCGACCGCCTGGGCGTGGTGGCCGAGTTGCGCGCGGCCCTGCCCACGGTGCGCCACGTGCTGCTGCACACCAACCTGGCCGAGACCGCCGACGCCAAAGCCGAGGCCCTGTCCCGTGCGGCGCCGTGCGCCCACTTCGAGGCGGTGGTGGCGCGCGACAACGCCGAGACCGCCGCTTTCGAGCCGGTGGAGCTGCCCTTCGATCACCCGCTCTGGATCGTCTACTCCAGTGGCACCACCGGCCTGCCCAAGCCCATCGTGCACGGTCACGGCGGCACGGTGCTGGTGGGCATGGCGCTGAAGGTCCTGCACAACGACATCGGCTGCAGCTACGAGCCCAACAGCTGGGGCGAGCGCTACCACTGGTACAGCTCCACCGGCTGGGTGATGTGGAACGCGCAGGTCAGCGGACTGCTCAACGGCACCACCTGCGTCATCTACGACGGCAACCCCGGCGGCTCGAAGGACGCGCCCGACTGGACCACGCTGTGGCGCTTCGCGGCCGAGACCGGCGTCACCTTCTTCGGCGCGGGCGCGGCCTTCTTCGCCAACTGCCTCAAGGCGGGTGTGGACCTGTCGCGATGCGGCGATCTGTCGCGCGTGCGCGCGCTGGGCACCACCGGTTCGCCGCTGTCGGAGGACGCGCAGCGCTGGGGCACGGCGCAGTTCGCCGCCATCGCCGCGAGCGAGGCGCAGAAAGACATCTGGTGGTGCAACATCAGCGGCGGCACCGACTTCGCGGGCGCCTTCATCGGCGGCAACCGCGAGCTGCCGCAGGCGCCGGGGCGCATGCAGTGCCGCCTGCTGGGCTGCGCGGTGGAGTCGTGGAACGAGCGCGGCGAACCCGTGATCGACGAGGTGGGCGAGCTGGTGTGCACGCAGCCCATTCCCTCCATGCCCCTCTACTTCGTGGGCGACAAGGACAACCAGCGCCTGATCGGCAGCTACTTCGACGCTTACCCGCCCGGCCATGGCAGAAAACCGGGTGGCGGCGACCCGTTGCCCCCACGCTTCCCCGCTTCGCGCGGTCCGCTGCCCTCCGAGGGGGCTGTCCCTGCCTTGGGGCGGCCCGGCGACAGGGACCTCGGCCCAGAGGCCGGCGCCGTCTGGCGCCACGGCGACTGGCTGCGCGTGCTGCCCGACGGCTCCTGCATCATCTACGGCCGCTCCGACGCCACCATCAACCGCCACGGCCTGCGCATGGGCACGAGCGAGATCTACAGCGCCGTCGAGGCCTTGCCCGAGGTGCTCGATTCGATGGTGGTGGACCTGGAGTACCTGGGCCGCGAGAGCTGGATGCCACTGTTCGTGGTGCTGCGCGAAGGGCACACGCTCGACGAGGCCCTGAGCGAGCGCCTGCGCGGCGCCATCCGCCAGGCGCTGTCGCCGCGCTTCGTGCCCGACACGATCTACCAGGTGGCCGAGATCCCGCGCACGCTCTCGGGCAAGAAGCAGGAGCTGCCGATCAAGAAGCTGCTGTTGGGCCAGCCGATCGAGAAGGTCATCAACCGCGAGGCGATGGCCAACCCGGGCTGTCTGGACTGGTACGTGCAGTTGGCCGAGCAGCGCGCCGCCGCCCTGTCGGCATAAGCGATCCACCGCCGGGCCGCCCCAAGGTGGATCAGCCCCCTCGGGGGGCAGCGACCCGCGCAGCGGCGCAGCGTGGGGGCCTTAGTTCGCGACCGTGAATCGGCGCCGCACATGCTGCGGCTTCTCGATCTCGTCCACGATGGCCACGGCCAGATCGGCCACCGAAATGCCCGCCGGCTGATCGCCCTGGCCGGGCAGCAACTGGTCGCCGCCCACGCGGTAGCGGCCCGTGCGTTCACCCGGCGCCAGCGCGATCGGCGGCGAGATGAAACTCCAGTCCAGCGCGCTCTCGCCCCGCAGGCGCGTGAGCAGCTCGCGTGCGGCCAGCGCGCCCTGTTTCCATTCGGCCGGGAACTCGGGCGTGTCCACCAGTTGCAGGCCGGGCGCCACTTCCAGGCTGCCCGCACCGCCCACGGCCAGCACGCGCGTCACGCCAGCCTGCTTCGCACCGGCCAGGATCGCGTCGTAGCCCTGGCCGAACACCTCGTGAATGCGCGGCTCGCTCCAGCCCGGGTTGTAGGCGCTGACGAGGGCGTCCTGGCCTTTCACGGCGGCGGCCACCTGGCCGGCGTCCAGCACGTCGGCGCGCACGACCTGCAGCCCGGCGTGCGCGGCGATCTTTTCGGGGTGGCGGGCGAGGGCGGTCACGGCGTGGCCGCGCGACAGCAGTTCGGCGAGCACGGCGCTGCCGACGAAACCGGTGGCGCCGATGAGGGCGATCTTCATGGGGAACTCCAGACGGGTTGAGGATGGAATTGAGTGTCCTCGCTTCACGAATATCCGGCCAGACGGCAAAATCGGCATTCATCTTGTAGCCAAACTAATGAGTGAAGCCCAAAACCTGGCCGACAAGCTGCGCCGCATGGCCGTGTTCGCCGAGATCGTGGACAGCGGCTCCATCAGCGCCGCCGCGCGCCGCCTGGGCAGCACGCCCTCGGCCGTGAGCCAGCAGCTGCGCCTGCTGGAGCGCTCACTGGGCCTGGTGCTGCTGCACCGCTCCACGCGCCGGCTCACCCTCACCGAGGCCGGGGAGCGCTACCACCCGGCCTGCGCCGCCATGGTGGCCCAGGCCCGCAGCGCCGACCTGGCCCTGGAGCGCCTGCGCGACGAGCCCGAGGGCGAGCTGCGCCTGGCCGCGCCCATCGGTTTCGGCGACCTGCTGGCCAGTGCGCTGGAACCCTTGCGCCGCCACCCGCGGCTGCGCCTGCACCTGCTGCTCGACGACACGCCCATCGACCTGATCGCCGAGCGCGTGGACCTGGCCCTGCGCGTGGGCCGCTTCACCGACTCGGCCCTGGTGGCGCGCCGCCTGGGCGAGCTGCAGCGCGTGCTGTGCGCCGCGCCGCGCTACCTGGCCGAGCGCGGCTGGCCGCGCGATCCCGCTGAGCTGGCCGGCCACGACTGGCTGGGCCTGCCGCCGCGCAGCGGCGCGGTGACGACGCTGGTGTTCCAGGGAGTGGACGGGGCGCGTGCCGAGGTGCGCGTGGAGCCGCGCGTGCTGGCCTCGCAGGTGACGGTGCTGGAGGACCTGGCGCTGGAGGGCTGGGGCCTCTACGTGGGCATGCGCGACGACGTGCGCGCCGCGCTGGAGCAAGGCCGGCTGGTGCCCGTGCTGCCCGACTGGCGCCTGGAGCCGGCCGCGGTGTTCGCCGTCACGCCCCGGCGCGACGAGCAGCCCGCCAAGGTGCGTCACGCGTTGCAGGCGCTGCAGGCGCACTTCGGCCTGCGCGAGGGCTGAGCGTGCGCGGCCCGAGGCCGCTCAGCGCCGGCTCACCAGCACGATCCCCAGCGCCACACCCACCAGCGCCAAGGCCAGTTTGAGCGTGAGGGGTTCGCTCAGCAGCAGCACGCCGAACACCAGCGCGAACACCGGCGTGAGGAAGGTGAAGGTGCTGATCTGCGTGGCCGGATAGTGGCGCAGCATCCACATCCAGGTGAGGTAACTCGCGAAGGCGCCCACCGCCGTCTGCAGTGCGATCGAGCCCCAGGCCAGGCCGGAGTACGACCAGCCCCAGGACTCGCCCAGGGCCAGCGAGAGCAGGGGCGCCACCAGGGCGGTGACGGCCACTTGATAGAACAGCGTCTTCTCGGCACTCGCGGTGGCGAGCCGGCTCGCGCGGATGGTCAAGGTCGTCAGGCCCCAGAGGATGCCGGCGCCCAGTGCCATGGCGTCGCCGCGCCACTGGCCGATCACGGGCGAGCCCTGCACAAAGCCTTCGCTGAAGGCCAGCGCGACGGAGGCGAAGGCGATCGTCAAGCCGATCCACTGCACGCGGCGCAGGGTCTCGCTGGGCACCACGCGCGGCAGCAACAGGGCCACCACGAAGGGACTGGTGTAGAGGAAGACGGTGAGGCGCGAGGCCGAGGTGAGCTGCAGGCCCAGGTAGATGAACGCGAACTCGCCGGCGAACAGCACGCCCGCCAGTAGGCCGGCCTTGAGCGTGCCGTCGCGCTGGAACAGCGGCACGCCGCGCGCCCGGCACCACAGCCACAGCAGCAGCGTGGCGCCCCAGAAGCGCAGGCTGGCCTGCCACAGCGGCGGCACCTCGGCCACCGCGAACTTGATCAGGATCTGCTGGAAACCCCAGAAGGCGCAGCACACCACGAGCAGCGTGACGGCCAGGGAGTCGAGGTGGGGTTTGCGGGCGGTGGGCACGGTGAGGGACATGGCCGGCGATTGTGCGTGGCCGCTCGCGCCCCGTCTGTCGCGGGGGTTCTTCACTCAGCGCGGCTGCGCCAGGCGACGGAGCTGGTCCTTCAGGCGTTGCACCTCGGATGCCGAGAGGTCGGCCAGCATGGCGCTTTCGTGCGCGCGGGCGCGGCGCAGCAGCGGCGCCACCTTCTTCTGTCCCGCGGGCGTGATGGACACCAGCGTGCGGCGCTGGTCCACCGGGTCGTCGTGCAGCGCCACCCAGCCCTGCGCGACCAGGCGCTGCAACAGCTTGGTGACGGTGGGCTGCTGGCTCAGCACCTCGTGCGCGAGCTGGCCCACGGCCATGGGCGAATCGCCGCTGAGCACGGCCAGCACGCGCCATTCGAGCGAGCCCAGGCCGGCCTCGCGCACCAGCGCGTCGAACTCCTTGAAGAGGGCGTGATTGGCCTGGCCGAGCAGATAACCCAGGTAGTCATTCGTGAACCGCTCTTTCACAACGGATGCTCCGCGTAGAAGCGTCCGCCATGGAACAGCAGGGGCGACGCGCCCGGGCGGTGCGTGCACCGCTCCACCTCGCCCACGAAGATCACGTGGTCGCCCTCGGTGTACTGGCTGCGGTTGAAGCACTCGAAGCTGGCGGCCGCGCCGTCGAGCAGCGGCGCGCCGTTGCCGCCTTCGGTGAAGGCCACGCCTGCCCAGCGGTCGACGCCGCGCGCGGCGAAGCGCTCGGCCAGGGCCTGCTGGTCGGCGGCGAGCACGTTGATCGCATAGTGCGAGCCGTTGCGGAAGAAGGCCATGGAGCCCGCGTGGTGCGCCAGGCTCCACAGCACCAGCGGCGGCGCCAGCGACACCGAGTTGAACGAGTTCGCCGTGAGCCCGATGAGCGCGCCATCGGGCGCGCGCGCGGTGACGATGGTCACGCCCGTGGCGAACATGCCCAGCGAGGCGCGGAACTCGTGCGCCGAGAAATCGGGTGGGCGGGCCGCGTGGCCGGCTTGACGGGCGGGAGACATGGGCTGCAATTTACATGAATTTTCATGAATAATGGCCTCGACCCATTCACAACCCCGACAGGAGCACGGATGCTGCAGGAGCGGATCGAACCCGCCTGGATCGACGCCTTCGAGGCCATGCTGAGGCGCTGCGCGCTGCAGCCGGGCGAGGTGGTGGCCATTCTCGGCGAGACCCAGAGCCGGCCGGTGCTGGTCGAGCTGGCCCACCTGGCCGCCGCGCGCCTGGGCGCGCGCTGCTTCCGGCTCACGCTGCCCTCGGTGTTCAGCGGCGACGCGCCGGTGCAGCGCTCCACCGGCGCGAGCCCGGCGATCCAGCAGCTGCAGCCCGTCATCACCGCGCTCGCGGGCAGCCAGCTCGTGATCGACTGCACCGCCGAAGGCCTGATGCACGCGCCCGAGCTGCCCGCCATCCTGAAGGGCGACGGCCAGACCCAGCCGCGTGTGGTCTACGTGAGCGACGAACACCCCGAGGCGCTGATGCGCCTGTTGCCCGACGACGCCACCGAGGCGCGCGTGAAGGCGCACGTCAAGCGCCTGCGCGGCGCGAAGCGCCTGCGCGTCACCTCGGCCGCCGGCACCGATCTCACCGTCGACCTCACCGGCGCCGTGCTCGGCGGCAACTGGGGCAGCACCACGCGGCCGGGCACGCTCACGCACTGGCCCGGCGGCATGGTGCTGGGTTTTCCGGCGGCGGGCACGGTCAACGGCACCCTGGTGCTGGCCGAAGGCGACGTGAACCTCACCTTCAAGCGCTACATCGAGCGGCCCATCACGCTGCGCATCGAATCCGACACCGTGACACGCATCGAGGGCAACGGCGTCGACGCCGAGCTGCTGCGCGGCCACTACGCCGCCTGGGGCGAGCCCAGGGCCTATGCCGTGAGCCACGTGGGTTACGGGCTCAATGAACGCGCGCGCTGGGACAGCATGGCGCTCTACGACAAGCGCGACTTCAACGGCACCGAACTGCGCGCCTTCGCCGGCAACTTCCTCTACAGCACCGGCGCCAACGAGGTCGCGGGCCGGCACACGCGCGGGCACTTCGATTTCCCGCTGCGCGGCTGCACGGTGTCGCTGGACGACACCGTGGTCATCGACGCCGGCAAGGTGGTGGTTGAATGAACGCGCTGCCCACCTTCACCGCGCTGGGCAGCGGCGCCACCGTGCTCATGCTGCATGGCATCGGCGGTGGCCACCTGGCCTTCGCGCCGCAGGTCGAATCGCTCGCGGGCGCCGGCTACCGCGCGGTGGCCTGGGACATGCCCGGCTACGGCCGCAGCGCGCCCATCGAGCCCTACACCTTCAAGGGCCTCGCGCAAAGCTGCGTCGACCTCATCGATGCCCTTCAGTGCGACAGCGTGGCGCTGGTAGGCCACAGCATGGGCGGCATGGTCGCGCAGGAGGTGATCGCGCGCCGGCCCGACAAGGTCAGCCGGCTCGTGCTCGCGGGCACCTCGGCCGCCTTCGGCAAGCGCACCGACGGGCGCGATGCCGACGCCTGGGCGCGCCAGTTCATCGCCCAGCGCACCGCGCCGCTGGACGCCGGCAAGAGCATGGCCGAGATGGCGCAGGTGCTGGTGCCGCAAATGGCCGGCCCCGGCGCCTTGCCCGAGGGCCTGCGCCTGGCCGAGCACTGCATGGGCGGCGTGCCCGCCGCCACCTACCGGCGCGCGCTCGATTGCCTGGTCACCTTCGACCGCCAGGCCGCGCTGCGCGACATTCGCGTGCCCACGCTGCTCATCGGTGGCGAGTTCGACCGCGTGGCCGCACCCTCGGTGATGAAGCAGATGGCCGAGGCCATTCCGAACGCACGCTACGCCGAGCTCAAAGGTATTGGCCACCTTATGAACCTGGAGGCGCCCGAGGAATTCGATGGCCTGCTGCTCGGCTTCCTGGCCGAGCCCGCGCCCGCGCCCGCGGGCGACCTGCACTGAACGAGACGCAAGGAGACAAGCGCATGCAACGAGAGCCCCTGAACACCGGCCTGGACTTCACCCCCGCCGTGGGCGACATGGCCTTCACGCCCCTGCAGCGCGAGCTGCTCACCGTGGCGAACCGCCTGGGCCGCGACAAGTTCGCACCCCGCGCCGCCCAGTGGGACCGCGAGGCGAGCTTTCCCTTCGCCAACTACGAGGACCTGCGCGAGGCCGGCTTCCTGCGGCTGTGCGTCCCCAGGGACCACGGCGGCCTGGGCGCCGACTACCCGACCTACATGATGGTCGCGGCCGAGATCGGGCGCTTCTGCGGCGCCACCGCGCTCACCTGGAACATGCACATCTGCAGCACCATGTGGACCGGCGTGCTGGCCGACGGCATCGCCATGACCGAGGCCCAGCGCGCCGAACACGCCGCGCGGCGTGAGCTGCACTTCCAGCGCATCGTCAACGACGGCGCGGTGTACGCCCAGCCCTTCAGCGAAGGCTCGGCCGCCGCGGCCGGGCGCGCGCCCTTCGGCACCACGGCGAAGAAGGTCGACGGCGGCTGGCTCATCAACGGCCGCAAGATCTTCGCCAGCCTGTCGGGCGCGGCCGACTACTACGGCATCCTGTGCACCGAAGACGTCGAGGGCAAAGACCCGGACCCGCGGGACACGATGTACATCAGCGTGCCCGCCACCAGCGAAGGCCTCACCATCAGCGGCGACTGGGACCCGCTGGGCATGCGCGGCACCGTGAGCCGCAACCTCACCTTCAAGGACGTGTTCGTCACCGACGCCGAGCAGCTCATGCCGCGTGGCATCTACTTCGTCGGGGCGCAGACCTGGCCAGCCATGTTCTTCACGCTGGCGCCCACCTACCTGGGTCTGGCCAACGCGGCCTACGACTTCACGGTGCAGTACCTGCGCGGCGAGGTGCCGGGCGAGCCACCCGTGAAGCGCCGCCAGTACCCCACCAAGCAGATCGCGGTGGCGCAGATGCGCCTGCAGCTCGAGGGCATGAAGGCGCTGTTCACCCGCGCCATCGCCGAGGCGCGGCCGAATCCGGGCAAGGACGAGAAACTGCGCCTGTACGCGGCGCACCACGCGGTGATGGAAGGCGCGAACGACATCGCGCGCCTGGCCATCCGCACCTGCGGCGGCCAGAGCATGATGAAGCACCTGCCGCTGGAGCGCCTGTACCGCGACAGCCGCTGCGGCTCGCTCATGCTGCCCTGGACGGCCGAGCTCATCGTCGACCGCATGGGGCGCGAGACGCTTTACGAGCCAGGGGAAAAGGACGCCTGAGCCTTTGCTTGCCGGGCCGCGCGCGTGGCCTCGAAGCCGTGGAAGCCAAAGGCCATGGCGGGCCGCTCGCCGCTGATGAGCTCGGCCAGGGCCTTGCCCGAGCCCGCGCCGTGCGTCCAGCCCAGGGTGCCGTGGCCGGCGTTGATCCACAGGCCCTTCACCGGCAGGCGGCCGATCAGGGGAATGTTGGTGGGCGTGGCGGGGCGCAGGCCGGTCCAGAAGCGCGGGGTGCCGCCTTCGGCCGGCAGGCGCGTGTCGGCCACGCCGGGGAAGACCTGCTCGATGCGGCGCACCAGCATCTCGCAGCGCTTGCGTGCGAGCGGCGTATCCAGTGAGAGGTCGAAGCCGCCGAGTTCGATGGTGCCGGCCACGCGCAGTTCATCGCCCAGGCGCGACATCGCGATCTTCAGGCTGTCGTCGATCATGCTCACCACCGGCGCGCGCTCGGGCTGCAGCAGCGGCAGCGTGGCGCTGTAGCCCTTGCCGGGGTAGATAGGCACGCGCACGCCGATGCGGGCGAGCAGCGGCGTGGTGTACGAACCGCAGGCCACCACCGTGGCGTCGGCCTTGAGCGCGCTGAGCACGCCGGTTGCGCGGCTGCGCACGCGCACGCTGTTCACTGCGTCCCCGTTCACGTCGAGTCGTTCGATGTCGTGGTTGAACAGCATCCGCGCACCGCGCTCGGCACACAGCGCGGCCAGCGCCTGTGTGAACACCCGCGCGTCGCCCGATTCGTCGGTCTCGGTGAAGGTGCCACCCACGATGCGCTCGGCGAAGGCCGAGAGCGCGGGCTCGATGCGCAGCAGCTCCTCGCGCGAGACCACGCGGCGCTTCACGCCGAAGCGGGCCATCAGCTCGGCAGCGCCGGCCGCGCCCTCGAAGGATGCCTGGTCCACGTAGTAGTGCGCGATGCCGCGCTCCAGCCGCTGGTACTCGATGCCGGTCTCGCGCACCACGTCTTTCAGCGCCGCGTGGCTGTACGAGCCCAGCGCCACCAGTTGCGCCACGTTGCGCTCGAAGGCCGCGTCGTTGCACTGCGCCAGGAACTGCAGGCCCCAGCGCCACTGCGCCGGGTCCATCTGCGGGCGAAACAGCAGCGGCGAGGTGGGCGAGAACATCCACTTCAGGGCCTTCAGCGGCGCCTCGCGGTTGGCCCAGGGCTCGCAATAGCTCACCGAGATCTGCGCCGCATTGGCGAAGCTGGTTTCCAGCGCGGCGTCGGGCTGGCGGTCGACCAGCGTGACCTCGTGCCCGCGCTGCAGCAGGTGCCAGGCGGTGCTCACGCCGATGATGCCGGCGCCCAGGACGGTGACTTTCATGGCTCTCTCCGAACAGCGGATCGCTGATCCCGGCAGTGTCGGGAAAGCGCGCATTCAAGTGAAGCGAGATTCAAGCAAAATCGAGTTCATCAGTTTTGCTGATAAAGGACCATCCCATGAGCACCTTCGACCCCGACGCCCTGGAATGCCTGGCCGCCATCGTGGAGGAGGGCGGCTTCGAGCGTGCCGCGCAGCGGCTGTCGATCACGCAGTCGGCCGTCTCGCAGCGCCTGCGCGCGCTGGAGGCTCAGGTGGGCACGGTGCTCATCGTGCGCAGCCGCCCGCTCAAGGCCACGCCGGCCGGGCAGCTCATGATCAAGCACGCCAAGATGATGCGGCTGCTGCGCGCCGACCTGGAGAAGGACCTGAAGGATCTGGCGCCCAGCAGCGCCGCCTCCGGTCGCGGCGAGGAGCGCATCTCGGTGGCGATCAACGCCGACAGCATCGCCACCTGGGCGCTGCCCGCGCTGAATGAACTGGCGCGCGGGGGCCTGCCGGTCGAGATCATCGCGGACGACCAGGAGTTCACACACGAATGGCTGCGCGAGGGCCAGGTGCTGGGCTGCGTCACCTCGCTCGGCCAGGCGCTGCGCGGTTGCCGCATGGAGCCGCTGGGCGTGATGGACTACGTGCTGATCGCCCAGCCCGATTTCGCGCGCGAGCACTGCCCGCGCGGGCTGACCACGCAGAATTTCCATCGCCTGCCTTTCATCGCCTTCAACCGCAAGGACCACCTGCAGCACGCCTTCGTGTCGGAGGCCTTCGGTTTGCAGCGCGTGCTGCTCAAGCAGCGCTTCGTGCCCTCCAGCGAAGGGCAGGTGCGCGCCGTGCTGGCGGGCTGGGGCCTGAGCGTGGTGCCCTGGCTGCTGGTGCGGGAACTGATCGAGCGCGGCGAGCTGGTGAACGCGGCGCCGAAGCATCGCCTGGGCGTGGCACTGCACTGGCATTGCTGGAACCTCAGCTCCGATGTGCTGGATGGGCTGAGCGCCGCCCTGCGCGCTGCGGCCACCCTGAGCCTGCGCCGGGCATGAAAAAGCCGCCCGCGGGCGGCTTCGTTCGATCGGTGGGCCGAACGCTTCAGCGCACGATCAGCACCGGCGACGTGCAGTGCGCCAGCACCCGGGTGGCCACCGAGCCCAGCACCAGGTTGCCCAGCGCGCCGTGACCATGCGAGCCCATGATCACCATGTCGAACTTGCCCGAGTTGGCCGTCTTGGCGATGACCTCGCCGGCCGCGCCGGTCTTGTGCACCAGCTTGGCATTGATGCCGTGGCGCTTCAGGAATTTGTCCACCGGACCGGTGATCTTGGCCGCCTCGTCCTCGTAGTACTGGTTGGCCACGTCGGCACCGACAGCGGCGCGGGCCCGGGGCGGCAGCGGCGACTGGACCGTGATCGCGGTGAAGTCGTTGTTGGCGCCGAACAGCTCGTCGTGGGTGGTCAGGTAGGCGAGCATCTTCTTCGTGTACTCGCTGCCATCGACGGCCAGCAGGATCTTCATCGCGGTTCTCCTTGGTTGTTGATCGAGTGAGGAACGGCGCCAGTGTACGGGCCGAGGCGCACCACGGGTTTGCGCAGGATCAAACGGGCTGGGCCCTCACTTCCACCGGCACCAGGCAGGCCGGATCGAAGGCCAGTTGTTCCTTCTTGTCGTGGTAGCCCAGCGGGTTGGCGCGGATGCGGCAGCGGCCCACGCGCACGTCGGTGGGACAGTGCAGGTGGCCGTGCAGCCAGAGGTCGGCGTGCGGCAGCAGGTCGTCGAGCGCGTTGCAGAAGCCCGCGGTGCCGGGCGTGAGGCCGTAGCGCGGGTCGGCGCTGTGCAAGGTGGGCGCGAAGTGCGTGATGGCGACGGTGGGGCCGTCGAAGGGCTGCGCCAGCGCCTCGCGCAACCAGGCCTGGCACTCCAGGCCCAGCTCGCGCATGGCGGCGGCGTCGAACAGGGCGCCGTGTCGCCGCGCGTCCATCTGCCGCAGGTAATGGTTG
This sequence comes from Hydrogenophaga sp., assembly GCF_035481345.1. Classification (GTDB taxonomy): domain Bacteria; phylum Pseudomonadota; class Gammaproteobacteria; order Burkholderiales; family Burkholderiaceae_C; genus Hydrogenophaga. Next base: position 60,929 of record NZ_DATIGV010000020.1, on the reverse strand, counting down.
GCGGCGCGGAAGGCCTTCTCGCGCTGCAGCAGCGGGTCGCCACCGGGCGGTCGGATCGCGTCGTAGTCGCTCCACAGCGTGGTGCCGACGAAGCGCACGCCGCGCCAGACCCAGGTCTCGCGCTCCAGCCAGCGCAGGCCCAGCCGCTCGCAGGTGGTTCGCAGCGCGGCGTGCGCTTCGTCCACGTCGAGCGCGTCGTACTCGTGGTTGCCGGGAAGGTAGAGCACCGGCACCGGCCAGTCGGCGAAACGGCGCAGGCCCCAGTCGGGCTCGGGCATGGCGCTGCCGTCGCGTCGGCGCTGGTAGGAACCCACGTCGCCGGCGAGCACCAGCAGGTCGGCACCGGGCGCGGGGCGAGGCTCGAAATCGCGGTTGGCCTCGAGGTGCAGGTCGCTCAACAACTGGATCTTCATCATGGGGCGATTGTGTTCGTGCCGGCGTCGGCGCCCTGCAGGCCGCTGGCGGCAGCGGAGCGCGACACCGCCTCGCGCAACCACCGGTGCGCGGCGTCGTGCTGGCGCTGGCGGTGCCACAGCGTATCGACGTGCACCTCGGGCACGGCCAGGGGCAGCTCGCTGATGGCCAGCTCGTCCTCCATGCCGGTGGCCGACAGGAAGTGGCGCGGCAGCACGGTGAGCAGGTCGGTGGTGGCCACCACGCGGCCGGCGGTGAAGAACTGGTTGACCGTGATCACCACCCGGCGCTGGCGCGAGCGCGCCGCCAGAGCCTCGTCGACGAAACCGAAGGGCCGGCCCGAGAAGCTCACCAGCAGGTGGCGCGCCGCGCAGTAGGTATCCAGCGACAGCGGTCGCCCGGCCAGCGGGTGGCCGCGGCGCATCACCACCACGTAGTCACCGTCGTACAGGCGTTCGAAGGCAAAGCGCGGCAGCTCGTCCTGTTGTTGGCGCGCCCCCAGCTCGGCGATGACCGCGGGAAAGTGCCCGATGGCGAGGTCCGCGTCGCCTTTTTCCAGCAGCTGGCGCGGGTCGCGCGTGGTCAGCGGCAGCACGCGCAGGTTCACCCCGGGGGCCTCGCGCTCGAGGATGTCGATCAGGCTGGGGATCAGCTTGGCCGAGGTGGCGTCGGCCATGGCGACCTGGAAGGTGCTGGTGGCGGAGGCCGGGTCGAACGCCCCGGGTGCCAGGGCGCCACGCAGCAGGCCCAGCGCTTCGCGCACCGAGGGCCACAAGGCCAGGGCGGTGGGCGTGGGTTCCACCCCGAAGCCCGAACGCCGCACCAGTTCGTCGCCCACCAGCTCGCGCAGCCGGCGCAGGGCGTTGCTCACCGCTGGCTGGGTCATCGACAGGTTGTGCGCGGCCCGGGTGAGGTTGCGCTCTGCCATCACCTCGTCGAAGACGCGCAGCAGGTTCAGGTCGAGGGTGCGGAAATTCAGGGAAACCATTTGTACGGGGAATGGTACCCATCATCAGAATAAAGTGGATACATATACGGGTTATCCCTATATTCACCCCTGTCCACGAGATTTCACCCAGTCCACAAGACGTGGTTTTTCAGGAGTTCGCCATGAGCACCGTCCTTACCGCCCCCTCGCTGCCCGCCGCCCCGCGCGCGGGTGCCAAAACCGCCGCCACCGCGCCCGAAGGCGCCCGTGGCCTGAGCGCCCTGCTGCTCGCCGCCGCCATCGCCACCCTCATCGTGGTGGCCGACCAACTCATCGACACCTGGGCCGACGGCCACCTGATGCTGGCCTGGGTGCTGCTCTGGGCCGTGGTCTTCGCCGGTCTGGCCTTGTTCGCCGACAGCGCCCGTGGTCTGGCCCGCCGCACCATGGAAGCGCTCGACGACTGGTCCCGCTCGCTGGCCGAAGCGCGCGCCGAGATGCGTCTGTGGGAAATGGCCCGCCACGACCAGCGCCTGATGAGCGAGCTGATCGCCGCCCGTGACCGCGCCGAGCAGGAGCCGGCCGCCGCCGACTTCACCGAAGCGCTGGCCCCCCTGGGCCTGCCCGAGGCCGCCAAGGCCGAAGCAGCGCCCGAAGCCAGCTACTGGGAGCGCCTGGCCGCCAGCCGCGCCCGCTACGCGAAGCTGCACTTCATCTGAGCTGTCACGCGCTGACAAGAAGGCCACCCCGCGGGGTGGCCTTCTTTTCGTCTGGTCGCAGGGCCAACGACAAGGGCCCCGAGGGGCCCCTGGACGGTGGGTGCAGCGCCCCGATCAGGCCGCCAGCCGCTGCTCGATGCGGGCCTTGGTGTCCTGCAACTCACGCGGCAGGTGGTGGGCCAGTTGCTCGAACAGCTCGGCGTGCAGCGCCAGTTCCTTCTCCCAGGCGGCCTTGTCGATGGCCGTGACGGTGCGGTACTGGTCGGCGCTGAAGTCCAGCCCGCTCCAGTGGATGTCCTCGTAGCGGGGCGACACGCCGAACGCGTGCTCCACGCCCTGGCCCTGGCCCTCCAGGCGGTCGATCATCCACTTGAGCACACGCATGTTCTCGCCGAAGCCGGGCCAGACGAACTTGCCGTTCTCGTCCTTGCGGAACCAGTTGACGCAGAAGATGCCCGGCAGCTTGGCGCCCTGCGCCTGCAGCTTCCCGCCAAGGCTCAGCCAGTGCTGGAAGTAGTCGCTCATGTTGTAGCCGGTGAAGGGCAGCATGGCGAAGGGGTCGCGGCGGACGACGCCCTGCGCGCCGAAGGCGGCGGCGGTGGTCTCCGAGCCCATGGTGGCGGCCATGTACACGCCCTCGGTCCAGTCGCGGGCCTCGGTCACCAGCGGCACCGTGGTGCTGCGGCGGCCGCCGAAGATGAAGGCGTCGATGGCCACGCCCTTGGGGTCGTCCCAGGCGGCGTCGAGCGCGGGGTTGTTGGTGGCGGCCACGGTGAAGCGCGCGTTCGGGTGCGTGGCCTTGGCGCCTGTTTCCTTGGCGATCTGCGGCGTCCAGTCCTTGCCTTGCCAGTCGATGGCGTGCGCGGGCGCTTCGCCCATGCCCTCCCACCACACGTCGCCGTCATCGGTGAGCGCCACGTTGGTGAAGATCACATCCTTGTTGAGGCTGGCCATGCAGTTGGGATTCGTGGCCGAGTTGGTGCCGGGCGCCACGCCGAAATAACCCGCCTCGGGGTTGATGGCGTAGAGACGGCCATCAGCACCGGGCTTGATCCAGGCGATGTCGTCACCGATCGTGGTGACCTGCCAGCCCTCGAAGCCCTTGGGCGGGATCAGCATGGCGAAGTTGGTCTTGCCGCAGGCGCTGGGGAAGGCAGCGGCCACGTGGTACTTCTTGCCCTGCGGGCTGGTCACGCCCAGGATGAGCATGTGCTCGGCGAGCCAGCCTTGCTGACGGCCCATGGTGGACGCGATGCGCAGCGCGAAGCACTTCTTGCCCAACAGCGCGTTGCCGCCGTAGCCCGAGCCGTAGCTCCAGATCTCGCGCGTCTCGGGGTAATGGACGATGTACTTGGTGGTGGGGTTGCAGGGCCAGGACGTGGTGTCCTTTTCGCCGGCCTGCAGCGGTGCGCCCACGGTGTGCACGCACGGCACGAAGTCGCCATCGGTGCCGAGCACGTCGTATACGGCCTTGCCCATGCGCGTCATGAGCTTCATGTTCACGGCCACGTAGGCGCTGTCGGAGAGCTCCACGCCGATGTGGGCGATGGGGCTGCCCAGCGGGCCCATGCTGAAGGGCACCACGTACATGGTGCGCCCGCGCATGCAGCCGTCGAACAGCGGCTGAAGGGTGGCGCGCATCTCGGCCGGGGCCTTCCAGTTGTTGGTCGGGCCGGCGTCTTCCTGGCGCTCGCTGCAGATGAAGGTGCGGTCTTCCACGCGCGCCACGTCCGACGGGTCGGAGCAGGCCAGGTAGCTGTTGGGTCGCTTGGCCGGGTTGAGCCGCTTGAACGTGCCCGCGTCCACCAGTTGCTGGCAGAGGCGGTGGTATTCCTCGTCGCTGCCGTCGCACCAGACGATGGTGTCCGGCTTGCACAGGGCGGCCATGTCGGCCACCCAGGCGATCAGGCGGGCGTGTTTCACGTGGGCGGGGGTGTTGAGGGCCAGGCCCTGCATCACGGGAGAGTTCATCGAGTGACTCCTGAGATTGATAACCGGCGGCCGCCCAAGACGGGGACAGCCGCGGGCAGCGGCTGTCGGCGTGGGGATCTGGGCGAGCAAATTCGGGTCGCTCGGCGCCGCTTGCCATCGGTGGATGGGGGCAAGCTGCGTACCCGGCAAGGCGGTGGTCTCGCGGGGAGGGGCGCTGATCGACGACTGGGTCGATTTTAGGATTTACCCCTCGGAGTTACAGGGCGGGTACATGCAAAACCCGCATGACGTGATGCAATTGACGAGGGTTTCGACGAATCCCGGCGCCGAAACCCATAAAAAAGCCGGCGCCCGATGGGTGGCCGGCTTCTGCACGGAGGGCGGTTTCAGGCCATGAACACGGCGATGAAAGCCAGCAGGAACATGAGCACGCCGCCGGCGATGGGCAGCACGACGGGCATCAGGGGGGTGATGGCCTCGACCACGTCTTCGGTGTGTTCGGGGGTGTGGTGCTCGTCGTGGGCCATGAAATGCTCCGGTCAGGTCTCGAAAAGCGGCGATTTTAGGTGAAACAGTCCGTTCAGGGCCCGCAGGCCCTACAACAGCGCGTAGGTCGTCGTGGCGCGGCACACGCTTTTGCCGTCGCTGGCGCCGCGGATGTCGATCTCGCCGAAGGCCAGGCTCTTGCCGGCGCGGATCACGCGCGCCTCGACCAGGGCGTCCTGGCCCGACAGCGGCTTGAGGAAACTGGTGTTCATCTGCACCGTGGTGCAGGGGCGGAACTCGCCGAACTGGCGGATCAGCGCCAGCACCATGGCGGTGTCGGCGGCGGCCATCATGGCCTGGCCGCAGAGCATGCCGCCCACGCGGCTGAGCTGGTCGTTCTGCGGCAGGCGCAGGGTGACGGCGCCCTCGGCGCTGCCGTCGACCACGAGCCCCAGGGCCTGGACCCAGGGGGCGAAGTACTCGGCCAGGGCGGCCTGCAGGGTGCTGTTGTCCATGGCGCGCGATTATGCGGAGGCGCCCGCGCGGGCGGGCGTCCCGCGCTTTACTGCTCGTGGGCGCCGAAGCCGGCGGCGTTGAGCGCGTCGATCACCTGCTTCACGTGCTCGCGCCCGCGCGTCTGCAGCACCAGCTCGATCTCCACGTTCTGCGCCGCCAGCAGGGTGAAGGCGCGCTGGTGGTGCACTTCGCCGATGTTGGCGCCCGCTTCGGCCACCAGGGCCGTGATGCGCGCCAGGTTGCCCGGCACGTCGCGCGCGTTCACGGCGATGCGGGCCAGCCGCCCGGCGCGCACCATGCCGCGCTCGATGATGGAGGCCAGCAGCAGGGGGTCGATGTTGCCGCCGCTGAGCACCAGGCCCACGCGCCGGCCCGCGAAGCGGCCGGGGTGCTTGAGCAGGGCCGCCAGGCCGGCGGCGCCCGCGCCTTCCACCAGGGTCTTCTCGATCTCCAGCAGCATCACGATGGCCTGCTCGATGTCGCCCTCGTCCACCAGCAGCAGGTCGTCCACGCGCTCGCGCACCAGGGGCAGGTTGATCTCGCCCGGCGTGCCCACGGCGATGCCTTCGGCGATGGTGCTGCTGCCCTGCGGGTGCCGCGTGCCCTTGATGGCGTTGACCATGGCCGGAAACCGCTCGGTCTGCACGCCGATCACCTCGATGCCCGGCTTGAGCGCCTTGGCCGCGGTGGCGACGCCGCCGATGAGTCCGCCGCCGCCGATCGCCACCACCAGGGTGTCCAGCTCGGGCACGTCGGCCAGCATTTCCAGCCCCACCGTGCCCTGGCCGGCCGCGATGGCCTCGTCGTCGTAGGGGTGCACGAACACCAGCCCCTGCTGCTCGGCCAGGCGGCGCGCGTGGGCGCGCGCTTCGTCCAGCGTGTCGCCGTGCAGCACCACCTCGGCGCCGAAGCCACGCGTGCGCTCGATCTTCACGCCGGGCGTGAAGCGCGGCATCACGATGACGGCGCGCAGCCCCAGGCGTTGCGCGTGGTACGCCACGCCCTGGGCGTGGTTGCCCGCGCTCATGGCGATCACGCCGCGTGCGCCCTCTTCGGGCGTGAGCTGCGCGAGCTTGTTGCAGGCGCCGCGCTCCTTGAAGGACGCCGTGTATTGCAGGTTCTCGAACTTCAGGAACACCTGGCAGCCGGTGAGCTGGGACAGCGTGCGGGATTCCACGCAGGGCGTGCGAAGGACCTGACCGTCGAGGCGGGCCGCCGCGGCGCGGATGTCGTCGATTTGAAGCATCCGGCGATTGTGGCGTGACCGCCGTGGAAAAAGCCCGCGCGCGCCCGTCATCACGCCCTTCCACTGCGCATCAAGCTGCGTTATGGTCCGCCGCACAGGGGCCCTGGTCTGCGGCGCCCCGCCACTCAGGAGGTTGTCGCAGGAGTCTGCGCATGAGCAAACGGCCCTTGTCCCCCGGTCCCGCGATCCGCTCGCCCGAGGCGCGCGCCTTGGGCGAAGGGCGCCTGCACGTGCCGCACGGCCTCAAGCAGGCCCCCGTGCTCGACCTCATGTGCTCGCACTTCGTGCTCACGCTCGCGGCGCGCCAGGGCCCGCGCTTCAACGTGCGCCGAGACCTGAACACCCTCCTGTCGCTGGCCGGGCGCCATCTGGTGTGGCCGCACACCGTGCTGCAGCGCCTGCGCGAGTTCCTGCAGCGCCGCTGCCGCGACAACGACCTCTGGGCCGGCCACGACAAGCTCTCCACCGCGGCCTTCATGGACCGCTACGGCGTCTGGCGCGGCCCCTACGAGGAAGGCACGCTCTTCTTCTACCTGGACGAGTACGCCAAGGAAGCGCCCAAGGACCTGCTCTCGGTACTGGCCGTCACCGGCGACTGGCTGAGCCAGGCGCTCAAGAAGCAGAGCACCCTGGTGGAAAAGAACATCGACGCCCTGGCCAGCCTGTTGCAGCTCAACCGCGCCGAGCGCGCGCTGCTGCTGTACGGCACGCTGGCGCGCTACCAGCGCGACCTGCGCTCCATCCTGGTCGAGTTCAAGGTGAATAACGCGCCCGAGGCCTACGCGGCCATCGCCGACGTGGCCGGCGTCAAGGCCAGCGAGGTGGGCGAGGCCCTGCGTGCGGGCTCGCGGCTCGAGCGCATCGGCATGGTCGAGAACCTCATCTCCGAACACAACATCACCGACCTCGCCGATCTGATGAAGGTCAGCGAAAAACTGCCGCCCGTGCTGATGCGCGAGTACCGCTCGCAGAGCGAGCTCATGGCGGTGTTCACGCGCCCGGCGGCGCGCTCCACCCTCGTGCCCGATGATTTCGATTACGTGGCCGAGGACGTGCGCCTGCTCAGCGGCTTGCTGCGCGAGGCCGTCGCGCGCAAGGAGGCCGGTGTCAACGTGCTGCTCTACGGCCCGCCCGGCACCGGCAAGACCGAACTCGCGCGCGTGGCGGCCAAGGCCGCCGGCCTCGAGTTGTTCGAGGTGGAATACGCCGACCGCGACGGCAACGCGCTCTCCGGCCGAGACCGCTACCGCTCGTTGCAGATCGCGCAGGTGTTCCTCAAGGGCACGGCCCAGTCGGCGCTGCTGTTCGACGAGGTGGAAGACGTCTTCCCGCCCATCTCCAGCGAAGCCGCGCAGTTCATGGCGCGCGCCGAGCACGTGGCCGCGCCGCACAGCCACTCGGTCAGCGGCAAGGCCTGGGTCAATCAGGTGCTCGAATCGAACGCCGTGCCCACGGTCTGGATCACGAACCGCATCGAGCAGATCGACCCGGCCTTCCGCCGCCGCTTCGCGTACCACCTGGAACTCAAGAGCCCGCCGCCCGGCGCGCGCGAGCAGCTCGTGCGCAAGACGCTGGAAGGCGCGGCGGTGAGCGAGGCCCTGGTGGGCCGCCTGACCGAACGCAAGGGCCTCACGCCGGCGCAGATCCGCACGGCGGTGCGCTTTGCCGAACTGGCCGCGGCACCAGCGCGCGCCACGGGCCGCAAAGCCGCGCGCGTGGGGCCGCCGCCCCTGCTGGACGAACTCATCGAACGCCAGTTGCGCCACGCCGACCAGGCCCTGGGCCGCGCGCCCGACGTGCTGCAGCGCCCCAGCGTCACGCAGTACAGCCTGGACATGCTCCACGTGGAGTCTCGCCACCCCGTCCCGCGCATCATCGAGGCGCTCAAGGCGCGTGGCCACGGCTGCCTGTGCTTCCACGGCGCGCCCGGCACCGGCAAGACGGCGCTGGCCGAGCACATCGCCCAGCAGCTCGGCCGCCCGCTCATGATTCGCCGCGCCAGCGACCTGGTGAGCAAGTTCGTGGGCGAGACCGAGCAGCACATGGCCGCCATGTTCCGCGAGGCCGAGGCCGAGCGCGCCGTGCTGCTGCTCGACGAGGCGGACAGCTTCCTGCAAGACCGCCGCGGCGCCCAGCGCACCTACGAAGTGACCGAGGTCAACGAGATGCTGCAGGGCATGGAGCGCTTCGCGGGCATCTTCGTCTGCACCACCAACCTGATGGACAGCATCGACCAGGCCGCGCTGCGCCGCTTCACCTTCAAGATCCGGTTCAAGCCGCTCACGCGCGAGCAGCGCGAGACCATGTTCGTGGTCGAGGCCCTCGATGGCAAGGCCGAGCGCCTGGACGATGCCCTGCGCCAGCGCCTGGCGCGCCTGGAGCAGCTGTGCCCCGGCGACTTCGCCGCCGTCAAGCGCCAGTCCGAGATCCTCGGCGAAGCCATGGCGCCGGCCGAATTCCTCGACCAACTCGAGGCCGAGCACCGCATCAAGCCCGAGGTGCGCGAGGCGCGCGGCATGGGCTTCGTGCACTGATCCCCTCTGCGCCATCTGGAGTTTTGTCCAAAATGGACAAAACAGGTACGCTTCGCTCATGCGCCAGATAAGTTCAAGCCACGCCAAGCAGAACTTCGGGGAGTTGCTGGAGGTCGCGGCGCGCGAGCCTGTGGCCATCGAACGGCACAAGAAGGTCAAGGCCATCGTCTGTTCGCCGGAAGTGTTCCAGGGGCGATCCGACCGCGACGGACAACTGGCGGAGCGGCGTGCGGCGCGCGCCGCGCAGGCGCTTGTTGACAAGGACCGCCTGATCAAACACCAGCGCCTGGCGATCGACCTGGTCCTGATGTCCCAGTCGCAGCGAGAGGCATTGATCGCCCGGGCCCGCATGGAAGTGGAGCGCTGGCGGCGCGAACGCCTTTGCAGCGAGGACTACATCGCGCGGTGGGACGCTTTGCTCGGCCTGCCCGTGGAAGAGCTGGCGCGCGCCATGGCGTCCGAATCGCCGGAGTGGGGCGTGGCCTTGCGGCAGAACTCCCCCTGGCTGCTGGTGACTCCGTGAACCGGGCGCACCTGTTCACTCTGTTCGAGCAAGCCCACACGCTGACCGGGCACCGCGACTTCGTGGTGATCGGCAGCCTGTCCATCCTCGGCTCCGATGACGAGGGCGGCGTGCCGGCGGAGATGTCCATGTCCATCGACATCGACTGCTACACCAAGGCCGACCCGGGACGCATCAACGATGTGCGGGCGACGCTGGGCGAGGGCTCGGACTTCCACCGCGCGCACGGCTACTACCTGGACCCCGTGTCGCCCAGCCTGCCGAGCTTGCCGGACGGTTGGGAAGTCCGCATGACGGTCATCGAACGCGATGGTCTGCGCGTGTGGTTCCTCGATCCGGACGATGCCGCCATCTCGAAGTACGCCCGAAGCCAGGCCAATGACCTGCGCTGGATTCGCGCGGGGCTGCTGTCCGGGCACGTTTCCTTGCCTCGGGTGCGGTCTCGCCTGGGATCCACCCTGTTCCTGGACGACGAGGAAGCGGCGCGAGTAAGGGAGCAGATCGAGCGCGACAGCGCCTGGTTCGAATCCGTCCGACGTCCGCATGGCGGCGGCATCGCCTGAGGCGGTTTCTGCCGAGGCCAGCAAAAAGGCCACCCGAAGGTGGCCTCTCCTGTGGCGCTGCGCTGCGTTCAGTGCAGCAGCGCCATCGGCCGGCTCGGCACCTCGTCCGCCGAGTAGTCGGGGTGGTTGTCCACGAAGTAGCGCAGCTTGGCGTCCAGGCGGCCCACGCGCTTGTTGGCTTCACCCTCGTGGTGGTGCTTGCAGATCAGGTTGAACAGCTTGCCGCGCAGGAACCACAGTTCGCGGGGCGTGCGGCAGTTCATCAGGGCGGCGTGCAGGCGCACGCGCAGGGGATCCTGGATGTCGGCCATGGCCGAATGGAACTCATTGACCACGTAGTCCAGGTCGAGGGCCTGGGTGTGCTGGTAGCTGGGGCCCCTTCGCTTGGACAGCCAGGGCAGGCGGAAAAACATGACGCGCTCCGTGCAATCGATTCGTTGAGACCGTGGAGCGGATCCCGCCCCTTGCATGGAACATCGGCACGAGGGCCTCCGGCTTGAGCGGCTGCCCCTGCGCGACAGGCGGCTGGCCGACGGGCGGTCGGCGGTGTCACCCGATGGTTTATCGGCCCGCTTGTTCGCGACTTGAGGGTTCAGAGAAAAGCACTCACCACCTGGATGACCGCGTCGCCATAGGCCGCGCGCTTCTTGTGCCCGATGCCGCTGATGCCGTCCAGGTCGGCCACGTGCGTGGGCCGGCGCTGGGCAATGGCGCGCAGGGTCGCGTCGTGAAAAATCACATAGGCGGGCAGGTTGTGCTCCTTGGCCACGCCCGCGCGCCAGGCCTTCAGCGCGTCCAGGCAGTCGCGCTCGGCCAGGCTCAGCGGTGTGCCGTCGTCGCCCACGGGCGGCTTGGCGCGCGCGCTGCGCGAGCGCGACGGCGCGCGTTCGGCCTGGATGCGCAGGCGCACCTCGCCCTCGCCCTTGAGGATGGCGCGCGCCCCATCGCTCAGGTGCAGCGTGTTGTAAGGCGCGTCGTCCACACGCACCGCCTCGATGGCGATGAGCTGGCGCAGCAGGGCGCGCCACTGTGTCTCGCTCCAATCGGCGCCGATGCCGAAGGTGCTGAGCCGCTGATGGCCATTGGCCTCGACCTTCTCGGTGGACTTGCCACGCAGGATGTCCATGATGTGGCCCGCGCCGTAGCCATGGCCGCTGGCCTGCTGCACACGGTAGATGCAGGAGAGCAGCTTGCGCGCGGGCTCCGTGGCGTCGAACAGCTCGGGCGGATTGAGGCAGTTGTCGCAGTTGCCGCAGGGCTGGCTGTCCTCGCCGAAGTAACGCAGCAGGCGCACGCGGCGGCAGTCGCTGGCCTCGGCCAGGGCGAGCAGGGCGTCGAGCTTGCCGCGCAGCACCCGCTTGAACTCGTCGGGCGCCGGGCTGTCGTCGATCATGCGGCGCTGGTTCACCACGTCCTGCAGGCCGTAGGCCATCCAGGCGTTGGCGGGTTCGCCGTCGCGGCCCGCGCGGCCGGTTTCCTGGTAGTAGCCCTCGATGTTCTTGGGCATGTCCAGGTGCGCCACGAAGCGCACGTCGGGCTTGTCGATGCCCATGCCGAAGGCGATGGTGGCCACCATGATCAGGCCCTCTTCGCGCAGGAAGCGGTCCTGGTGTTCCTGGCGCACGGCGGCGTCCAGGCCGGCGTGGTAGGGCAGGGCCTTGAAGCCGGCCTGCTGCAGCATCTGTGCGACCTCTTCCACGCGGCGGCGCGACTGGCAGTACACCACGCCCGCGTCGTGGCCCTGGGCGTTGGAGTGCTCGTCGCGGATGAAGCGCTGCAGCTGCGTGGTGGCGTCTTTCTTCTCCACCAGCTGGTAGCGGATGTTGGGCCGGTCGAAGCTGCTGATGAAGGTGCGCGCGTCCTGCAGTTGCAGGCGTTCCACGATGTCGGCGCGCGTGAGCGCGTCGGCCGTGGCGGTGAGGGCGATGCGCGGCACGCCCGCGAAGCGCTCGGGCAACACGGCGAGCTCGCGGTACTCGGGGCGGAAGTCGTGGCCCCACTGGCTCACGCAGTGCGCCTCGTCGATGGCGAACAGCGAGAGGCGGCCCTGCTCGTGCAGGCTCTCCAGCATGGCCTGGCAGCGCGGCGTGAGCAGCCGCTCGGGCGCCACGTAGAGCAGGGTGAGCTCGCCCTTGCGCAGTTGCAGCTCGATGCGCTGCGCGTCCTCCAGCGAGAGGCTGCTGTTGAGGTAGGCCGCGCTCACGCCGGCTTCGGTGAGCGCGCCCACCTGGTCGTGCATCAGCGCGATCAGCGGCGACACCACCACCGCCACACCACCACCGCGCTGCGCGCGAACGATGGCCGGCACCTGGTAGCACAGCGACTTGCCGCCGCCCGTGGGCATGAGCACCAGCGCGTCGCCGCCGTCGCACACGTGGCTGACGATCTGCGCCTGCGGACCGCGAAAGGCCTCGTAGCCGAAGACCGATTGCAGGACGTCGACGCAGGCCTCCAGCGTCTCGGCTCCGGCCGCGACGTCGATCACATCTGTTCCCACGGCAGTCCGTCGTGGCGCCAGCCGTTCACGGTGGAGCGCTTGAAGTGGTCGTTGAGTTCGCCTTCGAAGCCGTGCAGCACGTGGGCGATGTCGCTGAAGCCCGCCGCCTCCAGTGCCTTGCCGGCGTCAAGGGTGCGCTTGCCGCTGCGGCAGATCAGCAGGATGGGGCGGCCCTTGTCACCCGCCTCGTTGGCCACGGCCTGCGCGAAACGCGCCGGGTCGGGCGTGAGGTCGGGGTATTCGTACCAGGGGATGTTCTCCACGCCGGGCGGGCGGCCCACGTAGAGCGATTCGATCTCCATGCGCACGTCCACGAACAGCGGAGGGTCCTGGCCCAGCGCGGCGCGGCGCGCGGTTTCGGCCTGAAGCCAGGTCCAGGCTTCCTTGGGGGACAGGTGCTTCATGGGCGCGTATTGTCGGCCATGCCGTGGCCTTGCCCCGCGTGGGGGCGGGGCCGCTTCATACAATCCACACGATGGACAAGTCCCCCGCCTTCACCCGTGCCCAGGCCCTGCCGGCCATCCTCGAGCAGCGCATCGCCATCCTCGATGGCGCCATGGGCACCATGATCCAGCGCTTCAAGCTCGACGAGGCGGCCTACCGGGGCGAGCGCTTCAAGGACTTCCACAAGGACGTCAAGGGCAACAACGAGTTGCTGAGCCTCACGCGGCCGGACGTCATCCGCGACATCCACGAGGGCTACCTCGCGGCTGGCGCCGACCTGATCGAGACCAACACCTTCGGCGCCACCACCATCGCGCAGGAGGACTACGACATGGCCCACCTGGCGCGCGAGATGAACGTCGCCTCGGCCCGCCTGGCGCGCGCCGCCTGCGACAAGTTCAGCACGCCCGACAAGCCGCGCTTCGTGGCGGGCGCCCTGGGTCCCACGCCCAAGACGGCCAGCATCAGCCCCGACGTGAACGACGCCGGCGCGCGCAACGTCACCTTCGAGCAACTGCGCGCCGCCTACCGCGAACAGGTCGAGGGCCTGATGGAAGGCGGCGCCGACGTGCTGCTGGTCGAGACCATCTTCGACACGCTCAACGCCAAGGCCGCGCTGTTCGCCATCGACGAGGTCTTCGCCGCCACCGGCGAGCGCCTGCCGCTCATCATCAGCGGCACCGTCACCGACGCCTCCGGCCGCATCCTGAGCGGCCAGACGGTGAGCGCCTTCTGGGCCAGCGTGCGCCACCTGCAGCCGCTGGCTGTGGGCCTGAACTGCGCGCTGGGTGCGGCCCTCATGCGGCCCTACATCCAGGAGCTGGCCAAGGTCGCGGGCGACACCTACATCAGCTGCTACCCCAATGCCGGCCTGCCCAATCCCATGAGCGAGACCGGCTTCGACGAGACGCCCGAGGTCACCAGCCGCCTGCTGCACGAGTTCGCGGCCGAGGGCCTGGTCAACATCGTGGGCGGCTGCTGCGGCACCACGCCGGACCACATCGCCGCCATCGGCCAGGCGGTCACGCCGCTGGCGCCGCGCCACCGCGCCGGCTTCTACCGCGAAGCCGCCTGAATACCCGACGCCGCGCCGGGAAATACCCGGCCCGCCGACAATCGCGCTTCCCTTCAAGGGGAGTAATCGGCCTGCCACCCCGCGCACAGCGAGGCCTCGGCAGCGCGGCGTTCTCGTCAATTCGCGGCTGATAAGGCCGCCGGGAACGCCCAGCCATCCAGCGGATGGCGGCGACCAGACCTTGGGGTGTTCGTCAACACCAAACCGAGGTCTTTCATGGAAAGCATTGCTCCGCTGTGGCTGTGGGGGGTTTTCGTCGCGTTCGTCGTGGCGGCCCTGTTCGTCGATTTCGTTCTGCTGAAGAAGCAGGGCGCCCAGGCCGTGAGCGTCAAGGAGGCGCTCAACTGGTCGCTCGCCTGGATCGCCTTGAGCTTCATCTTCAATGGCCTGCTCTGGTGGGCCATCAAGGACAGCACCGGCTCCACCGCGCTCGCGAACGAAAAATCCCTGGAGTTCCTCACCGGCTACCTCATCGAGAAGAGCCTGGCGGTCGACAACATCTTCGTCTTCCTGCTGATCTTCAGCTACTTCGCGGTGCCGGCCGCGTACCAGAAGCGGGTGCTCATGATCGGCATCCTGGGCGCCATCGTGCTGCGCACGGTGATGATCCTGCTCGGTGGCTGGCTGCTCGCCCAGTTCCACTGGATCCTCTACGTCTTCGGTGCCTTCCTGGTGCTCACCGGCATCAAGATGTGGTGGGCCGCGGGCAAGGAGCCCGCGCTGGACGACAACCCCGCGCTCAAGCTGCTGCGCCGCCTCATGCCCGTGAGCCAGCGCTACGACGGCGAGAGGTTCTTCACCGTCGAAAACGGCAAGCGCATCGCCACCCCGCTGCTGATGGTGATCGCGCTGGTGGGCGTCACCGACGTGATCTTCGCCGTCGACTCCATCCCGGCCATCTTCGCCATCACGCGCGATCCCTTCATCGTGCTCACCAGCAACGTGTTCGCCATCCTGGGCCTGCGCGCCATGTTCTTCCTGCTGCAAGCCGTGGCCGGCAAGTTCCACCTGCTCAACTACGGGCTGGCCGTCATCCTGGTCTTCATCGGCACCAAGATGATGCTGATCGACGTCTTCAAGATCCCGGTGGCGGTCTCGCTGGGCGTGGTGGTGGGCATCCTGGCGATCACCATGGTCTGGAGCGCGAAAACCGCGCCGAACACCTGAACCGGGCACCACGCACCAACTTGGCACAGGCGTTGCTAGCGCCTGTGCCATGCACCGCCAGCCCTTCCCCGAGCTGATCAGCGCCGCCGTGGCCCCGTCCACGGCGGCCTGGCGCGACCCGCTGGGCCTGCTGCTGGCCAGCACCGGCGAGGGGGTGTTCGGCGTGGACCTGGACGGCCTGTGCGTGTTCATCAACCACGCCGGCGCGCGCATGATCGGCTACGAGCCCGACGAGCTGCTCGGCTGCAACATGCACGAGCTGACCCACCACTCGCACGCGGATGGTGCGCACTACCCGGTGGAAGACTGCCCCATCTTCAACGCCTTCCGTGCGGCCGAGCCCTGCCGCATCGACACCGAGGTGTTCTGGCGGCGCGACGGCAGCGCCTTTCCCGTCGAGTACAGCAGCCACCCCATCGTCGACGACGGCCAGGTGCGTGGCGCCGTCGTCACCTTCATCGACATCACCGACCGCCGCCGCGCCGCCGATGCGCTGCGCAGCGCCAAGGAGCAACTGGAGCAGCGTGTGCGCGAACGCACCCATGCCCTGGAAACCGCGCTGCGCCAGGTGCGCGAACTCGCTGCGCGCAGCGAGGCCGTTCGCGAGGAAGAACGCACGCGCATCGCGCGCGAGGTGCACGACGAACTCGGCAGCCTGCTCGTGGCCTTGAAGATGGACGTGAACTGGATGGACAAGCGCCTGTCCGAACAGGCGCGGCGCCAGCCCGAGGAGGCCGAGGGCATGCGCGAGCGCATGCGCTGCAAGTGCCAGAACATGAGCCGCCTCATCGAGAGCGCGGTCGACAACGTCGGGCGCATCATCACCGACCTGCGGCCCAGCATCCTCGACCACCAGGGCCTGTGGGCCGCGCTGGAATGGCAGGCCCAGGAGTTCGTGGCCAGCGCCGAGCTCGCGCTCGACTGGGACATGGCCGTGGAGGGCGCGCCCGAACCGCCGGAGCCACTGGCCATCGCGGTCTTTCGCATCTTCCAGGAGATGCTCTCCAACGTGGGTCGCCACGCGCGGGCCCGTCGGATCGCCGTGCGCATCCGTCACCACGATGGCCTGCTGCGTCTCTCGGTGCAGGACGATGGCGCCGGCGCTTCCCCCCAGGCCTTCGAGGCGGCCGACGCCTACGGCATCATGGGCATGCGCGAACGCGCGGGGCACTTCGGGGGCAAGATCCGGATCGAAAGCATCCTGGGCCGCGGCACGCACATGGAACTGTCCATCGTGCTGACGCCCGGGGAGGTGACATGAACAGCCAATACAGCGAGGCCAGCCGCTTTGATCTGCTGGCCGACACCATCCGCGTGCTGATCGGCGACGACCACCGCATCGTGCGCGAAGGCCTGAAGCAGATCCTGGCGGACGCCCCCGACGTGAGCGTGGTGGCCGAGGCGCAAAGCGGGGAAGAGGTGCTCACGCAGGTGCGCGCCCTTGGTGGCAATGAAGGCCTCGATCTCGTGCTGCTCGACGTGGCCATGCCCGGCATCGACGGCCTGGACGTGCTGCAGCGCCTGCGCAAGGAGCACCCGTACCTGCCGGTGCTCATGCTCAGCACCTACCCCGAGAAGCAGTACGCCGTGCGCTGCATCCGCCTGGGCGCCTGCGGCTACCTCAACAAGGGCGCCGACCCGGACGACATGCTGCTCGCGGTGCGCAAGTGCGCGGGCGGGGGGCGCTACCTCACCCCCGCCACGGCCGAGGCCCTGGCCGCCGCCGTGGGCAGTGGCGCCGCGCAGGCGGGCCCCGAGGCGCTCTCGCACCGGGAGCACCAGGTCTATCGCCTGCTCACCCAGGGGCTCACCGTGAGCGAAATTGGTGCACGCCTGGGCCTGGCGTCCAACACGGTGAGCACCTACCGCGCGCGCATCCTGGAAAAGACGGGCGCCAAGAACGACGTCGAACTCGCGCTGTACGCCGAAAGACACCGTTCGGGCGCCTGAGACGCGGCGCATCCGGCGGCTTTGTAGGGCCACCCCTACACCGCGTGGCGCGGCCGCCCACGAAATCACGCCAGCGCCTGCTGCAACGCAGCAACTGGCCCGGTGCTTGCAAATCTCCGCGCATCTCCAACTCACGAGGTGCGCCATGTCCGACTTCTTCGACCCGTACAACGCCGACAAGCCCCTGATGCTCAAGTGCAGCTGCGGGCGCGACCACACGGTGGCCGAGCACCAGGCCGAACAACGAACGAAGGACAGCGCCGCCGAACAGGCCGCCGCCACCCTGCGCGCGCGCAGCGAAACCCCCGAGTTCGAGGCCTACAGCCGCGAGTTCATCGAGGCCACGCTGGTGAAGGCGCTGTTCCCGCAGGATGCGGTGCGCCGCCGCTTCCTGCGCGCCGTGGGCAAGGGCACGGCGATGGCGGCGATTGCCAGCGTGCTGCCCATCGCCAGCCTGCAGGCCATGGCGCAGGAGAAAGGCAAGCTCGAGAAGACGAACCTGAAGATCGGCTTCATCCCGATCACCTGCGCCACGCCGCTGATCATGGCCCACCCCCTGGGCTTCTACAGCAAGCAGGGCCTCAACGTCGAAGTCACCAAGACCGCGGGCTGGGCCCTGGTGCGCGACAAGATGATCAACAAGGAGTACGACGCCTCGCACTTCCTCTCGCCCATGCCCCTGGCCATCTCGCTCGGCCTCGGCAGCAACGCCGTGCCCATGAACGTGGCCACGGTGCAGAACATCAACGGCCAGGCCATCACCATGGCGCTCAAGCACAAGGACAACCGCGACCCGAAGAACTGGAAGGGCTTCAAGTTCGGCATTCCCTTCGAGTACTCGATGCACAACTTCCTGTTGCGCTACTACCTGGCCGAGAACGGGCTCAACCCCGACACCGACGTGCAGCTGCGCGTGATCCCGCCGGCCGAGATGGTGGCCAACCTGCGCGCCGGCAACATCGACGGCTTCCTCGGCCCCGATCCCTTCAACCAGCGCGCCGTGTTCGAGGAGGTGGGCTTCATCCATGTGCTGACGAAGGACCTCTGGAACGGCCACCCCTGCTGCGCCTTCGGCACCAGCACCGAGTTCATCAAGCAGAACCCCAACACCTTCGCGGCCCTGTACCGCGCCGTGCTCAACGCCGCGGCCATGGCGCGCCAGCCCAAGAACCGCGAGCTCATCGCCAAGGTCATCGCGCCCAGCCAGTACCTCAACCAGCCCGAGGCCGTGATCACGCAAGTGCTCACCGGCCGCTTCGCCGACGGCCTGGGCAAGGTCCAGAACGTGCCCGAGCGCGCCGACTTCGACCCCATGCCCTGGCAGAGCATGGCGGTGTGGATGCTCACGCAGATGCAGCGCTGGGGCTACATCAAGGGTGAGGTCAACTACAACCAGATCGCCGAGCGCGTCTTCCTCATCACCGACGCGCGCAAGCACATGAAGGAACTGGGCCAGGACTTCAAGGCCGGTCCGGGCTACGAGAAGCACACCATCATGGGCAAGGTGTTCGACCCGGCGAAGCCGGCCGAGTACCTCAAGAGCTTCGCGATCAGCAAAGCGGCGTGACCATGAGCGGACTGAACGTCAACCTGCGCGCCGCGCTGGTCTCGCTGCTGCTGTTGGTGGTCTTCATCGGGGCCTGGCAACTCGCCACGGGCGGGGGTGGCGCGGGCGCCGCCGCCTCCAACCTCACGCCCGAGGAGATCGAGTACGCCAAGATGATGGGCAAGGACCCCGGGTCCGGCGCCGGCAAGACCGGCGGCTTTCCCCCGCCGGGGGACGTGGCCAAGGCCAGCTGGGGCCACCTCTCCAACCCCTTCTACGACAACGGGCCCAACGACAAGGGCATCGGCATCCAGATCGCGCACTCGCTGGCGCGCGTCGGCCTGGGCTTCGCACTCGCCATGCTGGTGGCCATTCCGCTGGGCTTTCTCATCGGCATGTCGCCGCTCATGCAGAAGGCCTTCGATCCCTTCGTGCAGGTGTTGAAGCCCATCAGCCCCCTGGCCTGGATGCCGCTGGCGCTCTACACGCTGAAGGACAGCAACGTCAGCGGCATCTTCGTCATCTTCATCTGCTCCATCTGGCCGATGCTGATCAACACCGCCTTCGGCGTGGCCTCGGTCAAGCGCGACTGGCTCAACGTGGCCGCCACGCTGGAGGTGAACCCGCTGCGCAAGGCCTTCCTGGTGGTGCTGCCCGCCGCCGCACCCACCATCCTCACGGGCATGCGCATCAGCATGGGCATCGCCTGGCTGGTCATCGTCGCGGCCGAGATGCTCGTCGGCGGCACCGGTATCGGCTACTTCGTGTGGAACGAGTGGAACAACCTCTCGCTCACCAACGTGATCTTCGCGGTGCTGATGATCGGCGTGGTGGGCATGCTGCTCGACCTGATGTTCGCGCAGCTGCAGAAGGTGGTGACCTATGTGGAGTGACAGCCGGCAACAGGGCCTCGGCTCCGCGGCACCCTCAACGCAAACCAAAGGCACCGCCATGAGCGCCCACCCCCGCGCCTTCCTGCAGGTCGAGAACCTCGCCAAGGCCTACCAGTCCGACAAGCCCGTGTTCGCCGGCGTCGACTTCGGCATCGACAAGGGCGAGTTCGTCTGCATCATCGGCCACAGCGGCTGCGGCAAGACGACCATCCTCAACGTGCTCGCCGGCCTGGACACGGCCAGCGAGGGCCACGCCTTCATGGACGGTCGCGAGATCGCCGGCCCCAGCCTGGAGCGCGGCGTGGTCTTCCAGGGCCACGCGCTCATGCCCTGGCTCAGCGTGCGCCAGAACATCGCCTTCGCGGTGAAGTCGCGCTGGCCCGAGTGGAACAAGACCGAGGTCGACGCGCAGGTCGAGAAGTACGTGGCCATGGTGGGCCTGAGCCACGCCATCGACAAGAAGCCGTCGCAACTCTCGGGTGGCATGAAACAACGCGTGGGCATCGCGCGCGCCTTCGCGATCCAGCCCAAGATGCTGCTGCTCGACGAGCCCTTCGGCGCGCTGGATGCGCTCACGCGCGGCACCATCCAGGACGAGCTCATGTCCATCGTGCGCGAGACGCACCAGACGGTGTTCATGATCACCCACGACGTGGACGAGGCCATCCTGCTGGCCGACCGCATCCTGCTCATGAGCAACGGCCGCGAGGTGGAGGGCGTCTACAAGCCCGGCGGCCTGGCCGAGGTGGTGAGCAACACCCTGCCGCGCGAACGCACACGCGCCCAGTTGCACCACCTGGACGGCTACTACGAGCTGCGCAACCACATCGTCGACTTCCTCGTCTCTCGAGCGAGAGCGAATTGACCCCCTGCGCCGCTGCGCGGCTTCCCCCACGGGGGACGGCGCCAGCGGCCCGGCAAAGCCGGTTCCGCGGCACCCCCGGTTCAACCCTTTCACTCCACCACTACTCAAGAGGCAAACATGAGTCGCATTGAAGTCACCGAGAAGATCGTCTCCACCAAGGTCAGCAAGGGCCTGAAGTGGGAAGACGTCGCCAAGAAGGTCGGCAAGTCCAAGGAATGGACCACGGCCCTGTGCCTGGGCCAGATGACCGCCACGCCCGAACAGGCCAAGGCGCTCGGCAAGATCTTCGGCCTGACGGCGGACGAGCAGAAGTGGCTGCAGGTCGTGCCCTACAAGGGCTCGCTGCCCACCAGCGTGCCCACCGATCCGCTGATCTACCGCTTCTACGAACTGGTCAGCGTCTACGGCACCACCTTCAAGGAACTCATCCACGAAGAATTCGGCGACGGCATCATGAGCGCCATCGACTTCAAGATGGACATGAAGCGCCAGGCCGACCCCAATGGCGACCGCGTGAACATCGTGATGTCGGGCAAGTTCCTGCCCTACAAGCAGTACTGATGAGCGCCGAGCCGCGCCCGCCGCTGCCGCCTTTCACGCGCGAATCGGCCATCGAGAAGGTCCGCATGGCCGAGGACGCGTGGAACACGCGCGACCCCGACCGCGTGGTCAAGGTCTACACCGAGGACACGCGCTGGCGCAACCGCGCGGAGTTCCCGGTGGGCCGGGCCGAGGTGCACGCCTTCCTCACGCGCAAGTGGGCGAAGGAGCTGGACTACCGGCTCATCAAGGAGCTCTGGGCCTTCGAGGGACGCCGCATCGCGGTGCGCTTCGTCTACGAATGGCGCGACGACTCGGGCCAGTGGTTCCGCTCGCACGGCAACGAGAACTGGCAGTTCACCGACCTGGGCCTGATGGAGCAGCGCCATGCCAGCATCAACGACCGGCCGATCCACGAGAGTGAGCGGCTGTTCCACTGGCCCCTCGGGCCGCGGCCTGCCACGCACCCGGGGCTGACCGAGCTGGGCCTGTGACGCGGGCCTGAACTTTCGCGGCCCCCGCAGTTACTCACCGGCTCGCTTTCGACGAGCCAGCATGTACTGCCGCACCCTCAAGTACCGCGACCCCTACGGCCGCTTCGCCATCCTGGTGGAGGAGCAGCCCGACGGTTCGCTCAAGCTGTGGGAGTTCGACGTGCCGGGCGAGCCGGCCCGGCGCCGCTACGTCATCGACAAGGTGGCCGACAGCCTGGCCCGCGAGGGCCGGCAGCTGCGCGTGGTGTGGGGATCGGCGCGCGTGCAGCGCCGCAAGGCGGACGACCCGTACTGGTCCTAGGCCCCCGGCAGGGGAATCCACTCCTGGTCATCCCCCGGCGGCAGCGCGATGCGTCCCGCCTGCCAGTCCGCCTTGGCCTGCTCGATGCGCTCCTTGCGCGAGGACACGAAGTTCCACCACACGTGCCGCTCGCCCAGCGGTTCGCCGCCGAAGACCATCAGCGTGCTCGGCACCTGCGCGGTGATGAGCGCGTCGGTGTCGTCGCCGAAGACCAGCAGTTGCCCCGGGTGGTAGACCTCGCCCGCGTGTTCGATTTCGCCGTGCGCCACGTACACCGCCTGTTCGCGGTGGCCACCCGGCAAAGCCAGGCTGGCGCCGGCCTGCCATTGCGTGTGCAGGTAGAACAGCGGCGAGTGCGTGCGCACGGGGCTTTTCATGCCGTAGGCATCGCCGGCGATCAGGCGCATCCACACGCCGTCCTGCTCGCGCACCGGCAGGTCCTTCGCCGGGTAGTGGGTGAAGGCGGGCTCGGTCTCCTCGTCCTCCACCGGCAGCGCCACCCAGAGCTGCATCAGCTCCAGGCCGCCGCCCGCGAAGGAGTCGGGGTGCGTGAAGCGCTCGCTGTGCGAGATGCCGCGCCCGGCGGTCATCCAGTTCACGTCGCCGGGCACTATGGACTGCACCACCCCCAGGCTGTCGCGGTGCATCACCTGCCCGCTGAGCAGGTAGCTCACGGTGGACAGGCCGATGTGCGGGTGGGGACGCACGTCGGCGGCGCTCGTGTCCTCGGGCGCCATGGTCACGGGCCCGGCGTGGTCCACGAAGATGAAGGGGCCGACCATGCGGCGTTTCGCGTAGGGCAATACGCGCCGCACGGTCAGGCCGTGGCCCAGGTCGGCGGGGCGCGCGTTGATGACGGTCTCGAGCATGGTGGTCTCCTCGGTTGCTGGGGCGATTGTGGCCGGGGGGGCCGGGCCTGTCCGGTGACGGGGTCTCGCGGGCCGTGCGGTGCTCATGCTCCGCTGGCGGGTCGGCGCGACCGCCGACCCGCCAGCGGGCAATCCGCGAAGCGGGACACGGTCTTGCCACCGTCCGCCTGCCGCGCCAGTTCCTCGGGTATCGCCTGCGCCAGCCACTGCATCAGAAGCCGTACGCGGGCGTTGCCGCGCACATCGGGGTGGTGCAGCAGCCACAGGCCCATGGACTGTCCTTCAATCGGCGGGGTGACGCGAAGCAGGCCCGGCTCCTGCGCGGCAGCGAACATCGGCAGCACGACGGCACCGATGCCGGCAGCACCCGCCTTCAGCATGGCTGGCAGGGAGTCGGCCTTCATCCGGGGGCGCACCTCGGGCAGTGCCCGGGCGAACCACTGGGCGATGCCGGTGTAGGCGATGCGCTCGTCGAAGCCGATCCATGGCAGGGCCTGCAGCACCGGCTGGACATCGCCACGGCGCGGCAGCAGCGACCGTGCGGCGTACACGGCATAGCGCAACTCGCCCACCTGCCGACCCACCATGGAGTCTGGCGGCCGGGCAGTGGCCCGCAGGGCGAGGTCTGCCTCGCGCCGCGTCAGATCGACGGCGCGGTTGGACACGTCGGCTTCGATCTCGATGCCGGCGTGCGCCGACAGGAAGCGTTGCAGCATCGCGGGCAACAGGTAGCCGGCCAGCATCTCGCTGGTGGCCAGGCGAATCACGCCCTCCACGCGGGCGTCAGACCCACTGATCGCGCGCTCGGCAGACAGCGCCGCGGCCTCCATCTCGGCGGCCGCGGCCGCCACCGCTTCGCCCTGGAGGTTGGCCCGCCAACCGGTGCGCGAACGCTCGAAGAGCCGGGCGCCGGCGCGTGCTTCGACCTCCTCAATGCGCCGGAAGACAGTGGAGTGACGCAAGCCCAGCTCGAGGGCCGCCCCGTTCAGGCTGCCCGCGCGGCTCACGGCCAGCACCATGCGCAGGTCGTTCCAATCCAGCGCACTTGTGCGATTGCGCAAATTCTTCTTGCCCACTTCTGGGATTTCCTTGTTCAGATCGACAACCCATCATAGGCGCACCTCAACCAGAAAGGACGTCGATCATGACCCGTTTCACACACAAGACCGTGCTTGTCACCGGCGGTACCAGCGGCATCGGCCTCGCCACCGCACAGCGCCTGGCCGACGAAGGCGCGCGCGTCATCGTCACCGGTTCGCGACTGTCGTCGCTGGACACGGCGCGCGGCGTGCTCGGCGAGCGGGCCCGCTACCTGTTGAACGACGCGGGCGATCCCGCCGCTGCCCAGGCCTTGCGCGAGGCCATCGAGGCCATCACGCCGCAGATCGACGGTGCCTTCTTCAACGCCGGTTTCGGCCGCTTCCAGTCGCTGGAGGATGTGACGGCCGACGAGTTCGATGCCCAATATGCGGTCAACGTGCGCGGCCCGCTGCTGCAGGCGCGCGCCCTGGCACCCTTGTTGTCCGATGGCGCCGCCTTGCTGCTCAACACCTCGGTGGCGCGCGAAAAGGGCTTCGCTTCGATGGCGATCTACGCCTCCACCAAGGGCGCGGTGCGCACCCTGACCCGCGTGCTGGCGCGCGAACTGGCGCCGCGCGGCATCCGCGTCAACGCCGTCAGCCCCGGCCCCATCGAAACCGCCTTCTTCGATCGCACGGGAATGGCGGCCACGGCGGTGGCCGAGTTCGGCCAGGCCGTGCTGCAGCAGGTGCCGCTCGGCCGTTTTGGCCGGCCCGACGAGGTGGCGGCGGTGGCCGCCTTCCTGCTCTCGAACGATGCGTCCTTCGTCACGGGGGCGGAGTACGTGGTGGACGGCGGCATCGCGCAGCTCTGAAGCAGCCGAGGCTTCACGCCTGCGGCAGCAGCTTGCCCGCAATAGCCGCGGCCGCCGCGCGCGTCTCCACGCCCAGTTTTTCGAACACGTGCTCCAGGTGCTTGTTCACCGTGCGGTGGCTCATGCCCAGGATGTCGGCGATGTCGCGGTTCGTCTTGCCCTTGGCCAGCCAGGACAGCACCTCGGTCTCGCGTGGCGTGAGCGCGACCTCGCGCAGCCGCTGCGCGGCCGCGGTGTTCAGCGGCGTCAGGCTCAGCAGCAGCATGGACTCGCCCAGGCTGCCCTGGCCCAGGTGGCGCGCGAGCAGGCGGCCCTGCGCACCGTCGACCTGCGCGGTGCCCTCGCGCCGCGCGGCGGCCAGCCAGCGCGCGGCCTGCTCCTGCCCCTCCGCGTCACCGCCGAAGGCCTGGCCCAGCCAGACCATGGCCTGCGGCGAGCGCCAGGCCATGCGTCCGAGCGAATCCAGCACGACGGTGCCCAGGCCGGCCACGTCCACCGCCTCCTGCGCCAGCCGCGCCACGCGCGCGTTGCGCAGGTGCGTGGCCAGGCGCGCCATCACCTCGGGGATGCGCAGCGGCTTGACCACGTAGTCCACGCCGCCGCTGGCGAAGCCGCGCAGCAGCGGCTCGCTGTCGGACAGGCCGGTCATGAACAGCACCGGCACGTGCGACCAGGCCGGCGTGGACTTGATGCGCTGGCACAGCTCGAAGCCGTCCATGCCGGGCATCACGGCGTCGAGCAGCACGCCATCGGGAATGGCGAGTTCGAAGCGCTCCAGCGCTTCCTGCGCATCGCGCGCGGCCAGCACCACGTAGCCCTCGGCCACCAGGGCGTCGCCCAGCATGCGCAGGGTCTCCAACGAGTCGTCCACCACCAGCACGACCGGCTGAGTGGCCGCGGGCGGTGGCAGGGTGTCAGACCACGGTGTCATCGTCGGCAAGCTCCTCGGTGTCTCTCAGGTATTCGATCAGGGTCTGGAAGTCGAACCGGTCGGCGCAGGACAGCAGCAGCGCCAGCGTGGCCGCGTGCGCGGGCTCGGTGCCCTGGGCCTGCCACAGGCGCTGGCGCAGCGCCGCGGCCTGGCCCTGGCGCGCCAGGCGCTGCAGTTCCTCGCGCAGCGCGTCGGGCAGCGGCAGGCCGGGGCGCGGGCGCACCGCCTGCACGGACGCGCCGCTGGCGGGCACCTGCTCGGTCAGCCACTCCAGCGACAAGGCATGGCTCAGCGCGTCGAGCAGCTCGGCCTCGCTCATGGGCTTGGCAACGAAGCCCTGGTAGTCCAGGTCCTTGAAGGCCTCGGGCCGGTTGTCGATCAGGTTGGCCGAGACGAAGACGATTGGCAGGCGCGAGGACGGCAGGCGCTCGCGCACCGCGCTCGCGGTCTGCCAGCCGTCCAGTCCATCCATGGTCAGGTCCAGCAGCAGCAGGTCGGGCGGGCTCTGCTCGATGATCTCCAGGCATTCCTGGCCGCTGGCGGCCTCGCGCACCAGGAAGCCCAGCGGCACCAGGATACTCGCCAGCAACTGCCGGTGCAGCGGCTGGTCGTCCACCACCAGCACCGTGCGGCGCGGGCCCAGGTAGCCGGTCACCGCGCGCAGGGTGGAGGGAATGGGCAAGGGGTGCTGCGGGTCCGACGCGATGGGCGGCAGGTACAGCCGCAGGCTGAAGGTGCTGCCCTGGCCCGGCGCGCTCTTGAGGGTGAGGTCGCCACCCATCATGTCGGTCAGCAGGTGGGTGATGGTCAGGCCCAGGCCGGTGCCCGAATCGCGCGCGCGGCGTCCCGCGGCGCCGCGTTCGTAGGGCAGGAAGATGCGCTTCTGGTCCTGCTCGGCGATGCCGATGCCGGTGTCCACCACGTCGATGCGCGCCACCTGCTGGCGAAAGTCCAGCCGCAGCGTGACCTCGCCCTCGTCGGTGAAGCGCACCGCGTTGCTCAGCAGGTTGATGAGGATCTGGCGCAGGCGCTTGGCGTCGGCGCGCACCCAGGCGGGCACCTCGCCCCTGCGCTGCACGGTGAAGCGCAGGCCCTTGGCCTCGGCCTGCGGGCGCACCATGCGCTCCACGTCCTCCATCAGCTGCGGCAGGGGCAGCGGCACGGTGTCGAGCTTCAGGCGCCCGGCCTCGATGCGCGCCAGGTCCAGCGAGCCATCGATCAGCGCATGCATGTGCTGGCCGCTGCGTTGCATGGTGGCGATGGTCTCGCGCACCCAGACCGAGATGTCGCTGTTCTTCTGCAGGATCTGCGCGTAGCCCAGGATGCTGGTCAGCGGGGTACGCAGCTCGTGCGTCATGCCCGCCACGTAGCGCGTCTTGGCCTGGCTGGCGGCCTCGGCGCGGTCGCGCGCGGACTGCAGCTCGGCGTCGGTGCGCTGGTGCGCCTCGATCTCGCGCATCAGCAGCTGCGTCTGGCGCTCCGACTCGTCCTGCGCCATGCGGCGGCTGTCGGTGGTCAGCACCACCCACCAGGAACACACCGCCGCGAACAGCACCAGGAAGGCGTAGAGCTTGAGAAACGGCAGATCCAGCAGCGTGGCCGTGCCGTGCAGGCTTTCCTGCACATAGACCATGCCGATCAGGAAGGCCAGGATGGCGCTGATCGACAGCCAGACCGCGAGGAATTGCCCGGCGCGAAAGTTCACCCGCGCCATCAGCCGCTGCGGCAGCACCTGCGCCAGCCAGCCGCGCACCTGGTCGATGGCGCGCGAGTTGCTCTTGCAGCGGTCGTGGCAGCGCGACTCGAGCGAGCAGCACAACGAGCAGATCGGCGCGCGGTAGGCCGGGCAGCTCGCCATGTCTTCCGATTCGAACTGGTTCTCGCACACCGAGCAGCGAACCGCCTGGCCCGGCCACCATTCGTTGGAGGGCTCTCGCGCCAGGTACCAGCGCCCGCCCGTGGCCCAGGCCAGCAGCGGCGACAGCAGCAGCGACAGGCCCAGGGCGATGAAGGGTGAGAAGGCGGCGGCCACCTCGCCCATGAGGCCGCTGTAGGCCAGGATGGCCGCCAGCGCCGCGATGATCATCGAGCCCATGCCCACCGGATTGAAGTCGTACAGGTAGGCGCGGCGGAACTCGATGCCGCGCGGGCTCAGGCCCAGGGGCTTGTTGATGACCAGATCGGCCACCAGCGCGCCCACCCAGGCAATGGCGACGTTGCTGTAGACGCCCAGCACCTTCTCGATGCCCGCGAACACGCCCAGCAGCATCAGCAGCGTGGCGATGGCGACGTTGAACACCAGCCAGACCACGCGCCCCGGGTGGCTGTGCGTCACGCGGGCGAAGAAATTGCTCCAGGCCAGCGAGCCCGCGTAGGCATTGGTCACGTTGATCTTGATCTGCGCCAGCACCACGAACACCACGGTCATGATCAGCGCCAGGCCCGGGTGGCCCACGGCCTCGGTGAAGCCGGCCAGGAACATCTGCGTGGGCTCGGCGGTGCGCTCGGGGTCCACCTCGAACTGCATGGCGGCGAAGGCCAGGAAGGCGCCGCCCACCATCTTGAGCATGCCCACCACCACCCAGCCCGGCCCGGGGATCAGCACCGCCAGCCACCAGCGCAGGCGGTTCTTCGCGGTGCGCTCGGGCATGAAGCGCAGGAAGTCCACCTGCTCGCCGATCTGCACCACCAGCGAAAAGATCACCGCCGCCGCGGCGCCGAACATCAGCGGGTGAAAGCCGCTGTCGCCCGAGCGCAGGCCGGCGAGGCTGGTGAAGTCGCGGTAGAGCTGGGGCTGCGACAGCGCGATCCACACGAAGGGCAGCAGCAGCAGGAACAGGTACAGCGGTTGCGTCCAGGCCTGCAGTTTCGAGATCAGCGTGATGCCGCGGATCACCAGCGGGATGATCACCACGGCCGAGATGAGGTAGCACCAGGCCAGCGGCCAACCGGTCGCCATCTCCAGCGCCAGGCCCATGATCACGGCCTCGATGGCGAAGAAGATGAAAGTGAACACCGCGTAGATCAGCGAGGTGATCGTCGAGCCCAGGTAGCCGAAACCCGCGCCGCGCGTGAGCAGGTCCATGTCCAGCCCGTGGCGCGCCGCGTAGTAGGCGATGGGCAGGCTGGTGAGGAAGATGATCAGCCCCACCACCAGGATGGCCCACATGGCGTTGGCGAAGCCGTAATTCACGGCGATCGCGCCGCCGATCGCCTCCAGCGCCAGGAAGGACAGCGAGCCAAAGGCCGTGTGGCCCACGCGCCACTCGCTCCACTTGCGAAAGGCGCGCGGCGTGTACCGCAGCGCGTAGTCCTCCATGGTCTCGTCGGCCACCCACGAGTTGTATTCCCGGCGGAAGCGAAAGATCTTCTGCGCGGCCAATGGGGGGGTCGCGGGCGGCGTGGCGGGCTCGGGCGGCTGCATGAAGGCTCCAGTGGGACAAGGCCTAACAAGAACCGTACCGACCCCGTGCCAGGGCGCGTACGCCGCCTCTACGTTATTTGACTTATGGGCCCGATCGAGGGTTCTCCCTAGGCTTCGCTCCAGTCGGCACATCGCCGGTTTTCACCGACCCAACCCGCCCAGGAGCCCTTGATGAAGCACCAACCCGATCCGAACGACGTTTCGCCCGAAACCCCCGAGGCCAGCCGCCGCCGCGTGCTGCAGATGCTGGGCGCCGCCGGCCTGGCCGGCCTGCCCACCTGGAGCTTCGGCCAGCCCACCGCGCAGGTGAACACCACCAAGCTCGCGGTCACGGACACCGAAGTCACCGTCGGTCAGTTGCACTCGTCCACCGGCACCATGGCCATCTCGGAGACGGGCTCCATCCAGGCCGAGCAGCTCGCCATCGACCAGATCAACGCCATGGGCGGCATCCTGGGCCGCAAGATCAAGGTCATCAAGGAAGACGGCGCCTCCGACTGGCCCACCTTCGCCGAGAAGTCCAAGAAGCTGCTCATCAACGACCGCTGCGCCGCCGTCTTCGGCTGCTGGACCAGCGCCTCGCGCAAGGCCGTGCTGCCGGTGTTCGAGAAAGAGAACGGCCTGCTGTACTACCCCACCTTCTACGAAGGCCTGGAGCAGTCCAAGAACGTGATCTACACCGGCCAGGAAGCCACGCAGCAGATCCTCTACAGCCTGGACTGGGCGCAGAAGGAGAAGAAAGCCAAGACCTTCTTCCTCATCGGCTCCGACTACATCTGGCCGCGCACCTCGATGAAGATCGCGCGCAAGCACATCGAGGCCTTCCAGAAGGGCAAGGTCGTCGGCGAGGAGTACTACCCGCTGGGCAGCACCAACTTCGGCTCGCTGATGAACAAGATCAAGCTGCAGAAGCCCGACGTGATCTTCGCCGCCGTGGTGGGTGGCTCCAACGTGGCCTTCTACAAGGCGCTCAAGGCGGCCGGCATCACCGGTGACAAGCAGACCCTGGTGACCCTGTCGGTGACCGAGGACGAGATGACCGGCGTGGGCGGCGAAAACTTCGCCGGCTTCTACTCGTCGATGAAGTACTTCCAGACGCTGGACAACGAGAACAACAAGAAGTTCGTGGCCGCCTTCAAGGCCAAGTACGGCAAGGACGCCGTCATCGGCGACGTGACGCAGGCCGGCTACCTGGGCCCCTGGCTGTGGAAGGCCGCGGTGGAGAAGGCCAAGAGCTTCGACGTCGACAAGGTGGTGGCCGCCTCGCGCACCGGCATCGAGCTCAAGGACGCGCCCGAGGGCTACGTGAAGCTCGACCCCAACCACCACCTCTGGAGCAAGTCGCGCATCGCGATGGGCATGCCGGACGGCACCTTCAAGGTGGTGTCGGAGTCGCCCGAGCTGATCAAGCCCGACCCCTTCCCCAAAGGCTACCAGTAAGTCCTGCGGCACCCATCTGTCTGGAGATCCCTCATGAGTTTCAACGACCTGCTCAACATCGGCGTCATGCAGGGCTTCGCGGGCCTGAGCCTGTTCGCGGTGCTGCTGCTCATGGGGCTGGGCCTGGCCATCATCTTCGGGCAGATGGGCGTGATCAACATGGCGCATGGCGAGTTCATGACCATCGGCGCCTACACCATCTTCCTCGGCTCCACGCTGGCCGAGACCATCAGCCCCGGCGCGGTGGCGGCGTACTTTCCCTTCGCCATCGTGGCCGCCTTCGTCTTCGCCTTCATCGCGGGCTGGGTCGTGGAGTGGGCGCTGATCCGCCACCTCTACAAGCGCCCGCTGGACACGCTGCTGGCCACCTGGGGCATCAGCCTGGCGCTGCAGCAGTGCTTTCGCACCTTCATCGGCCCCAAGGAAGTGAGCCCCACGCTGCCCGAGTGGCTGATGGGCTCCTGGGCCCCCACCGAAGGCCTGGACATCCCCATCAACGGCCTGTTCGTGTTGGCGCTCACCGCGGTGGTCACCGGTGGCGTGCTGCTGGCCCTGCACCGCAGCCGCTGGGGCCTGCGGGTGCGCGCCACGGTCAGCAACCGCGTGATGGCCAACGCCATCGGCATCGACACGAAGAAGACCGACCGCCTGACCTTCGCCATCGGCTGCGGCATCGCGGGCGTGGCCGGCGCGGCCTTCACCACCATCGGCTCCACCGGCCCCACCTCGGGCTCGCTCTACATCGTCGACGCCTTCCTGGTCGTCACCTTCGGCGGCGCGGCCAGCCTGCTGGGCACCGTGGTCTCGGCCTTCGGCATCGCGCAGACCCAGTCCGTCACCGAGTTCTTCCTCGCCGGCTCCATGGCCAAGGTGCTCACGCTCTCGCTCATCGTCGTGATCCTGATGCTGCGTCCGCAGGGCCTCTTCGCATCCAAAGTGCGCCGCTGATTTCCCCGCCACCCGGAGTCCGACCATGAACGCCCTGAAAGCCTGGATCACCCGCTACCAGCTCGCCAGTCTGGTGTTGCTCACCGTGCTGCTGGCGGTGGTGCTGCCGCTGTCGCTCGACATCTTTCGCCTCAACCTGGTGGGCAAGTACCTCACCTACGCCTTCGTGGCCATCGGCCTGGTGATGCTGTGGGGCTACGGCGGCGTGCTGAGCCTGGGGCAGGGCGTGTTCTTCGGCCTGGGCGGCTACGCCATGGCCATGTTCCTCAAGCTCGAGGCCTCCGACCCCGAGAGCACCAAGATCCAGTCCACGCCCGGCATTCCGGACTTCATGGACTGGAACCAGATCACCGAACTGCCCACGTTCTGGCTGCCCTTCAAGAGCTTTCCCTTCGCGCTGGCGGCGGTGGTGGTGGTGCCGGTGCTGCTGGCCTGGCTGATCGGCTTCGCCATGTTCAAGCGGCGCGTGGGCGGCGTGTACTTCGCCATCATCACGCAGGCGGTGGCGCTCATCCTCACCGTGCTCATCATCGGCCAGCAGGGCTACACGGGCGGCGTCAACGGCATGACCGACCTCAAGACCCTGATGGGCTGGGACACGCGCACCGACAGCGCCAAATACATCCTGTACTTCGTCTGCGTGGGCCTGCTGGTGCTGGCCATCGTGGCCTGCCGCTGGGTGCAGACCAGCAAGCTCGGCACCCTGCTGCTGGCCATGCGCGACAAGGAAGACCGCGTGCGTTTCTCGGGCTACGACGTGGCCGACTTCCGCATCTTCGTGTACTGCCTGGCGGCCGCGCTGTCCGGCATCGGCGGCGCGCTGTTCACCCTGCAGGTGGGCTTCATGTCGCCCAGCTTCGTGGGCATCGTGCCCTCCATCGAGATGGTCATCTACGCCGCCGTGGGCGGGCGCATGAGCCTGGTGGGCGCGGTCTACGGCGCGCTGCTGGTCAACGCGGGCAAGACCTTCTTCTCCGAGAGCTTCCCCGACCTCTGGCTCTTCCTCATGGCCGCGCTCTTCATCGGCGTGACCATGGCCTTCCCCATGGGCCTGGCCGGGCTGTGGGAGAGCCGCATCGTGCCCTGGTGGAAGGGCCGGCGCGCCGCGCTGCGCGAGGCGTCCGCCGCGCGAGCGCAACCGCCCTCGCCAGCGCCGCAGGCGCCGCACAAGCCGGTGGTCGCCAGCAGCGCCCCCGAGGTGAAGCTGCCCGAAGGCGCCAGCGGCCAGAGCGTCTGAACAGGAGCACCGAATGAGCAGCACCGACTTCGCCCTCGCCGTGGAAGACCTGACGGTCTCCTTCGACGGATTCAAGGCCATCGACGACCTCACCCTCTACGTCGACAAAAACGAACTGCGCGTGATCATCGGCCCCAACGGCGCCGGCAAGACCACGCTGCTGGACCTGATCTGCGGCAAGACCAAGGCCAGCAGCGGCAGCATCAAGTTCAAGAACGAGGAGATCCTGCAGATCCCCGAACACAAGCGCGTGCGCCTGGGCATCGGGCGCAAGTTCCAGACGCCCTCGATCTACGAGAACCTCTCGGTCTGGCAGAACCTTGAGGTGTCCTACCCCTCGGGGCGCTCGGTCTGGGGCGCGCTGGCCTTCAGCGCCACCGATGAGATCAAGGCCCGTGTGCAGGCCGTGGCCGCCGAGATCGGCCTGGCCGACAAGCTCGAGACCGAGGCCGGCCTGCTCTCGCACGGGCAGAAGCAGTGGCTGGAGATCGGCATGCTGCTGATGCAGGAGCCCGAACTGCTGATGCTGGACGAGCCCATCGCCGGCATGAGCGCCAAGGAGCGCGACCTCACCGCAGAGCTGCTGCACCGCATCTGCCAGAACCGCGCCGTGATCGTGATCGAGCACGACATGGACTTCGTCAAGAAGATCGCGCACAAGGTCACCGTGATGCACCAGGGAAAGATCCTGGCCGAGGGCCCCATGGACCAGGTGCAGGCCGACCCCAAGGTCATCGACGTGTACCTGGGCCATTGAAGGAGAAGCCGCATGCTGCAAGTCAAGGACCTGTTCGTTTCCTATGGCCAGAGCGAGGCGCTGCACGGCATCAGCTTCGAGGCGCGCGAGAACGAGGCGGTGGCCATCATGGGCCGCAACGGCATGGGCAAGACCACGCTGTTCAAGGCCCTCATGGGCGTGCTGCCCACCAAGAGCGGCCACATCAGCGTGGCCGGCCAGGACCTCACGCGCGACGAGAGCTTTCGCCGCGTGGCCAAAGGCCTGGCGTACGTGCCGCAGGGCCGCATGATCTTTCCCACCCTGACGGTGGAAGAGAACATCCAGACCGGCCTGGAGAACGCGAAGGACAAGGCGATTCCGCAGGAGATCTACGCGCTGTTCCCCGTGCTGTGGGACATGCGCCGCCGCAAGGGCGGCAACCTCTCCGGCGGCCAGCAACAACAGCTCGCCATCGCACGCGCGCTCGTCACCGACCCCAAGGTGCTGCTGCTCGACGAGCCGACCGAGGGCATCCAGCCTTCGATCATCAAGGACATCGCCAAGGCGCTCAACGAGATCCGCAAGATGCGAAAGATCACCATCGTGGTCTCCGAGCAGGTGCTCTCGTTCGCCATGGACGTCGCCGACCGCCTGTTCGTCATCGAGGGCGGGCGCCTGGTGCACGAGACCGAACGCGCCAACACCGACCAGCAGCGCATCAAGGCCTACCTGTCGGTCTGAATTTCCCCCAACCCCAATCGATCCCCTTCCACCCAGGAGCCACGCCATGCCCGACACCCTGATCAAGGTCGACCTCACCAAGCCCGCGCCCACCAACGAGATGGTGCACAACCGCTGGCACCCCGACATCCCCATGGCCTGCTGGGTCAATCCCGGCGACGACTTCGTGCTCGAGACCTACGACTGGACGGGCGGCTTCATCAAGAACAACGACAGCGCCGACGACGTGCGCGACATCGACCTGACCACGGTGCACTACCTCAGTGGCCCGGTGGGCGTGAAAGGCGCGGAGCCTGGCGACCTGCTGGTGGTCGACCTGCTCGACATCGGCGCCAAGGACGACAGCCTCTGGGGCTTCAACGGCTTCTTCAGCAAGAAGAACGGCGGTGGTTTCCTCACCGAGCACTTCCCGCAGGCGCAGAAGTCCATCTGGGACTTCCACGGCATGTTCACCACCTCGCGCCACGTGCCCGGCGTGAAGTACGCGGGCCTCATCCACCCCGGCCTCATCGGCTGCCTGCCCGACCCGAAGATGCTGGAGGTGTGGAACACGCGCGAGCAGGCGCTGATCGACTCCGACCCCGCCACCAGCGGCCTGGCCAACCCGCCGTTCGCGGGCACCGCGCACATGGGCAAGCTCACCGGCGACGCACTGGCCAAGGCCGCCGCCACCGGCGCGCGCACCGTGCCCCCGCGCGAGCACGGCGGCAACTGCGACATCAAGGACCTCTCGCGCGGCTCCAAGATCTTCTTCCCGGTCTACGTGGACGGCGCCGGCCTCTCCGTGGGTGACCTGCACTTCAGCCAGGGCGACGGCGAGATCACTTTCTGCGGCGCCATCGAGATGGCCGGCTGGGTGCACATGAAGGTGCAGCTCATCAAGGGCGGCATGGCCAAGTACGGCATCAAGAACCCCATCTTCAAGCCCAGCCCCATCAAGCCCACCTACGACGACTACGTCATCTTCGAAGGCATCAGCGTCGACGAGAGCGGCAAGCAGTACTACCTGGACGTGAACGTGGCCTACCGCCAGGCCTGCCTCAACGCCATCGAGTACTTGAAGAAGTTCGGCTACTCGGGCGCGCAGGCCTACTCCATCCTGGGCACGGCGCCGGTGCAGGGCCACATCAGCGGCGTGGTCGACGTGCCCAACGCCTGCGCCACGCTGTGGCTGCCCACGCAGATCTTCGACTTCGACATCAACCCGAACGCGAGCGGCCCGATCAAGCACATCGACGGCTCGATCCAGATGCCTTTGTCTCCGGACCTCTGAACGCGCGGAGCCGCCCATGCCGACCTACGACTACGCCTGCCCGGCCTGCGGCGGCTTCGACGCCTACCGCTCGCTGAGCGAGCGCAACGATCCGGCCTTCTGCCCCGACTGCGGCACCGCCTCGCCGCGCGTGTTCGCCACCGCGCCGCGCCTGGCGCTCATGGACGGCGCCACGCGCACGGCCATGGGCATCAACGAGCGCGCGCGGCACGAGCCCCAACGATCGGGCGACTACGCGCGCCTGAAACACCCCGCGGGCTGCGGGTGTTGCAGCCCCGGGCGCAGCAAGGCCACGGTGACCGCACCGAATGGCGCAAAGGCGTTTCCCTCCAAGCGCCCCTGGATGATCAGCCACTGAACAAGGAACCCGAGCCATGATGCACGGTGACATTTCAAGCAGCGCCGACACCGTTGGCGTGGCCGTCGTCAACTACAAGATGCCGCGCCTGCACACCAAGGCCGAGGTGCTGGACAACGCGCGCAAGATCGCCGACATGGTGGTCGGCATGAAGCAGGGCCTGCCCGGCATGGACCTGGTGATCTTCCCGGAGTACAGCACGCACGGGATCATGTACGACGCCAAGGAGATGTACGAGACCGCGTCCACCGTGCCTGGCGCCGAGACCGAGATCTTTGCCGAGGCCTGCCGCAAGGCCAAGGTCTGGGGCGTGTTCTCGCTCACCGGCGAGCAGCACGAGGAGCACCCGTACAAGGCGCCCTACAACACGCTCATCCTGATGAACGACCAGGGCCAGATCGTGCAGAAGTACCGCAAGATCATGCCCTGGGTGCCCATCGAAGGCTGGTACCCCGGCAACTGCACCTACGTGAGCGAGGGCCCCAAGGGCCTGAAGGTGAGCCTCATCATCTGCGACGACGGCAACTACCCCGAGATCTGGCGCGACTGCGCCATGAAGGGCGCCGAACTCATCGTGCGCTGCCAGGGCTACATGTACCCCGCGAAAGACCAGCAGGTGCTGATGGCCAAGGCCATGGCCTGGGCCAACAACAGCTACGTGGCGGTGGCCAATGCCTCCGGCTGGGACGGCGTGTACAGCTACTTCGGCCACAGCGCCCTCATCGGCTTCGACGGCCGCACGCTCGGCGAATGCGGCGAGGAGGACTACGGCGTGCAGTACGCCGCGCTCTCGAAAAGCCTGATCCGCGACTTCCGCAAGAACGCGCAGAGCGAGAACCACCTGTTCAAGCTGCTGCACCGCGGCTACACGGGCATGATCAACTCGCGCGACGGCGACAAGGGGGTGGCCGCCTGCCCCTACGAGTTCTACGGCAAGTGGGTGAACGACCCCGAGGGCACGCAGAAAGCGGTCGAGGCCATCACGCGGCCCATGGTGGGCACGGAGGAGTGCCCGATCGAGGGCATCCCCAACCCGGCCACCGCGGGCCACCGCTGAGCGTGTCCCACGCCGATCCGCTGGCCGACTGGCGCCTCACCGAGGAGCCCTTCTACCAGCCGGTGGCTGAGGAGGTCGCGGCCTTCGAGGCCGCGCGCGCCGCGCGCCTGCCGGTGCTGCTCAAAGGACCCACGGGCTGCGGCAAGACGCGCTTCGTCGAGCACATGGCTTGGCGGCTCAAGCTGCCCTTGGTGACCGTGGCTTGCCACGAGGACCTGAGCGCGGGCGACCTGGCGGGCCGCTGGCTGCTCGACGGCGAGGGCACGCGCTGGATGGACGGGCCGCTGGCCCTGGCCGCGCGGCACGGCGCGCTGTGTTACCTCGACGAACTGATGGAGGCGCGCGCCGACACCACGGTGCTGCTGCACCCCCTGGCCGACACGCGCCGCGCCTTGCCGCTGGAGCGCCATGGCGAGCTGCTGCGCGCGCACCCCGATTTCCAGCTCGTGGTCAGCTACAACCCCGGTTACCAGGGCCTGCACCGCGAGCTCAAGCCCTCCACGCGCCAGCGCTTCGTGGCCCTGGGCTTCGACTACCCGGCGCCCGAGGCGGAGGCCGCCATCGTGGCGCGCGAAGGCGGTGTCGATGGCGCGCTCGCGACGCGCCTGGTGCAGCTCGCCATCCGCACGCGCCGCCTGCGTGAGGAGGGCCTGGACGAGGGCGCCTCCACGCGCATGCTGGTGCACGCCGCGCTGCTGCACCGCGCGGGCCTGCCGCTCCGCGCGGCCGCCATGCAGGCCATCGCCGACCCGCTGAGCGACGACCCGCAGCTCGCGCCCAGCCTGCGCGCGCTGGTGGGCGCGAGCTTCTGATGTCGCGCCCGGGTGCCGCGCCGCCCGACCTGCCGGGCCAGGTGCGCGCCCTGGCGCACGCGCTGTGGGGCGGGCAATGGCGCGTCGAGTGGCGCGGTGGCGCGAAGGACGCAGCGCAGCGCGCCGTGATCGTGGTCGGTCGCGATGGTGGCGGGCACCTCGGCGATGGCAACGACCACGGCGAGGCCGAGCGCGCGCACGACGCCGCGGCCGTGCTGCACCTGCCCGCCTGGGCCGAGCCCGCGCCGGACCTCAGCCTGGCCATCGCCGCGCACGCCGCAGCGCACCGGCGCTTCGGTGGTGAAGCGCAGGCGCGCGCGGGACTCAAGCCCGTGCAGCAGGCCCTGCTGGGTGTGCTGGAGGACGCGCGCGTGGAATGGCTCGCGGCCCAGGAGCTGCCCGGCCTGCGCGCCGTGTGGTGGTCCTTCCACACCGAGGCCGCCGCGCGCCAGGGCAGCGGCTTCGAGGACCTGCTCGCGCGCCTCGCGGCCAGCCTGCTGAACCCCGATCACGACGACCCGCACGCCTGGGTCGCCAAGGTGCGGCGGGAGTTCTTCGCGCCCGACGGCGGCCTCGCGCTCGACACACCGGCGCGCGTGCGAGAGGCCGCCTCGCGGCTCGGACACGACATCGGCCAGATGCGGCTGCCGTTCAACGCCCGCACCTACACCGTGTCCGCGCGCTACCGCGACGACAACAGCCACCTCTGGCGGCCCGATGACGAGCCGCCCCGCGACGAGGCCCCCCTGAACGCCGACGCCGCGCCGCCCAGCGACGACGCGCCGTCGGCCTCGCCCACACCGGTGGCGCTGGAACCCGACGCGATCTATCCCGAATGGGACCACCGCATCGCGCGTTACCGGCCCGGCTGGTGCCGCGTGTTCGGTGGCGATCCGCCCGCAGGGGAGGCCGCGCCGCCGCCGCGCGCCGAACGCCACCGCCTGCAACGCCGTCTTGCCCGCCTGAGCCTGCAGCGCCGCGCGGGCGGCGGGCGATGCGCCCAGGGCGAGGAGTTGCACCCCGCCGCGCTGGTGGAGGCGCGGCTCGACCGCCTCGCGGGCCGCACGCCCGAGGCGCGGGTCTACCGATCACCGCAACGCCCGGCGCCGCCGCTGGCGGTGCTGCTGCTGCTCGACGCCTCGGCCTCCACCGAGGGCGAGCCGCTCGCGCAACTGCAGCGCGGGGCCCTGGCCACGGTCCAGGCCCTGCGCGCGCTGGGTCACCGCTGCGCGCTGTGGGCTTTTTCGAGTCGGGGCCGCCACCGCATCGACATGCCTTGCCTGCGCCACTGGGACGAGCACGTGCTCGCGCGCCTGCCGGCTTTGCGGGGCGGCGGCTCCACGCGCATGGGCGCCGCGCTGCGCCACGCCCTGCACCTGAGCGCGCTCGACCAGCGCCGCCACCCGGGCCGCCGACGGCTGATCGTGCTGCTGAGCGACGGCGAGCCGCACGACGTGGACGTGCACGACCCAGCCTACCTCCCGGCCGACCTGCAACGCGCCGCACGCGAGGCCGAGGGGCGCGGCGTGGGCGTGCGCGCGCTGGTGCTGGCGCCTGGCGAGGCCGCCACGCTGGCGGCGGCGCTGGGGCGCGCCAGCGTGCGGATCTGCCGCTCGTCCGCGCAGTGGCCGGCGGCGCTGGCCGCCTTGCTCGCCGCGTCCCCGGGTTGAGCCACTGCGCCGCAGGCGCGACCACGCGAACGGCGCGGGTGCATGGGCCGACTCCGGCGCACATGGTCCGCCCCTGGGCGACAATCCCCGCCCCATGCAATTGCACGAACTGCGCCACCGCCTCACCGCCCTCGGGGCTGGGCCGCTGCATGCGCAGCGCGTGCTGCGCCACTGGGTGTACGCCCTGCCGCCCGAGGCCGGCCGGCGCAAGCCCGAGCACCACTTCCCCAAAGCCCTGTTCGAGGCCCTGCCCGCGCTGCGCGAGGCGCTCGCGGGCCTCGCGCGCCTGCAGGCCGAACATCCGGGTGAGGACGGCTCGGCCCGCCTGCTCGTGGCCCTGCGCGACGGCCAGACCGTGGAGAGCGTGCGCCTGCCGCGCGGCGGCCTGTGCGTGTCCACGCAGGTCGGTTGCGCCGTGGGCTGCGCCTTCTGCATGACCGGCACCGGCGGCCTGTTGCGCCAGCTCGGCAGCGCCGAGATCGTGGCCCAGGTGGCGCTGGCGCGCGCGGGCCGGCCGGTGAACAAGGTCGTCTTCATGGGCATGGGCGAACCCGCGCACAACCTCGAGGCGGTGCTCGAGGCCATCGAGCTGCTGGGCACCGTGGGCGGCATCGGCCACAAGAACCTCGTGTTCTCCACCGTCGGCGACGAACGCGCCTTCGAGGCCTTGCCGCGCGGCGCGGTCAAGCCCGCGCTGGCCTTGTCGCTGCACACCACCAAGGCCGGGCTGCGCGAGCAACTGCTGCCGCGCGCGCCGCGCCTCACGCCGCAGGACCTGGTGGAGCGCGCCGACGCCTACGCGCGCGCCACCGGCTACCCGGTGCAATACCAGTGGACCTTGCTCGACGGCGTGAACGACGGCGACGACGAAGTCGAGGGCATCGTGCGCCTGCTGGGCGGGCGCTACGGCGTGCTCAACCTCATTCCCTACAACGCCGTCGACGGCCTGCCGTTCCAGCGCCCCGCCTGGGAGAAGGCCGCCGACATCGCGCGCCGCCTGCACCGCCAGGGCATCCTCACCAAGCTGCGCCACTCGGCCGGGCAGGACGTGGACGCGGGCTGCGGGCAGCTGCGGGCGAGGTCGCTGGAGACGGGGGAGCGGGTGGTGGCGCTGCGGCGGCGGGCGGCTGCGTAGAACAAACAAACGGACGCTGGGTGAAGGGCAGTCCTACAATGCCCCGACCATGGAAGCACAGCGGATCACAGTGGCCTTGATCGACCGATCGGGTGGCTATGAAGCCAGTCCCGATCGGGTGCGCCTGTCCAGCTTGGTGGACTTTGCCGGCGACGTAGCCACTTTTTTGCGAGGTGACACGAAAGAGGTCGACCCGCAAGGTCTCGACGTGGCGATTCGCTCGGGGTCGCTGGCCATTGAAACGGTACCCATTGCTGCCCCCAAGCTGTTGAAGGACCTTCAGCACTTGGCGGCCAACGAGCGGCTCGACGCAGTTGACGCCAAGCGTCGCTCGGTGTTCGAAAGCTGGCAAAAGTTGGTGAAGAAGAATGCAGACCTCAGCTTCCGCATTTCAGCTCCTTTCTTGTCGCGCCCGATCGTCGTCAGCCGAGAGACGGATTTCCACGCGGACGACGCGGATCAATGGGTGCAGGTCGAACGTTATGTCCGAGGAGAGGTTCAGAACTTGGGTGGAACGGCCAAACCCAATGCCCACGTTCGCCTGCCCGATGGGTCAACGTTGTTGGTGACGGCCGAAAGGGACGCTCTGCGTGATGACACATCCAATCGCCTCTACAAGATTGCGATGTTGCGGATTCGAGCGGAATACAACGTTCTCACACGGGAGCTGCGCAACGCGCGCCTCGTCGAGTTCGTGGAGTACGCCCCTCGTGTGGATGAGGAAGAGTTGGCGCGCCTTAACAGGCGTGGCCAGGATGCCTGGAAGGACGTTGGCAACGCCACCGAATGGGTCGATCAGATCCGCGGGGGCGAGCATTGAACAGCGTCTTGCTCGACACCAGTTTTCTCATCAGTTTCAGCGACCCGTCCCGTCCGCATTACGCTGCGGCGGTGCAGTACTACAAGGAATGTGTGCACCGACAGGTGCCGATGTACCTGTCGACCGTCGCGGTGTCGGAGTTTCAGGTCCGCCAAGCCATCAACGACCTTCCCCTGCGCAGCTTCATCGTGCTGCCGTTCAACATCGATCACGCGATGGCGTGCGGCCTCTTGATTCGCCGGCTTCAGCGCGACCCGGATGACGACCGTGTCAGGGTGAAGGACGACTTCAAGTTGATCGCGCAGTGCGAATGCGAGGGCATCTCCCATTTGCTGAGCGAGGACCGGAGCACGCTGGCCAAGTACCTTGAGCGCGCTCAGGGCGTGTCGACCTCAGCGACAAAAGTTGTCCTTCTGCGCGAGGGTTTCGACACCGCCTGGTTCGACAACGGCCAGAGCAAGCTCTCGTTCTGACGCGTCGACTCCGCTCACTCAGTGCAGCGTGAGCGGCAGCGACGTCGTCTTCACCCGCACCACCGGCGCGCGCGGCACGTAGGGCGCGGGCTCGGCACCGCAGATGTCGGCCGCGATGGCGCGCGCCTGACGGGCGATGGGTTCGATGTAGCGGCTGGGCTGGCCGTCGATGGCGATGCAGTCGCCCAGCGCGTGGATGCGATCGACACTGGTGCGCAGGTTGTGTGGCGTCACGCGGATGCCGTTCTCCCAGTCCAGGCCCGCGCTGCGCGCCAGGCGCGTCGGCGTGTGCAGGCCGGCGGCCACGATCACCTCGTCGGCCGCGAAGCGCTGGCCATCGGCGGTGGTGAGGCGGTAGCGCCCACCCACGCGCTCCAGCGAGCGCACCTGCACGCCGCCCACGAAGCGGATGCTGAGGTCGCGCCAGGCGTCCAGCAGTTGTTCGCCCACGCCCAGGTCCTGCCAGCGCGCCAGCGGCTGTTCGCAGGTGTCGAGCAGGGTGACGCGGTGGCCGCCAATGGCCAGGTCGTTCGCGAGTTCGCTGCCGATCAGGCCCGCGCCGACGATGAGCAGCTCGCGCGGCGCATCACCCAGACGGGCTCGCAGGCGCTGGTAGGCGGCCAGGTGGTTCACGCGCCAGCACAGCTCGGGCGCCAGGCCCTCGGGCAGTCGCGCCGTGGCGCCGTGCGCCAGCACCAGGTGCGCGTAGCGCAGGTTGCCGCGGGTGGTGCGCAGGGTGTGGGTGTCGGCGCAGATGCGGATCGCGTCGGTGTGCGCGAGCAGGCGCACGCCCAGGCGCGCGGCGGCGTCGGCGCCGCGCTCGCGCACCAGCGCGCCGTCGGCCAGGCCGCGCGCCATGGCCACGGACAGCAGCGGCTTGTCGTAGACGTCGCCCGCGCACTGGCTCACCAGGGTGATGGGGAGCGTGGGATTCAGGGCGCGCAGGGCCTCGGCCGTCTGCCAGCCCGCGCGGCCCGCGCCCACGATGACCACGCCCGCCTCGCCGCCGCGCGTGGCCACGGCCACACCCGGGTCGCTGCGCGCGCGCAAAGCCTCCATGTCGGGCGCGTCGTAGAGGCGAAAGTCGGCCTTCGTCACGCCGCACAGCGGGCAGGCCCAGTCCTCGGGGATGTCCTCGTAGCGCGTACCGGCTGGCAGGCCGCCATCGGGGTCGCCCAGGGCCTCGTCGTAGACGTAGCCGCAGGCCTCGCACAGGTACTGGCGGTACGGCGCCAGCGCGCGCGCGGCTTGCGCGATCGGAGTCGTGGGCAGTGTCGGCGCGCTCATTGGACTTCCCTCCGTGCTGCGCTCATGCGGGCAATGCCTCCGCACTCAGGCGCGCGATTTCCTTGCGCAGGTGCTTGATGGCCGGCGTGACGATGGCCACGAAGTGCGACTCGCGCACGCGGCGCTGCACCTCGCTGCTCATGAGGTAGCCGCGCGCGCCCTGGTGCAGCAGGGCCGACTGCGCCGCGCGCAGCGAGAGTTCGGCGCCGTGGGCACGCGCGTCGAGCACGTCGATGAAGAAATCCACCGAGGGGTCGAAGGGCGTCTCGGCCAGGCGCATCACGCGCTCCGTGAGCGCGTCCAGTTCGGCCTGCAGGGCGGCGGGCCGGTCCTCCAGGAACTGGTTGACGTGGCCGAGTGGGTCCTCCACCGCCCACATGCTGTCGATGGCGCCCTGCGTGACGCCCACCGCCATGCCGCACTGGAGCAGCACGAAGGCGCCGCGGATGCGCGCGATGAAGGGCTTGGCGGGGTCGGCCATGATCTCGCCCGCGCCGATGAAGTGATCCTTCAGCCGCAGCCCGAAGGTGCCCGTGCCCTCCATGCCGCTGAAGCTGGGGCACTCGCGCATCTCCACGCCGTCGGCGTCGCAGCGCAAGAGGAACATCACCTCGCGCACCACCTCGCCTTGTTCATTCACCACGCCGGCCAGCGCGCCGCAGGCGTGGCCCGGGCCCAGGTTGCTGACCCAGGGCAGGGTGCCGCTGACGCGGTAGCCGCCCTCGACCGGCACCGCCTTGAGCAGCAGGCCCTCGATCTGCGCGTAGTTCTTCATGGGGTTGGACATGGCCGTGCCGCCCAGCGAGGCGCCGCTGGCGTGCGCCATGAGCGCCTCGCCCATGAGGGCCGGGTTGCCCGAGGCCTGCATGTACAGGCCGCACACGGCCTGGCACCACACCATGAAGCCGGTGGCGCCGCAGACGCGCGAGACCTCGGCCATGGCCCGCAGCGCGAGCCGGTAGTCGCCGCGGCCCGCGGGCGCGTCCAGGTGGGCGCTCATGGCGCCCAGGGCGGCCAGTTGCTGCAACTCGGCGCGTGGGTAGTAGCCCTCGCGGTCGATCGCCTCCGCCACGCGGGCCAAGGGACCGTGCGCGACCTCGCGCACGGCGGCCAGCACCGCCTCGGGGGAATCGAGCCGCAGGTCGCGGGGGATGTCGGCGAGGTCCATGCGCGGCTCCGGCCTCAGGCCATCGAGATCTCGAAGGGGATCGGGTTGCGCATGCTGTTGGCCACCGGCGAGTAGTAATTGGCGTGCTGCACGATCTCGTCCAGCACCTCGCGCGGCGCGTCGCCTTCCACCAGCACCTTCACGCGGATGGCCTGGAAGCCCATCTCGGGCGGCGTCTTCTCCAGCGCGCCACCCGCGCCCCAGGCCGCGGGGTTGCCGATGTCGCCTTCGAGGAAGACCTCCAGCTTGCTGAGCTTCACGCCTTTC
Source organism: Hydrogenophaga sp. (assembly GCF_035481345.1). Classification (GTDB taxonomy): domain Bacteria; phylum Pseudomonadota; class Gammaproteobacteria; order Burkholderiales; family Burkholderiaceae_C; genus Hydrogenophaga. Next base: position 16,774 of record NZ_DATIGV010000020.1, on the reverse strand, counting down.
CAGGTGGCCACGGCCGTCACGCCCACGGCGATGCAGCCGCCCAGGCCCGACAGCACGATCTCGCCGGGCGCGGGCGCGGTGTCCTGCCCGAACAGGTGCAGCGGCTCGTCGACCACCACCGGCGTGTGCTGGCCTACGGTGCTCAGCGAGCGGTACTGGCCCTCCATCACGGTGTGGACCTTGTTGGTGCCGCGCGAGCCGGGATTGGCCTTGCCCTTGGCGGCAAAGGCGGCGAGGCCGGCGGCGTCGATGGGGCGCAGCCAGGCCTTGACGGTGGTGGGCTCGGCGGTGTCGGTACTGGACATGGATGTCTCCGGGGACAGGGTTGAACAATCGGAAGGCTCAGGCGGCCAGGGCCAGCGGCGCGGTCGTCGCGGCCTTGATCGGCAGGCCGGTCTCGATGGGCAGCGCGGGGTCGCGCGACCATTCGTTCCAGGAGCCGAAGTACATGCGCACGTCGGCGAAGCCGGCCTGCTTGAGCGCGAGGAAGGTGTTGGAGGCGCGCGCGCCCTTGAAGCAGTAGAGGTAGATGCTGTCCTCGGTGCCCACGCCCACGGTGGCCAGTTCGGCCTTCACCTCGTCGGGCGTCTTGAACACCGGGCCCTGGGGCGAGGGCTTCATGAAGCGGTACCACTCCACCCATTTCGCGCCGGGCAGGCGGCCCTTGCGCGGCGCGAAGTCCTTGCCATAGGGGCTGGAGCTCTCGCCGATCCACTCGTCCACGTCGCGCACGTCCAGCAGCACGGTGTCGGTGCCCAGGGCCTTTTCAACGTCGGCCTGCGTGAGCATCACGTCGGCCATGGGCAGTTCGGGGAAGGTGGCGGGCGAGGGCGTGGCGGCCTCGGTGGAGATGGGCAGGCCGGCGGCCTTCCAGGCGCTGAAGCCGCCGTTGAGCACCTTGATCTTCGGGTAGCCCAGCCAGGTGAGCAGGTAGTAGCCGCGGCAGGACTGGCCGTAGCCGCTGTTCATGGCGTCTTCGTAGAACACCGCGGTTTCCCGGCCGGAGAGGCCGACCGCGCCGAGCGCGCTGGCGAAGGTGTCCTTGAGCGCCTCCAGGCCTTCGGGGGTGGAGGTGGCCAGGTAGGTGAACACCTCGCGCAGGTTCACCGCGCCGGGGATGTGGCCCGCCGCGTAGGCCTCGGGGTCCCGTGTGTCGATGAGGACCACGGGTTCGCTGGCTTGCAGGGCTTGCAGTTGCTCAGGGGCGATCAGGGTGGCGTCGATGTTCATGGAGACCTCGCGAAGTGGAAGGGCCGGCGGGATGTACCGGACCTGCTTTTCGCAACGGTCGTGCCAGGGCCTTGAAGCAGACGAATATCGAATCAAATCAACGGCTTGCTGTGCAACGGGGGCCTGAACGCCGAGGCCCGCCACCGCCACTGTGTCGACACTTTGTCGACACAGTGCAAGTCCGTTCAGCGCAGTTGCGCCTTGCGCAGCCGGTAGCTGAACTGGCGCAGCGTGAGCCCCAGGCTCTGTGCCGCGCGGGTCTGGTTGCCCTGGTGGCGCTCCAGGGCCTCGCGCAGGGCCTGCGCGCTGTGCGATTGCGCGCTCTGGTACTCGCGCACCAGTGGCGCGGCCTCGGCGATCGGCGACGGCGGTGCCACGGCCGCGCGCTCGCGCTCCGGCATGAAGCGGCGCAGCGCGGCCGCGTCCACCAGCGTGCCCTCGGCCAGCAGCACCACGCGCTCGATCAGGTTGCCCAGCTCACGGATGTTGCCGGGCCAGTCGTGTGCCTCCAGCGCGGCCAGGGCGTCGGCCGCCAGGTGCACGTTGCGCTGGTGCGCCTGGTTGGCACGGCTGAGGAAGTGCAGGGCGATGGCACGCACGTCCTCGCGCCGCTCGCGCAGGCTGGGCAGGCGGATGGGCACCACGTTGAGCCGGTAGTACAGGTCCTGGCGGAAGCGCCCGGCCTGCACGTCGCGCGCCAGGTCGCGGTGGGTGGCCGCCACCAGGCGCACATCCACGCGCTGCTCGCGCGTGCCACCCAGGCGCACCAGGGTGCCCTCCTGCAGGGTGCGCAGCAGCTTGCTCTGCATCGAGATCGGCAGCTCGCCGATCTCGTCGAGGAAGAGGGTGCCGCCGTGCGCCCGCTCGAACCAGCCCGCGCGCGCGCCGGCCGCGCCGGTGAAGGCGCCGCGCTCGTGGCCGAACAGCTCCGACTCGAACAGCGACTCGGGGATGGCCGCGCAGTTGACCTTGATGAAGGGCTGGTCGTGGCGCGGGCTGGCCAGGTGCACGGCGCGCGCGAACAGCTCCTTGCCCGAGCCCGATTCGCCCAGCAGCAGCACCGTGGCCTGCGATTGCGAGACCCGCTCCAGCTCGGCCAGGGCCTGCAGCAGCGCGTTCGAACGACCGATAAGCCCGTAGCGCGCGCTGGCGCTGTCCAGTGCGCGCTCCAGGGCCGCGTTGCGCGCCTGCAGCTGGCGCGTCTGCTCGGCCACGAGCTGTTCCAGCTCCAGCAACTGGCCGGTCAGCGTGGCCAGGATGCGCAGCAGCGCGAGGTCGTCGTTGAGGTGGCGCTGGCGGCTGCGGATGCGGTGGCAGGCCAGCACGCCCACGGTGGCGCCGCGCACCGCCACGGGCAGGGCGATGAAGGCCACGGTCTGCGGCGGCAGTTGCGCGCGCCGCACGGCGCGGAACAGGAACAGGGGCTCGGCGTCCACGTCCTGCACGATGGCGGGCAGGCCGCTGGCCAGCACGCGGCCGGTGATGCCTTCGCCCCAGCGGTAGGTGCCGCGCGCGGTCTCGGCCTTGGTCAGGCCGTAGGCGTGGCGGATCGAGGCCTGGCGCTGGCCGCCGGGCGCGGGTTCATCGTCCACCAGCACCAGGCGGCCACGGTTGAGGCCCAGCAGCTCGCTCATCAGGTGCAGCATCTCGCGGAACACCTCGGCCGGCGCCAGGCTGCGGCCGACCAGGGCCATCACCTGGCGCATCAGCAGCAGTTCCTGGGCGCGCCAGTCGGTGGGGGTCTCTTGTGTGCGCTTGTTCGCGTCGGCGGGCATGGCGTGGGGGAAAGCAAGCATCGCACCAGTGGCCGGCGCGGGTGGCCCGTTAAAATCGCCGCCTCTCAAGGAGCGTTGCAGCGGCCAGTCCCCACGGGACCCGGGTCGTCAGGCTTGAGTGGGCTCAACCGGCCCCAACGACGCTCACCAGCCCGGTGTCTTCGCAAACAACCCTGGTGAGCCGCATGTCCTCCGAGACTTCTCCCGCTTCTTCTGCCGTCCGCCCCATGCTCCTGTCGGGCCTGGAGCCGCTTGCCATCGGCGAAGGCAGCCTGTTCGTCAACGTCGGCGAGCGCACCAACGTCACCGGCTCCAAGGCCTTCGCGCGCATGATCCTCGAAGGCCGCTTCGAGGACGCGCTGGCCGTGGCGCGCCAGCAGGTGGAGAACGGCGCGCAGATCGTGGACGTGAATATGGACGAGGCCATGCTCGACAGCGAGGCCGCCATGGTGCGCTTCCTCAACCTCATGGCCGGCGAACCCGACATCGCGCGCGTGCCGGTGATGGTCGACAGCTCCAAGTGGAGCGTCATCGAAGCCGGCCTGCGCTGCCTGCAGGGCAAGGGCGTGGTGAACTCGATCTCGATGAAGGAAGGCGTGGAGGAGTTCAAGCGCCAGGCGGGGCTCATCAAGCGCTACGGCGCGGCCACGGTGGTGATGGCCTTCGACGAGACGGGCCAGGCCGACACCTACCAGCGCAAGATCGAGATCTGCGAGCGCGCCTACCGCATCCTGGTGGACGAGGTGGGCTTCCCGCCCGAGGACATCGTCTTCGACCCCAACATCTTCGCCATCGCCACCGGCATCGAGGAACACAACAACTACGCGGTCGATTTCATCGAGGCCACGCGCTGGATCAAGCAGCACCTGCCGGGCGCCAAGGTTTCGGGCGGTGTGAGCAACGTCAGCTTCTCCTTCCGCGGCAACGACCCGGTGCGCGAGGCCATCCACACCGTGTTCCTGTACCACGCCATCAAGGCCGGCATGGACATGGGCATCGTCAACGCCGGCATGGTGGGCGTGTACGACGAGCTGGAGCCCACGCTGCGCGAGCGCGTGGAGGACGTGGTGCTGAACCGCCGCCCCGACGCGGCCGAGCGCCTGCTCGAGATCGCCGAAAGCGCCAAGGGCGCGGCCAAGGACGATTCGCAGAAGAACGCCTGGCGCGAGCTGCCGGTGCGCGAGCGCCTGTCGCACGCGCTGGTGCGCGGCATCACCGACCACATCGTGGCCGACACGGAAGAGGTGTGGCGCGAGATCGAGGCCGGCGGCGGGCGCCCGCTCAACGTGATCGAAGGCCCGCTCATGGACGGCATGAACATCGTGGGCGACCTGTTCGGCCAGGGCAAGATGTTCCTGCCGCAGGTGGTGAAAAGCGCGCGCGTGATGAAGCAGGCCGTGGCCCACCTGCTGCCCTACATCGAGGAAGAGAAGAAGCGCCTGGAGGCCGCTGGCGGCGACGTGCGCAGCAAGGGCAAGATCGTCATCGCCACGGTCAAGGGCGACGTGCACGACATCGGCAAGAACATCGTCACCGTCGTGCTCCAGTGCAACAACTACGAGGTGGTGAACATGGGTGTGATGGTCCCGTGCCACGAGATCCTGGCCAAGGCCAAGGTCGAGGGCGCGGACATCGTGGGCCTGTCGGGCCTGATCACGCCCAGCCTGGAAGAGATGCAGTACGTGGCCAGCGAGATGCAGAAGGACGAGCACTTCCGCGTCCGCAAGATCCCGCTGCTGATCGGCGGCGCCACCACCAGCCGCGTGCACACCGCGGTGAAGATCGCGCCGCACTACGAAGGGCCCGTGGTCTACGTGCCCGACGCCTCGCGCAGCGTGAGCGTGGCGCAGGGCCTGCTGTCGGAGCAGGCGGCGGCCTACATCGCCGAGGTGAATGCCGACTACGAGCGCGTGCGCCACCAGCACGCCAACAAGAAGCAGGTGCCGCTGTGGCCGCTGGCGAAGGCGCGCGCCAACCGCACGCCCATCGAGTGGGGCGGCTACACCCCGCCGGCGCCCAAGTTCATCGGCCGGCGTGTCTTCAGGAACGTGGACTTGGCCGAGCTCGCGAAATTCATCGACTGGGGCCCGTTCTTCCAGACCTGGGACCTGGCCGGCCCCTTCCCGGAGATCCTCAAGGACGAGGTGGTGGGCGAGGAGGCGCGCCGCGTGTTCAGCGACGGCAAGCGCATGCTCCAGCGCCTCATCGACGGGCGCTGGCTCACGGCCAATGCGGTCATCGGCCTGTACCCGGCCAACTGCGTGAATGAGGACGACATCGCGCTCTACGCCGATGAGTCGCGCGAGCGCCCGGTGCTGGTGTGGCACGGCCTGCGCCAGCAGACGGAGAAGCAGGAGATCGATGGCGTGATGCGCCCCAGCCGCTGCCTCGCCGACTTCGTGGCGCCGCAGGGCGTGGCGAAAGACTACGTGGGCCTGTTCGCGGTGACGGCCGGGCTGGGCGTCGAGAAGAAGGAAAAGCAGTTCCTCGACGACCTCGACGACTACTCGGCCATCATGTTCAAGGCCCTGGCCGACCGCCTGGCCGAGGCCCTGGCTGAGCAGATGCACCAGCGCGTGCGCACCGACCTCTGGGGCTACGCGGCGGACGAGGCGCTGAGCAACGAGGACCTGATCAAGGAGAAGTACCAGGGCATCCGGCCCGCGCCGGGCTATCCGGCCTGCCCGGACCACACCGTCAAGCGCGGCCTGTTCGATCTGCTGCAGGCCGAGGAGATCGGCATGGGTTTGACCGAGAGCCTGGCCATGTCACCGGCGGCCAGCGTGAGCGGCTTCTACCTGAGCCACCCGCAGAGCACCTACTTCAACGTCGGCCGGATCGGCGAGGACCAGCTCGACGACCTGGCCGAGCGCAGCCGCGTGGCGCGCGAGGAACTGCAGCGCTGGCTGGCACCGAACCTCTGAATCAGGGCGCTCAGGGCGCGTCGAACACCAGCACCCGGTTGCCGCCATGCCCGTCCAGGGTGACCACGAGGTACTTGCCGTGCAGCAGCACGCCGACAGGGCCTGAGGCGGTGCGCGCCGAGGGGAAGGGGTCGTCCACGCCATCCTGGTCGCTGTCGTTGTAGGCGTCGAGGCTGAAGTTGCTTTGCCCCAGCACCTTGTCGGCTGGCTGGAAGCTGGCGGTGGGAAAGCGGTCCCAGATCAGCACGCGGTTGTTGTCGTAGTCGGCCACCACGAGCTGCACGCCGTTCGAGTGCACCGACCAGGGCGTGTTGAAGGTGCGGGCCGAGGGTGTGTCGTCGCGCGTCCCGTCCTGGTCGTCGTCGTTTTCCTGGTTGTGAACGAAGTCGGACTGCCCCAGCACCACGTCGGCCGGCTGGAAGTGGCTGGTGGGAAAGCGGTTCCAGATCAGCACCCGGCTGTTGCCCCCGTCGCTGATCACCAGGCGCTGGCCATCGGTCCAGACGTCGCTGGGTTCGCGCAGCGTGCGTGCCGAGGCCTGGGTGTTGGAGAAGCCGTCCTGGTCGTCGTCGTTGTCGGCGCAGCGCTCGAACGTGGATTGCCCGATCACCAGGTCGGCCGGGGTGCCATTGGCCGTGGGCACCTGGTTCCAGATCAGCACGCGGTGGTGGCTCTCGTCGGCGACCAGCAGCTTGCCATCGGGCGAGAACGCCACGTGGACGCCGGAGGCGAGCGTGCGCGCATCGCAACTGGCCGCGCGCATGGTGAAGTCGGCCTGGCCGATCACCACGTCGGCGGGCGCGCCGGAGGCCGTCGGCAGGGTGTTCCACAGCAGCACGCGGTGGTTGATGCGCTCGGCCACCGCCAGCCGCGTGCCCAGGGTCGCCACATTGGACGGGTTGTCCATGCCTGAGCGGGTGGTCTGCGCCACGTTCTGGGCGAAGTCGACCTGGCCCAGCACCAGATCGGCCGCCGCGTTGGCGGTGGGCAGTGGCGGGGTGTGGCGCAGCACCCGGTTGTTCTTCATGTCGGCCACGAAGAACTCGCCATTCGGGCCGACGGCGACCCTGCCGGAAGGGTCGTTCAGCGTTTGCGCGCTGGGGGATCCCCCGGCATTGTCGTCATCGCTTGAAAAATCAGGCTGCCCGATCACGGCGCTGGCGGCCTGGAAGGACAGCAAGGGCAGGGTCACCTCGTAGGAGGCCTCGGCGGTGAGCGCCTGCCCGTTCGTGTCGTTCGCGCTGAACCGCAGCGGGCCTTGTCCCAGCCAGCCGCTCGGCGGCGGGCTCAGGGTGAGCGTGTCGTTGGCCTGCGCCGACGAGGACCAGGACGCCGTGGCCTGGCGGGCGAAGTCGCTGTCCAGCGCGAGGCTGCCCGGGTCCATCGCGGTGCTGAACCGCGCCACGATGGGCGTGCCAGCGGGCAGCTCCGCCCGGTCGGCCGGTTCCAGCGAGTACGTGGTTGACGCGGGCGTCGGGGCCGTAACCACCGGGGACGTGACGGCCGGTGCCGACGGCGCGTTCGCCTGGCCGCCACCGCAGCCTCCCAGCAGCGGGGTGGCGGCCATCAGGGTCATCAGGAGGCATGAACGAAACAAGGGCATGGAGGTGTCTTGAATTAACCGAAAGGCATTAATGAAAACGGGCGGCCTCGCCGCGTCAATGCCTCGGAAATCAAGCTGGCCTCACGGGCCGCCCAGCGGTTCGGGTTCAGGTCTGGGGAAACACCAGGCGCCTCAGATCGGGCCGCAACCGCTGCAGCGCGGCCAAAGCAGGCGGTTCGTCGCGCAGGAAGCCGAAGTCCGCGAAATCGAAGCCGGGGCCGACCGTCGCGCCGCACAAGGCGAAGTCCGCGTCCAGGGGTTCGGCCGCCTGCCACCAGCCGGCCGGCACGGTGTGGCGGGGCGCCTGGTTCGCGGCGGCAGTGCCCAGCGTGAGCCCGTGCAGGGCGTCCAGCGAGGGCGGCATCAGCCACAGGCGAAGCGGCCCGCCCTCCACCAGGTGCCAGACCTCGTCGCTGCCGACGCGGTGCCAGGCGCTGAACTGGCCGCGCACCAGCAGGAAGTCGATCGTCGTCAAGGCGCTGCGCGGCGGGCGGCCATCGCCGGGCCGCACCGGGTGCGGCGAGCGGAACGTCTCGCGGTACCAGCCGCCTTCGGGGTGCGCTTGCAGGCCGAGCCAGCGCACCAGGTCGGCGGCGCGGCCATCGGGCAGGGGATTGGAAGAGGTCATCGATGGGCGTTGCGTGTCGTGTTCGGGTCGGGGGCGACTTCAGCGGCATTCTCAGCCCGCGCCCAGCACCCGCCGGTACTGCACCGCCTCGGCCACGTCGGCCGCGCTCACGCGTTCGCGCCCGGCCAGGTCGGCGATGGTGCGTGCCACGCGCAGCGCGCGGTGCGTGCCACGCCCGCTCCAGGCCAGGCGCACGGCGGCGGCGTGCAGGAACTTCAGCGCCGCCGGCTCGGCGCGGGCGTGTTCGTCCAGCGCGTTGCCTGTCAGCGTGCGATTGGGCAGACCCTGGCGCTGCAGCGCGCGCTCGCGCGCCACCACCACGCGCTCGCGCACCTGGGCGCTGCGTTCGCCGCTGGGGCCTTTCAGCAGTTGATCACTGGGCAGCGCGGGCACTTCCACCTGCAGGTCGATGCGGTCGAGCAGGGGGCCGCTGAGGCGGCCCTGGTAGCGCCGCACCTGATCGGGTGTGCAGCGGCAGGCGCGCACAGGGTGGCCCAGGTAGCCACAGGGGCAGGGGTTCATGGCGGCCACGAGCTGGAAGCGCGCGGGGAATTCGGTCTGGTGGGCCGCGCGCGAGACGCGGATCTGCCCCGTCTCCAGCGGTTCGCGCAGCGCCTCCAGCGCGTGCTTCGGAAACTCCGGCAGCTCGTCGAGGAACAACACGCCCTGGTGGGCGAGCGATATCTCGCCCGGCCGCGGCGGCGAGCCGCCGCCCACCAGGGCCACGGCCGAGGCGCTGTGGTGCGGCGCGCAGAACGGGCGCTGGCCCCAGCGCGAGGGCTCGAAGCGCCCCGCCAGCGAGGCCACGGCCGCCGCCTGCAGGGCTTCGTCGGTGGCCATGGGCGGCAGCAGCCCGCCCAGGCGCTGCGCGAGCATGGACTTGCCTGCACCCGGCGGGCCCACCATCAGCAGGCTGTGCTCGCCGGCGGCGGCGATCTCCAGCGCGCGCCGCGCGCCGGCCTGGCCCTTCACGTCGGCCAGGTCGGGGCCGTCGTGGCGCAGCGTGGGCAGGCGCGGCTCCAGCCGCGCCCAGCCCGCGTCGTCCTGCGTGGTCGGTTGCTCGCGGCGCAGGCGGGCCACCACGTCGATCAGGTGCCGTGCGCGCACCACGTGGGCGTCGGGTACCTGGGCGGCCTCCTCGGCGCTGCCGGGGGGCAGCACCAGCGCGCGGACGCCACCCTCGTGCCCCAGGGCCAGTGCCATGGCCAGCGCGCCGCGCACCGGGCGCAACTCGCCGCCCAGGGACAGCTCGCCGGCGAATACCCAGCGCGCCAGCGGCTCGGCGTCGATCTGCCCGCTGGCCGCCAGGATGCCCAGCGCGATGGGCAGGTCGAAGCGGCCCGAGTCCTTGGGCAGGTCGGCCGGCGCCAGGTTCACGGTGATGCGCTGGCTGTTCGGAAACTCCAGCCCGCTGTTGGCGATGGCCGCGCGCACCCGCTCGCGCGCCTCCTTCACCTCGGTGTCGGCCAGCCCCACCAGCGTGAAGCTGGGCAGGCCGTTGGCCAGGTGGACCTCCACGCTCACGGGCCGGGCGGCCAGCCCCTGCAGCGCGCGGCTGTGCACGTGTGCCAGCGCCATGCGGTTTCTCCCTGATTCGGTGCGCGGCCGCCGACGGCGGCCATGGGGCCGGCGATTCTGCGGTGGCGCCACGGGCGACACGGGTGGGGGTGTCGGCATCCCCCGCGTCCCCGAAGTGGCGCAACAGGCACTGATTTGGTGCTATCGATCCCGGCCACGGTGCCTGCGCAACCGCAGGGCCTCATCCTGGTGCCACCCGAGGCCCGAACGGCGCGCCCGGTTGGCACACAAGCTGCTAAGGCTGAGACCGGATCAACCAACCCTGGAGGGGATCGTCGTGAAAATGGTTTCAGCCGTCATCAAGCCGTTCAAGCTGGACGAAGTGCGCGAGGCACTGTCTGGCGTGGGCGTGCAAGGCATCACCGTCACCGAGGTCAAAGGCTTCGGTCGGCAGAAGGGGCACACCGAGCTCTATCGCGGTGCGGAGTACGTGGTCGACTTCCTGCCCAAGGTCAAGATCGAAGCGGCCGTCGCGGACGAGCTGGTCGAGCGCGTCATCGAGGCGATCGAAGGTGCGGCGCGCACCGGAAAGATCGGCGACGGAAAGATCTTCGTCTCCCCCCTCGAGCAAGTGGTCCGCATCCGCACCGGCGAAACCGGCAACGAGGCGATCTGACCCGGCCATCCCCTGAACCCCAACCGAGCAATCCAAATGAAGAAATTCCTGGCTTCCCTGTTGCTGGGCCTCGGCCTGGCGATCGGCGGTGGCGCAGCCATCGCACAGACGACCACCGAGGCCCCCCCGGCCGCCGCCGCGCCCGCGGCTGAAGCACCCGCCGCCGCCGCTGCGCCGGCCGCCGCCGAAGAGGCACCGAAGGAGACCGTCGACAAGGGCGACGTCGCCTGGATGATGCTGTCCACCATCCTGGTGCTGCTGATGGTCGTGCCGGGCCTGGCGCTGTTCTACGGCGGCCTGGTGCGCAGCAAGAACATGCTGTCCGTGCTGATGCAGGTGATGGTGGTGTTCTCGCTCATCTCCGTGCTGTGGGCCGTCTACGGCTACAGCCTGGCGTTCGGTGGCGAGGGCCTGATCATCGGCAGCCTCGACAAGCTGTTCCTGATGGGCGTGAGCGCCGATTCGCTGGCCGCCACCTTCACCCCCGGGGTGATGATTCCCGAGTACATCTTCATCGCCTTCCAGTGCACCTTCGCGGGCATCACCTGCGCGCTGATCGTGGGCTCCTTCGCCGAACGCATCAAGTTCGGTTCCGTGTTGCTGTTCTCGGCCCTGTGGTTCACCTTCAGCTACCTGCCGATCGCCCACATGGTCTGGGGCGCGGGCGGTTACCTGTTCGACAAGGGCGCGCTGGACTTCGCCGGCGGTACCGTGGTGCACATCAACGCCGGTGTGGCCGGCCTGGTCGGCGCCTACGTGCTGGGCAAGCGCATCGGCTACGGCAAGGAAGCGCTGACGCCGCACAGCCTGACGCTGACCATGGTGGGCGCCTCGCTGCTGTGGGTGGGCTGGTTCGGCTTCAACGCCGGCTCCAACCTGGAAGCCACGGGCGGTGCGGGCCTGGCCTTCATCAACACCCTGTTCGCCACCGCCGCCGCGGTGCTGGCCTGGTGCATCGGTGAAGCGCTGAGCAAGGGCAAGGCCTCCATGCTGGGCGCCGCCTCGGGCGCCGTCGCCGGCCTCGTGGCCATCACCCCGGCCTGCGGCACGGTGGGTCCCATGGGCGCCATCGTCATCGGTCTGGTGGCCGGTTTCCTGTGCCTGTGGGGCGTCAACGGCCTCAAGAAGATGCTCGGCGCGGACGACTCGCTGGACGTGTTCGGCGTGCACGGCGTGGGCGGCATCGTCGGCGCCTTGCTGACCGGCGTGTTCTCGGCCGGTACGCTCGGCGGCGTCAAGGGCGACGACTTCTCCATCGGCAGCCAGCTGCTCATCCAGGCCGAAGGCGTGATCATCACGATCGTCTGGTCCGCTGTCGTGGCCTTCATCTGCTACAAGATCGTGGACATGGTGATGGGTCTGCGCGTGAGCGAAGAAGCCGAGCGCGAAGGCCTGGACATCACCTCGCACGGCGAGACGGCCTACCACCGCTGATTGACTCCAGGGGGACATCCCGTTCGCGAACGGGGTGCTTCCCGACTCCGGCCCGAGGCCCGACAGGTCCTCGGGCTTTTTTTTGTCCGTACCCCGGGGGGCAGGGGCTGCGCCCAGGCCCTAGCATCGCCGCCCGCATCAGCAACCGGAGAGGGCGCATGGGTTTGAAGATCGTTCGCGGCGTGGCATTGGCGGTGGTCTTGCTGGGCGCAGGCCATGCCTTTGCGGCCAAGGCCGCCAAGGCCGAAGCCCCTGCACCATCGGAGCGGCGCCTGCCCGGCAAGGTGAGCTTCCACAAGGCGCCGTCGGAAGAAAGCCGGGCCGAACGCGCCCAGCGGCTCAAACGCGAGTGCAAGGGCCGGCCCGATGCGGGGGCCTGCCTCGGGTACGCCTCGCGCTGAGCCGGGTCGCTGGCGGCATTGCAGCCGGGCGTGCAAAAAATTCAAGGCCTGCGCGGTGAGCGGCCGCTACCATCGCCGCCATGTCCGCGCCCCACGCCGCGCCGTCCGCAGAGCCGGCCTTCGTTCCCGCCAGCGACCACCCCCAGGCACTCATCGACCGGGTGCGCAGCGCCGTGGCTGCGCGCACGCCGCTGCGCCTGGTGGGCGGCGGCACCAAGGCCTTCGTGCACGCGCCCGTGGCGGGGGATCCGCTCGATCTGCGCGCCCACAGCGGCATCCTGAGCCACGAACCCAGCGAGCTCGTGGTCACCGTGCGCGCGGGCACGCCGCTGGCGGACGTCGAAGCCGCCTTGGCCGAACACGGCCAGTGCCTGCCCTTCGAGCCGCCGCGCTTCGGCGCGGGCGGCACGGTCGGCGGGGCCGTGGCCTCGGGCCTGGCCGGGCCCGCGCGCGCCAGCGTGGGCGGCGCGCGCGACTACGTGCTCGGCGCGCGCCTCATCAACGGCCGGGGCGAACTGCTCACCTTCGGTGGCCAGGTCATGAAGAACGTGGCCGGGTACGACGTGAGCCGCGCGCTCGCGGGCAGTTGGGGCGCCCTGGGCGTCGTCACCGAGCTCAGCCTCAAGGTGCTGCCCGTGGCGCCGGCCGAGGCCACGCTGGTGTTCGAGGTCGATCAGTTCAACGCGCTGGAACGCCTGCACCGCTGGGGCGGGCAGCCGCTGCCCATCAACGCCAGCCGCTGGCTGGGCGAGGCCGCGGGCCCGGGGCGGCTGCACCTGCGGCTGCGCGGTGCTGTCGCCGCCGTCGAGGCCGCGTGCGTGCGCCTGCTGGGCGAAGCGCCGGGCGTGCGCCTCGACCCGCTTGAAGCCGCCGCCGGCTGGACCGCCGGCCGCGACCAGCAACTGCCGTTCTTCACCGCGCCGCCATCGCCCGCGCACGGCCTGTGGCGCGTCTCCGTTCCTCAGACCGCCGAGCCGCTGCTCGCGGCCTGGCCGCAGCTCATCGAATGGCAGGGCGCGCAGCGCTGGCTCTGGGCGCCCGCGGACGCGGCCGATGCCATCCGCACCGCGGCGCGCGCGGCCGGTGGCCACGCGCACCTGTTCCGCGCCCCGGCCGTGGGCGACGGCGGCGTGCCGCGCGCGGACGCGCCCAGCCCCGCGTTGGGCGCCGTCATGCAGCGCCTGCGCGAGGCCTTCGACCCGCACGGCATCTTCCAGGCGCCCGCTCTCTTCTGACCCCATGGACCCCCACGCGCATCACTTCATGTATTTGCTGCCCTCCAAGGGGGCGCAGACCGCCCTTGGGGCGGCCCGGCGGGCGGTCTGATGCAGACCCAGCTCGCCCCCGAGTTCCAGGGCACCGCGCACGGCCGCGAGGCCGAGGCCATCCTGCGCAAGTGCGTGCACTGCGGCTTCTGCACCGCCACCTGCCCCACCTACCAGTTGCTGGGCGACGAACTCGACGGCCCGCGCGGGCGCATCTACCTCATCAAGCAGGTGCTGGAAGGCGCCACGCCCACGCGCAAGACGCAGGTGCACCTGGACCGCTGCCTCACCTGCCGCAACTGCGAAAGCACCTGCCCCAGCGGCGTGCAGTACGGGCACCTGGTGGACATCGGGCGCGCCGTCGTCGAGCAGAAGGTGCCGCGCCCCACGGGCGAGCGTGCCGTGCGCTGGCTGCTCAAGGAAGGCCTGACCTCGCCACTGTTCGCTCCCGCGATGAAGCTGGGCCAGGCGGTGCGCGGCCTGTTGCCGGCGGCCCTCAAGGCCAAGGTGCCCGCACCGCAAGCGGCGGGCGTTTGGCCCAAGCGTTCGCATTCGCGCCAGGTGCTCCTGCTCGCGGGCTGCGTGCAGCCGGCCATGGCGCCCAACATCAACACCGCCACCGCGCGCGTGCTCGACGCGGCCGGCATCCAGACGATCGTGGCCCCCGAGGCCGGTTGCTGCGGCGCGGTGAAGTTCCACCTCAACGACCACGGCGGCGGCCTCGCGCAGATGCGCGCCAACGTCGACGCCTGGTGGCCTTTCGTGGAGCGTGGCGCCGAGGCCATCGTCATGAACGCGTCGGGCTGCGGCGTGATGGTGAAGGACTACGGCCACGCACTGCGCGACGACCCCGTCTACGCCGAGAAGGCCGCGCGCATCAGCGCCCTCACGCGCGACCTGTCGGAGCTGCTGCCCGAGCTGGTGCCCGCGCTCAAGCCCAAGCTCGCGCGCGTGCCCGATGCGCAGCGCGTGGTGGCCTACCACCCGCCCTGCACCCAGCAGCACGGGCAGCAACTGCGCGGTGGCGTGGAGCGCGGCCTGAGCGAGCTCGGCTTCACCGTGCAGCTCGCGCGCAATGAGGCGCACCTGTGCTGCGGCTCGGCTGGCACCTACTCGGTGCTCGAACCCGAGATCGCTTATGAGCTGCGCGACCGCAAGCTCGGCCACCTCGGCGAGCTCAAGCCTGCCGTGATTGCCAGCGCCAACATCGGCTGCATCACGCACCTGCAGAGCGGCACCGGCACGCCCGTGCGGCACTGGGTCGAACTGCTGGACGACGCGCTGCGCGCCTGAGCCCGCATGATCCCCGCGCTGGCCACCCTGCTCGTGTTCCAGCTGCTGGGCGAGGTGACCGTGCTCGCCACCGCCGCGCCGGTGCCCGGGCCGGTGGTGGGCCTGGCCCTGCTGCTGGCCACGCTGGCGCTGCGCCCGGCCTGGCTCGATGCCATCAAGCCCACCGCGCAGGGCCTGCTGCAGCACCTCTCGCTGCTGTTCGTGCCGGCCGGCGTGGGCGTCATGCAGCACCTGCAGCGCCTGGGCGACGAGGCGCTGGCCATCGGCGTGGCGCTGGTGGTGAGCACGCTGGCGGGTCTGGCCGTGTCGGCCTGGACGATGGTCTGGCTGATGCGCTGGCAAGCGCGCCGCGAAGGCCAGTCGCCATGAACGCCGAGGCGCCCCGCCACCTCATCGACATCTGGGTCTACCTCGCGGCCACGCCGCTGCTGGGCCTCACGCTCACGCTCCTCGTCTACCACGCGGCCTTCGTGCTGTACCGGCGCAGCGGCTTTCACCCGCTGGCCAACCCGGTGCCGCCCACCGTGCTGGTGCTGGCCACGCTGCTGTGGGCCACGGGCACGCCCTACGCCACCTACTTCGAGGGCGCGCAGTTCGTGCACTTCCTGCTCGGCCCCGTCACCGTGGCGCTGGCGGTGCCGCTGTTCGAGCAACTGCACCGGCTGCGCCGCCTGGCGCTGCCGCTGCTCGCCGCTCTGGTGGCCGGTGCCCTGGCGGCGGCCGCCACCGCCGTCGTGGTGGCCTGGGCGCTGGGGGCCTCGCCCGCCACCATGGCCTCGCTGGCGCCCAAGTCGGTCACCATGCCGGTGGCCATGGGCATCAGCGAAAAGATCGGCGGCCTGCCCTCGCTCACCGCCGTGCTCGTCATGGCCACGGGCGTGCTCGGGGCGGTGGGTGGGCGCTTCCTCTTTGATGCGCTGCGCATCCAGGAACCGGCGGTTCGCGGCTTCGCGCTGGGCACCATCGCGCACGGCATCGGCACCGCGCGGGCGTTTCAGGAGAGCGAGGAGGCCGGCGCCTTCGCGGGGCTGGCAATGGGGCTGAGTGCCTTGCTCAACGCGCTGGTGCTGCCGTCCCTGGCAGCGGCAATGCTGCGCTATCTGTAGCGCGACTCAAGCCACCAGCGCCGCCTCGATGTCCCCCGCCAGCTTGGCCGGCGCGTCCTGCGGCGCGTAGCGCTTGAGCACCTGCCCGTCCTTGCCCACCAGGAACTTGGTGAAGTTCCACTTGATGGCCTTGCTGCCCAGCAGGCCCGGCGCCTCGGCGGTGAGCCAGCGGTACAGCGGGTGCGCGTCGCCGCCATTGACGTCGATCTTGCTCATCATGGGAAAGCTCACGCCGTAGTTGAGCTGACAGAAACCGGCGATCTCCTCATTGCTGCCCGGGTCCTGCGAACCGAACTGGTTGCAGGGAAACCCCAGCACCGCCAGGCCGCGCGGGCCGTAGGCCTTGTGCAGCTCCTCCAGCCCGGCGAACTGCGGCGTGAAGCCGCAGGCGCTGGCGGTGTTGACGATGAGCAGCACCTGGCCCTTGTAGTGGCTCAGGGGCACGGGCTGGCCGTTGATGGACAAGGCTTCGAAGTCGTAGACGCTGGGCATGAAGGGGCTCCTGAACGTGTGGCCGGGCGGGCGCGCAGTGTCTGGCGCGCGACAGAATCTTCACATGGCGGCCCGAGCGGCGGCGCATTCCCCACCCAAAACCCCGGCGGCACGCCATACTGCGCCGGCCCCCAAAGGGTTTCAAAATGTGTCGTGGGGCGTGGAGCGGGTAATGGAGGCTGCCTACACCGTGGCACTCGTGGGCTTCGCCCAGCACGAGAGCGCCACCTTCGAATCGTTCTTCCGGCTCGCCGCGCGGCGGCCACCGGCCTATCGGGTGCAGGAGGAGGTGCTCGATGCGCAGTTGCTGCTCGTGAACGCCGACAACGCGCAGGCCGTGGCCCTGGTGCGCGACGCCACCTTGCCCGGGCGGGTGCTGCTCATCGGCGCGCACGATGGCGGCACCGGCTGGCCGGTGGAGCGCAAGCC